>JBDGQM010000205.1:0-6225 GCA_042219065.1 Salinibacter sp. | reverse complement strand
CGAAAAGATCCTGAGTCAAGCTCAGGACCGATGGTTTTCGAGTCCCGACGACCGTCGGGATGACGTGCTTGCAGTTGGGTTTTCGGATGCGCAAGAGCCAACGTACTTTTTGCTGGTCCACTAAAGAAGCCCTCGGCTCTTCGTCCAGTCGCGGAAGCCCTCCACGAGTTGCTCGAAGGAGTCGAGGACGAAGAGGTCCTCCTGCAGGTTGTACACCTCGTAGTCGTCCTTCTCCACGATGTGCTCGGGGTCGAAGGGGTGGAGGGTCACCTCGTCGGACAGGGCGTGCGTGACCTCTTCGTTCGAGGACACGATGCCGGCCCCGAAGATGCGCTTCTCGCCCTGCTCCTGAATCAGCCCAAACTCGACGGTGAACCAGTGAAACCGCTCCAGTCGCGGCCGGTCGGCCCCCTCCGCGTTCTGCGCCGCCTGCCCGTACAGCTGGTAGAAGTCGGCAAAATCCGGTTGCGTGAGCATCGGCATGTGGCCGAAGATGTCGTGGAAGCAGTCGGGGGCCGGCGTGTAGTCCAGTTCGTCGCGGCCGCGGACGTAATTGGTCGACGGAAACTTGCGCTGGGACAGCAGCGAGAAGAAGTCTTTCTCGTGGATGAGGCCCGGCACATTGGCCACGGTCCATCCCGTCTCCTCTTCGAGGCGCCGGCTCAGGTTCGCGAGGTCCGGAATGCGATCGGCCTCCAGCTGCAGGACCTCCTGCCCGCGCATGTACGCCTCGCAGGCCCGTCCCGGCAACTGCTCCATCTGGCGCTCGACGAGAATCTGCCACGTCTCGTGATCCTCCTCGGGGTAGTCCGGATACTCAATCTCGTCGCCCACCGGAGGGGGCTCCTCCAGCTTCTCCGGGATGGTCCGCGGATCCACGTCGTCCTCCTCTTCCTGCGCCGTCTCGAAGGCCGAACGTTCCTCCTCGGGCGTCGTCGTGTCAACTGCGTCGCTGCTCATAGCTATCACCTCAAAGTTCTAGTCAGTGGGAGTGCGATGTCCGAAACGATGGGATAAGAAGCTATTTGGCGGACTGTCTATGGCCTGCGACTTCGCGGATCTTGTGCAGAACGGGTTCTGCACTCGCCCGGTAGCGCTGCTACAGGGCTCGTTTGGGCCCCGTTCGTGCACGTCGCCCGCTGTGTCTCGGCTGAATATCCATCCACCAAACAGCTTCTGAGGCCCATAGCCGTGGAAGCGCTTCCAGGTACGAGTACCAAGTCAAAGGCGTCGGCGGAATGACAGTGGTTTAATGCAGAGATCTGGTCGATGATTCTGCCCGCCCAACCGTTCCGCGCTCACGGGAAGGGCCGGGATCGGGCCTCGTCGCGGCGAATGAGCCACGCCACGGCAATATAGCCGACGAACGCCGCCGCACACATTCTCAGGCCGGCCTGGGTGACCCGGGCCCCGTCGCCGATCACCTCTTCAGCCATCACCATCACGCCGAGGAAGAGGACAGCCAGGCCACACGCCCCGACCAGAATGTGGGGCCAGGTTCGGAATGCCCGTCCGTCGAACATGAGCACAAAACATCAGCCTGGATGTGGCACAGGGCCTCCGACGCTCCCTTCACCGGCGTCACTGCCCCGAACTCTCTACACAAAATGACGCTCCCTGAGCCAAACAGCAACCCCATGAGCCTGGACCTCATGCTACACACTCCGCAGCCGTCGAAAGCACCTTCCTCATCATCCCCCCCCCCGATCGAGCAGGAGATCGCCCCTACGACACGTGGGCGGGCTCTCGGTTCGGCTTCCACTTGATGTTGCACCCCATGGACGGATGCTGCTCCATCGTCACCGCCCCCGTCTCTAGCAACTCATCGAGGGCCTGCCGCAGATCCTCGCCGTGCGCCTCGCCGCTGTCGGGACGGGTCTCGTCGAAGCGGCCACGATAGGCGAGCGTCCGGTCCGCATCGAAGACGTAAAGGTCCGGCGTGCACGCCGCTGCATAGGCCTCGGCGACCTCCTGAGTCTCATCCTGCAGGTACGGAAATGGGTAGTCTTTCTCCCGGGCCCGCTCGGCCATGCTCTCGAACGAGTCGTCCGGGTAGCGCTCCGCATCGTTCGAGCAAATGCCCACAAACTGCACGTCCCGCGGCTGATAGTCCCGTGCCACGTCGAGAAGGGCCTCCTCAATGTGCTTCACGTACGGACAGTGGTTGCACATGAAGACCACGACGAGCACGTCGGCGTCGTCGTAATCCGCGAGCGAGCGGGTGTCGCCCCCGCGGTCGTCGACCTCGGGATTGGCGGCGGGCAGCGAAAAGTCGGGCGCGGGCTGGCCCAGCTCCATCATCGTAGACTCGGTAACGGCCATGGTGGGTTGAGGAGTTCGTGCAACAAAATACGGAGAAGCGCCGCAAGCTTTGCGACCAAGCAACGTGGCATTGCAAACCACGCAGAGGGGCGTGAGGTCCCCGCCCCGACGCAACGATACTGACAGTCCTGCCACGGATCCGTACGGATCGGGGCACACACTTCGGGCGCTCGACGGGCAATCCGTTACTCGGGGCCTCGGTAGAGATCGTGGGCCTCGATGTAGGTTCGGACCCCTTCCGGCACGAGGTACCGAATGGACCGCCCGGCCCGGCGGCGCGCCCGGACTTCGGTGCTGGAGACCTCCATGATGGGGGCCGACGCGTACCGGACATGGTTGGCAAACCGGGGCGCGGCCAC
The DNA here is from genome assembly GCA_042219065.1 of Salinibacter sp. GTDB lineage: Bacteria > Bacteroidota > Rhodothermia > Rhodothermales > Salinibacteraceae > Salinibacter. The sequence goes on along the minus strand of JBDGQM010000205.1, from coordinate 3,544 downwards.
CGATTTGATCGCCCCGGGCCGCTTGTACACGATGAGCGGAACGCGCTCCGCGATCTCGTCGGGACAATGCCACTCGCCGAGGTGGTCGAGGCTATCGCTCCCGAGAAGGAGGGCAAAGTCCGTGTCGGGATGCTGCTCCTGCAGGACGCGGAGCGTCTCGACTGTGTACGAGACACCGTCCCGCTGCACCTCGACGTCGCACACCCGGAACCTTGCGTTCGACTCCACGGCCGTTCGGGTCATCGCGAGCCGGTGGTTGACGGTTACCAGCTCGTCGTCGGGCTTGTGGGGCGGGGTCGCGTTGGGAATCCACCACACCTCAGACAGGTCAAACTGGTCGCAGACGACCTCCGCCACGACGAGGTGGGCGATGTGCGGAGGATTGAAGGATCCCCCAAAAAGACCGATGTCCATGGCACCTCGGGCCAGCTGACCCCTTCGCTTAGTTCGAGCCGCCGGACGTGTCCTCTTGCGCCAGCGACTGCTCCCCATCGCGGGCCTGCACGCGGTCGAGTTTGTTTCGCGCCTCGGTGTAGAGCCCTTCCGCCTTTTTGGCCAGGTCGCTCTCCGGGAAAAGCTGAGTAAGCCGGTTGTAGTTTTGAATCGCCTTCTGGTACCGCTCGGCTTGCTTTTGCCGAACGCTTCGATCCGCGTATCGGATGTACGAGCGCACTGCCCCGAAGAGCGCGTCGTCGGCCCAGGGGGTGTCCGGATACTGGTCGAACGCGTCTTCGTAGACCGTGGTGGCGGCCTCCCACATGTCTCGCTCCTCGTAGAGCCGCCCCGCGGCGTATTTCTTCCGGGCAAGCTTGGCCCGCAGTTCTTCAATCTTCTTTTCGGCCTCCGGCACGAGGTCGTGATTCGGGTACCGGTCGATGAAGAGGCGGAAGAGAGAAATGGCCTCCCGCGAGTCCGACTGGTCGAGCCGGTACATGGGCGAGCGCAGATAGTATGAGTTGGCGCGCTCGAATTCGGCGCGCGGAAGCAGTTCGTTGTTGCGATACAGCTGCGTGAAGCGCTTAAACTCGTTCGCCGCTACCAGATGCTTCCCCAGTTTGCGCTGGGCCAGGGCAAGTTGAAAGCGCGCCTTCGGGGCCCATTCGTTTCCCCGCCCATACTCAAAGACCGCCCGGAAGAGCCGGATGGACTGCTGATAGTCTCCCTCCTCGAACTGGGTCATGCCCTTCTTGTAAGCCTCCTCGGGCCCTTTGTACGTGAGTTGCTCGCTCCCCGAACAACCGACGAGGAGGCCCACGAGGGTACCGAGCAGAACAGAAACGAGCACCGAAGAACGCATGGAGGAATGCCAGTACCGAGACACAGTCAGTGAAATTCTCTGCCCGCCTCTGCTAAGTGGACCCGAGAAAGTACGCTATTCTACTCGCATCCGAAAAACCCTTCGTGAGCACGTCTCCCGACTGCTGTCGGGATCAGGATCTTTTCGATAGTGAGCACCGCCTGGGGCGAAAAGATCCCCGACGGCGGTCGGTGTGCGGGATGACTGTCCGGGTTTTTCGGATGCGTGGCTAATGTTTTTCCCTTGACCTACTTAGTAGCGCCGCCCCGATTGATAACCGGAGGCGCGAGACGTAGCGCGCAGCCGAAACGCCAGGGGGGTGGGTCTGTTCCTCCGAGCACCGTTAATCCCCGATGGATCGCCCGGAAGTCCTCCCCGGTTCGCCCCCGCGCCCTCCGAACCCGAGACCACCCGAGTGCTCACCGAAGACGCTCAATCTGATTGTTGCGGTACCGGTGAATAAACAGGGCTTGATTTCTATTCTTCCCCTCGAACCCGATGCGCACCCCGAGTCCCTCGTAGGTCGGGGCCGTGCGGAGGGTCTCCGGATCCAGCTGGGTCGGCGACGGCGAAAGCACGGACAGCAGAAAGCGGGCAACGTCGTATCCGGTGTAGGCCAGGCGCCGCCCATCGGTAGACAGCCTGTCCGGCGTCGTGCCCGTCAGCATTCGGTAGCGCCGAACGAACCGCTGGACCGCAGGGCGACTTGTCTGCACAAAGAAGCCGTTCGTGTAGGTGGCCGTGGCTGAACTGGCCGCGTCTGCGAAGGGAAGATTGTGCCACTCGGCGTTGCCGAGCGCGCGCTTCCCGGGAAATGCTTCTCGCATCCCCGTGAGGGCCCCCTGAATTTTGCCGGTAGTGCCCCGGCCCGCCACGGGAAGATAGTAGGCCTCTGGCACGGCGACCAGCGAATCGGTGGTCGCGGAGTCTCGTCGGGCGCGGACGGAATCGGTCTCGATGAGGGTCGAATCTTCTTTGATCAAGGTGGGCAGCCGGGACCAGTCCCGCGAATCCTGGAGGGGAATGGTGAGGGGCACCTCGAGGTTGTGCCGACGGGCCGCCCTCTGGAATCCCTTCGCCATCCGTGCACTATAGGTGTTGCCCTCTTCATAGATGATCCCTGCACGGTCGAGAAGAATCCCGTTTTTCGCAAATCGGGCCATCACGCGGCCCCGGGTCAAAATCGTCGGGTTGGCCTGGAAGACATAATCGCGGCCTTTGGACACGCTTTCGTCGGTCGCCAATGGTGCCACGAGCAGCACCTCGGCCTCTTCGGCCCGCCGGGCGGCCGGCCGCGCCGCCGCGCTCCCGATGGGCCCCAGGATCACATCGACCCGGTCGCGCCGCACGAGAGAGTCGACGGCGGCCCCGGCACTCGCCGGACGGTCTCCGAGCCGACGGAAATACATCTTGGCCACCCAGTCCGGACGCTCCGTCTGTTCCGTGACGACCCGCATCGAGTCGACCCGGACGGTGTCCGTCGGTGCTGCCACGGTGGTCGCGCCCTCCGCCTCCGACAGACTGTCTCCGTGGACCTCCTCCGTATCGTAGACCTCAAACGTGTCGGCGGACGGCTGAAGCCCGGGCGGTCGGAGAAACCGTCGCTGAAGGCCATTGTGCTCGTCGACGGCCAGGCGAATGCCGTTGAACAGGGCCTGAGACAGGGACACGCGCGCCCCGCTCATGGGGAGCGTCACCCCGATGCGAAGGGTATCGCGCACCTGGGTCCCGTCCTGGAGGCGGCTCTCAGCCCGCTCGAGAAGTGCCTTCGCCTCCTGCCGGTAGGTTGTCTCCGGGTACCGGTTGAGCAAGGTGTTGAGCCGGTCGACGGCCTCTCGGTACCGCCGCAGCTGGACGAGGGCTTTGGCGCTCATCAAGAGCGCCGCCGTCGTTTTCCGGTTGAGCTCAAACTCGTTGACGAGCCGAAAGCGCTGGTAGGCCGTCTCGTACTCGCCCCGCTCGTAGGCCGCGAGGCCCTGTTCGAACATGAGCTCCGCGTTCGAAATCTTGGGAATCTCTCCCCGCTCCTGCGCGTGCCCGGGCGTCGCCAGTCCTCCAATCGCCAGAGAGAGAACGAGCACAAGTACCCAGCCCGACCCAGAACGGCGCGTCCACATGAAGACAGAGAAGTCAATGTAGGAAAACGACCAAAACGATTCCCCCTCCACAACTCCCAACTCAAAACGCCCAACCCTACCTACCGGACAGTTTTGAATTCAGTCCCGAAAAATCCCTTGGCAGGTCATC
>JBDGQM010000204.1:0-19003 GCA_042219065.1 Salinibacter sp. | reverse complement strand
CGTCCCGGACGCCCTTCCACTTCATTCGTGAACGTAATGCCCGTCGAGTCGGAGGGGAGTTTCGAAAACAGGGTCTTCCGGGAGGCCGACTCGCACGCGGCGAGAGCCCCGGCCACCAAAACAACGACGAAAATGCGAGTCCAGTGCATTATCAATAGGAGCTGACTTCTCGACGAAGGGCGGGCAGTTCTGCGATCGATGGGAAACATACAACAGCCCTCCCTGATCCAGGGGCCCGCAGTGGAGCCCGGATCCGGGAGGGCCGTCGTACTGAGGAACGCCTGCGTCCCTCTCGGGAGGCGAAGGAGCAAACGAGTTCGGTTCGGATTCGCCGTCTGTCTTACTTATACCCCGGGTTCTGCTCCAGCATCGGTCCATCCCCCGTAACGCTCAGGTCGATCTGGCGCTGCGGAATGGGGAAGACCGCGTTTTTGTCCGTCGTAAAGTCGCCGCCGGTGAGGTTCGACTTGGCAAAGTTATTCGGGCCGGCATCGCTCGTCTCGAAGTCGTAGTAGTCCTGGAGCTGCTGATCGGCAGTGCCCCAGCGGGCGAGGTCGTAGAAGCGGTGGCCCTCCATGCCCAGCTCGAGCATCCGCTCGAATCGAATCTTCTTGAGAGCGTCCTTCTTCCCGCCGAATGAGCCGTAGGGTTCGACGTTGTAGTCCGGCAGCACGTATTCATTCCAGTTGTCGCTATTCCCCGGATCGCCCCCCAGGAAGACAAACGTGGACTGCCGATCCTCGCGCACGACCCAGTCGTACTGTTCAGGGCTGGTGCTGAGCATTGCGGATTCGGAGTTTACCGTTTTTAGGGCAAATTCCTTGTTCATATCATAGGTGATCTTGCTTTCGGAATTGCCGGCCCGGTCGCGCACCCGGTTCACGTACGAAAGGCCAAGATCGCCCTGGGTGAGTTCGGCCTTGGCCTCTGCTGCCATCAGGAGGACGTCGGCAAACCGAATAATCTTGTAGTTGACCGCCGATCCCGTGGCGCCCCAGGAATTCGTGGCTCCGTATGTGTCTTCCTGGCTCCGCCGGTACACGTGCTTCTTCGGGGCGTAGGGGCCTCCCACGGCCTGATCTCGAATCCACAGATCGCCCGGGTGCGGCCCCCAGTCGTGGTAAGGCACGCCGCGCCGGCCCACGCTCCACTCCAGCCGCGGGTCGAGCGTCTGCGTGCCGAGGGAATACTTCTCGTTGGCCTCGACGCCCTGGTCGTTTTTCACGCTCGTGCCGGCCGCCCGGTCCAGAGTCGGCAGCCCGTCGCTCCCAGTCCGGAACGAGTTCACAAACCACTGCGACGGCTGGTAGAAGCCGCAGCAGCCGAATGGGCTCTGCCCTCCGTGCGGATAGTTCAGCACGGCTCCCCCCCGGGAGTTTCCAATGCCTCCAGACCCGTCGCTCCCTGTGTTCTGCACGGCAAACACGGTCCCGGAGTTGTTCTCCGTCGCCGGGTTAAACATGTCCTGGTACGCCGGGGTCAACTGGAAGGCGGTCCCGTTCGCGTTGGTGCCATTGTCAATGACCCCTTCGAGCTCAGTGAGAGCCTTTTGCCACTTCTCCTGGTACAGGTACACCTTGCCCAGGTACGCCCGCGCGGCCCACTTGTAGGCCCGCCCCACCTCGGACGGAGTGCCCGGCAGGTTCTTCTTGGCGAACTTGAGGTCCGCTTCGATCTTCGTCCACACGTTCGGGTGGTTTTCCCCGGTGTTCGGCTGATTGGGATTCTCCGTGTTCTGGTCCACCCAGGGCACCTGTCCGAAGTTTCGCTTCAGATCGAAGTAAAAGTGAGCCCGCAGGAAGCGCGCCTCGGCCTCAACCTGCTTCGGATTGGCCACCTTGTCGCTCTTCGGCAGCACGGCGAGCACGTTGTTCGCCCGCGACACGCCCTCGTAGAGGGTCTTCCACTTCGTATTGAAATATCCCACTGAGGGGTCGTGTTGCATCTTGGCGATGGTGAGGATGGCGGCCTGGTCTCCGCCAATGCTTCCCTTGTAGGCTTCGCCGCCGGCCACGGAGCCGTACACCCAGTTGTCCTGGGCACTCTCCCAGGCCAAACCGCCGCCGAGGGCCGCGCCGCTTTCCGCCACCGCCGTCAGGGCCCCGTAGGCGGAATTGAGGAGGGCGTTGACCCCTCCGTTCGAGTTCGCCAGCACCTCCTCACTGACGGCTCCTCGGGCCCCACGGTCCAAAAACTCGCCATTCATCAGGTCGCAGGCCGACAGCACGACCCCGAAGGCCAGGAGAACGACTGCGCCTATTGCTGCTGAATATCGAACTGTTCTGCCGTCTGTCATTCGAGTCAGTCTCATGAGTCTCTCGGATATGTCGTAAAGCTCGTAGAGTGTGGTGCGTACGGGACAGAGGGGCTCAGAACGTGAGGTCGACACCAAACCGGTACTGCCGAGGCGTGGGATAGGACCCCTCATCGATCCCAAAGCTGGTCGCGTCTGCAGGGCCGCTTCCGCCGATCTCCGGCTCGGGATTGCTGTAGTTGGTGAACGTGAGCAGGTTATTGCCCTGCACGTACACCCGGAGCTTCTGTACCCCGAAGCGCTGGATCAAGCTCGAAGGCACCGTATACCCCAGCTGGAGATTCCGGAGGCGCAGGTAGTCGGCGTCCTCCACGAAGTAGGAATTGGGGACCTGGTTGGTGCTGAAGGTCCGCTGGGTCTCTTGAATCGGAACGGTCGCGTCTGAATTGTCCTGCCCGTACTTCCACGAATCCTTTAGAGCTTCGACGGACTTGCCACCGTTGAAGCTCGAGAAGAAGTCGGTCCACCACTTCACCTGATTCCACAGCTCGGCGCCCTGCGAGCCATAGAAGGACATGCTCAGGTTCCAGTTGCTGTAGTTGAGGTTCAGGTTCAACCCGGCGGTGAAGTTCGGATTCGGACTGCCGAGGAACGTCCGGTCGTCCGCCGTAATCTGGCCATCCCCATTCACGTCCTTGTAGCGGAACCGGCCCGGAGCCGCAGCGGTCTGGTAGGTCGCATCGGGATTGCCCGTCTCCTGCCGGGCCTTTTGGTTTGCGTTCTGAACTTCCTTCTCGCTACTCCAGAAGCCGACGACCTGATAGCCATAGTAGGAGGATACCGGGTGGCCGACCTCGTTGCGCACGATGTTCGCGGCGTTAAAGCGGCGAGACTCCGACGAAAAGGCGTCGGCCCTCGTCGAGACCTTGGTGATCTCATTGTTGTACGACGTGACGTTGATGCTGCCGTCGATCCGCAGATCCCCGATTGTCACCTGACTTCGCACGGAGGCGTCGATGCCCGTATTCTCCATGCTGGCCACGTTTTTGAACGGCTGGGCCGCCTGGCCGGCCGCCCCCGGAAGCTCGGGGTTAAACAGCAGATCCTCGACCTTCTTGACGTAGTAATCGACGGTCGCTTCGACCTTTCCATCGAGAATGCTGAGGTCGACGCCAATGTTCGTGTTCCGCTGCTCTTCCCACTGGGCGTTGGGATTCCCGATGCGACTGGCCGCAAAACCCTGGGCGGTCGAGGCGTTGTCCCCCGAGAGGTTGTACGCGTACTGCTGGCTTCCGAACAGCGTGAAGGCGTTGTTCGGATCCACGTTGAGCTGATTTCCCATGATGCCCCACGACCCCCGAATTTTCAGGTCGGTGAGCCAGGGAAGCCTCCCCTCCATGAACGGCTCTTCGGTAATTCTCCACCCAGCGGACGCGGCCGGGAAAATGCCCCACCGATTCTTCTCCACAAACCGGGAGGAGCCGTCTCGGCGGATCGTCCCACTCAGATAGTAGCGCCGGGCGTAGTTGTAGTCGAGGGTTCCAAACTGGGAAGAGAGAGTTACCACTGTCTTGGAGCTGCTCACAGACTTCGTTCCGGTTCCATTCCCGAGATTCGTGAAGCTCTGGTCGAATGAGAAGAAGTCCTGGACACTCGCAGACTCGAAGCGATCGACATCCTGCTTCCACTCGATCCCTCCAAGGGCCGAGACGTTGTGATTTTCATTGAAGGTGCTGTTGTAGTTCACCGTGTTCGTCCACGTCCAGTCGTAGTTATTCCACGCCTGTTCCGTGTGCGCGTTGATCGCGTTGTTCTCCGAGTTCTCGTACGTCGGGAACTGGAAGGTTTGGTTGTAGCCGGATTCGACAGCGCCCCCAACGAGCGACTTAAAGCGGAAATCCTCGAGGAAGGTAACCTCCGCAAAGACATTCCCGAACAGGCGCTTGTTCAGGTTCTCGTCGTTTCGGGTTCGTGCCCGATAGGCCACAGGATTTTCCGCGTTGCCGAGCCCATTTCCTCGTGTCCCGGCAAAATTGCCCTTAATGTCGCGCACCGGAATAATGGGCCGCATGCGCATCGCCATCCCAATTGCGCTTCCCTCATTGAGTTCGTTGGTCAGAAAATTCTCTTCCGCCGTGTAGGAGAGATTCTCGCCCACGCGGATGTTGTCGTTGATCTTGTACGTCGTGTTGACGCGAAGGGAGAGCCGCTCCAGGAACGTCTTCTTCACCGTTCCCTCCTCTTTGCGATACCCCAGTCCAAGCAGATAGCTGCCGTTTTCGCCGCCGCCACTCGCCGTGAGGTTGGTATTGGTGGTCGTGCCCGTCCGGTTGATCGCGTCAAACCAGTCCGTTCCGGACCTATTGGCCTTAACGATCTGGGTGAAGTCGGCGGGGGAGAGGTCCCCGGAGTATTCCGGCACGACGAAATAATCCTCCGGATTGGCCTCGTCGGCCCCGGCCGGCAGGACGTAGTTGGGAAGCTCGGCCGAGCCAAGGCTTCCGTTCGGATACTGTCCGCATCCGTTTGGGAAGGAGTACTGTGGGTCCGACGGCGTAAAGCCACTCACCCCTTGATTCGAATTGCAGGCCGCAAGGAGCTTCAGCTGGGCCCGTCCTTGGGGGTCGACCATGTTCCAGGGATTGCTCTCGTCCGGCTGCCTGGACATCCCAACGGAGGAATTGATCGATATGCTCAGGTCGCCTTCTCCCTGCTTGGTCTCAATGATCACGACGCCGTTCGCGGCTCGCGCTCCGTACACGGACGCTGAGCTGGCATCCTTCAGGACCTGAATAGACTGGATGTTTTCCGGGTTCAGGTTATTGATAGACTGGGTACTGACCCCGTCGACGACGAAGAGCGGCGTATTATTGCCGAACGTGTTGATTCCCCGAATCCGAATCTGCGGGTCCTGGCCCGGTTGCCCAGACGAGATCACGCTCACGCCCGCGGCGTTTCCCTGCAGCTTGTCTGAGAGCTGTCCGCCCGGCAACTGCTGCAGGTCCTCCGTGTCTACGACCTGCACCGATCCAGTGAGGTCGGCCCGGCGCTCTTCACTGTATCCGACGACCACGAGCTCTTCTCCGGTCAGGGTTTCCGGCTCCATGGTCACGTTGATCGTGGAGCGCCCTTCAATGTCGATCGTCTGGGTCTGATAGCCCACGAACGAGAACCGGAGCGTGGCCTCCGAGTCTGAGACCGTCAGTTCGTACTGGCCGTCCGCGGAGGTGGCCGTCCCGGTCTGGGTCCCAACCACCCGAACGTTGACGCCCGGAAGCGGCTCCCCATTCGTCGAGCCCGTAACCGTTCCCGAAACCGTATGCTGGGCCGAAGCGCTTCCAGGAACTGCCATAGCGGTGAGGGCAAGCGCGAGGACTCCCCCGAGCACAATCCGGCCGACGGGGGCTCCCAGGGAGAAGATTGACTTGAGGAACTGTATAGCTCTAGGCATCTCGTCTCAGTTGGCTTGTGCTGGCAATACTTGAGAATCGTCCCTGCGTCCCAGCGAGATCCCGCGTGGAGGGCACGGCACACTGCGTACGGCTCGCCAGAATTTTCAGTTACCGTAAATTCAAAGAAGAGGGCATTGTAAAGTCAAGGGGGGAGGTGCCGTTAAGCCCACTTGAACCCGGGATATACCGGTCTCTGGAGGGGGGTGAAATTTTGGAACCGGTTCCAAATTGTATCCACGGCCGCAGAGGACGAATTTTGGACGGCATTCCCGCCCCGCCTCGACTTTCCGCCTCAGAAACGATTTCTTTCTTGACACTCGCGCTGGCCCGCTTTTGCTGGGGGACGCAGCAGTGAGGGGGCCTTCGGGGATCGATCCATCTGGACGCATGCTCACGACCCTAGATTTCGTCGTCATCGCCGCGTACCTGCTCGGGGTAGCCGTGTTTGGCATCTGGGCAGGGGGCAGTCAGGAGTCGACCGACGACTACTTTCTCGGCAGCCGCGACCTGCCGTGGTGGGCCGTCTGCTTTTCGGTGGTGGCCACGGAGACGAGCACGCTCACCGTCGTGGGGGTGCCGGCGGTGGCGTACGGGGGGACGCTCACGTTCCTGCAAATCACGCTTGGCTACCTCGCGGGACGAATTCTGGTGGGCATCTACCTGTTGCCGCGCTACTACGCGGGCAAGCTGCAGACCGCCTACGCCTTTCTGGGACACCGTTACGGCGATAACATGCAGGCGGTTGCCTCCGTCACCTTTCTCGGCACGCGCCTGCTGGCCGATGGGGTGCGCCTCTTCGCTACGGCCATCCCGATTAAGGTGATTGCCACCATGGCCGGGCTGGAGGCGACCTACTTTCAGGTCATTCTCGTCATCGGCGTGGTGACGGCCCTTTACACGCTCGTGGGCGGCATCCGGGCCGTCGTGTGGATGGACGTGGTGCAGATGCTGCTCTACGTGGGCGGGGCGCTCGCGGCCATCGGCTTTCTGCTGGGCGACGTGCCGGCCGGCTGGTGGGGCGAGGCGGTGGCGGCCGGCAAGACCAATCTGCTGGATCTCGGCCTGGATCAGTCGTTTGGGCGATGGCTCACGCAGCCCTACACGCTCGGGACGGCCGTGGTGGGGGGCGCCATCTTCTCGATGGCCTCCCACGGCACCGATCAGCTCATTGTGCAGCGCCTGCTCGCCTGCCGCGACGAGGGCGACAGCCGAAAGGCGCTCATCGGCAGTGCCGTGGTCGTCATGGTGCAGTTTGCGCTCTTCCTCGGCGTGGGCCTGCTGCTCTGGGTGCACTACGGCGGCGCGTCGGTCGAAGCGCTGGGGCTGCAGCGAGGGGACGAGGTCTTCCCGAAATACATCGTGGAGGGCATGCCGCCGGGCCTGTCCGGGCTCATCCTGGCGGGCATCGTGGCTGCGGCCATGAGTTCGCTCTCCTCGTCCCTCAATGCGCTGGCCTCCTCCTCGGTGAACGACCTCTACGAGCACATCGTGGGGCGTCCGCTGGAGGACGATCGCGGGCTTCTCGTCTCCCGGCTTCTTACGCTGTTCTGGGGCGTCGTCTTCATCGGGTTCGCCAGCCTCTTTCAGGACAGCAACAATCCGGTGGTCGAGCTTGGGCTGTCCATTGCCTCGTTCACCTACGGCAGCCTGCTGGGCGTCTTTCTGCTGGGCCTGTGGCACGGGCGCTCCCGGGAGGCCGACGCCATCGTCGCGTTCGTCGTCACCATCGGCGTCATGATCCTCGTCATCTTCGGCGTGTGGCACAGCCCGGCGGACGGATGGGTGTTTGTGCTGAATCCGGCGGATGCGTACGTGGCGGACGCCGGCCTGAAAGGCATCGGGTGGCCCTGGTACACGGCCATCGGGACGGCCGTCAACCTCGTCGTCGGGGGACTCCTGTCACTCCGGCACGAGCGTCCGGTGGCGCCGCAGGTCAGGGGCGAGGAGGCGGCATAGCTCCGGGCGAGTCGCGGGAGGGGGCCTCGGGGGGGGTGACGCCGTCCGGCCCACGGCGAATGTTTGAGCAGTCATTGTCATCGTTTCCGCATTGTTCTCGTTCTTCCATGACTCACGATCAGCGACTCGGCGTTGGCTTCATCGGCAGCGGCTTCATCACCCGCTTTCACATCGATTCCTGGCAGGGCGTCCGCGGGGCCGACGTGCGGGGCATCTGGAGCCCGAACCGCGACCACGCCGCGGAGGCCGCCGCGCTGGCCCGGGAGACACGGGTGGGCGACGCCCAGGCGTATCCCTCGATCGGCGAGATGGTGGCCGCCCCTGAGGTCGACGCGATCTGGATCTGCGGGCCCAACCACACGCGCATTGAGAACATGGAGGCCATCGTCAAGGCCGTGCAGAGCGGGGCCGACCTCACGGCCGTGGCGTGCGAGAAGCCGCTCGCCCGGACCGTTGCGGAAGCGGAGCGGATGGTCGAGCTCGTCGAAGAGATTGACGTGCTTCACGGCTACCTGGAGGATCAGCTCTTTTCACCGGGGCTCCGGCGCGGCCGCGAGATCATCTGGGAGCGCGGGGCGGCGCTCACGGGGCGGCCCTACCTGGCCCGCGCCGCTGAGGAGCACAGCGGCCCCCACGCGCCCTGGTTCTGGCGGGGCGACCGGCAGGGCGGCGGCGTGCTCAACGACATGATGTGCCACAGCGTGGAGGTGGCGCGCTTTCTGCTTACCGAGCCCGGCGCCCCCCGCGACAGCATCCGCCCCACGAAGGTGTCCGCCCAGATTGCGAGCCTCAAGTGGTCGCGCGAGCACTATGCCCAGCAGCTTCGAGAGCAATACGGCTCCGAGGTCGACTACCACGAGCGGCCCTCCGAAGACTTCGCCCGGGCCACCATTGAGTACGAGGATGAGCAGGGGCGCACCCTCATCAGCGAGACCACCACCTCGTGGTGCTTCGTGGGGGCCGGCCTGCGGCTCCGGTCCGAGCTTCTGGGGCCGGAGTACGCGATGGAGGCCAACTCGCTCGAGAGCGAGACCGAGGTCTTCTTGAGCCGCGAGGTGGAGGGGGAAACCGGCGAGGACCTCGTGGAGAAGCAGAACGCCGAGCAGGGCCTCATGCCGGTCGTTGGCGACGAGGCCGCCACCTACGGCTACACCGGCGAAAACCGGCACTTCGTGCGCCGCTTCGTGGACGGGGAGCAGCCCCAACTCGACTTCCACAGCGGCCGTGAGGTGACGGCGCTTCTCATGACGGCCTACATGAGCGCCGAGCAGGAGCGCACCCTCGACTGGACGCCCGACGGCCTCCATGACTTTGTGCCCGCCGTGCAGGACGGGTCGTGGTCGCCCTGATTCCTTTCTTGCCTTTGCCCCCGTTGTTTTCGACGTTCGGAACCCCTTTCATCGCAGAGACAGAAGGCGGTTGTCTGTCATCCTCCCCAAGAACCAACGCAGTCCATGACAAACCAAGAGTTTTCCCGACGCGAGTTTCTCGGAACCGCCGCCAAGGCGGGGGCGGCTGCTTCGCTGCCGCTCATCGTGCCCCGGCAGGTCCTGGGTGGGGCCGGCCACCAGGCGCCCAGCGACACCGTCAACGTGGCAGGGGTCGGGGTTGGCGGGGTCGGCGGCGGCAACGTCGACAACGTCGCCGAGTCCGAGAACATTGTCGCGCTCGCGGACATCGACCACGACTACGCGTCGGACGCCTTCGAGGCCCATCCGGACGCGGCCGTGTATTCCGACTACCGCCGGATGTTCGACGAGATGGGCGCCGAGATTGACGCGGTCATCATTGCGACGCCCGATCACACCCACGCCAAAATTACGGCCGACGCCATGCGGCGGGGCATTCACGTCTACACCCAGAAGCCGCTGACGTGGTCGGTCGCGGAGGCGCGGCACCTGCGCCGACTCGCGGCCGAGACGGACGTGGTCACCCAGATGGGGAATCAGGGCCACTCCAGCAACGACGCCCGCCTCGTCAACGAGTACGTGCGGAGCGGCGCGATTGGGGCAATCGACACGATCCACGTGTGGACGAACCGTCCGATCTGGCCGCAGGGCATGGACATGCCGGAGGCTGTTCAGCGCGTGCCGGACCAGCTGGCGTGGGACCTCTTCCTTGGCCCGGCCCCGGACGAGCCCTACCACGAAGACTTTCATCCCTTCTCGTGGCGCGGCTGGGTGGAGTGGGGCACCGGCTCGCTGGGCGACATGGGCGCGCACCTGATCGACCACCCGTACTGGGCGCTGGAGCTGGGGGCGCCGGAGACGGTCCAGACGCGCGCGACGTCGTTCAACGGGGTCAGTTGGCCGCAGGCCACCACCACGTACTACCGCTTCCAGGCCCGCGGCGACCAGCCGCCCGTGGAGATGACCTGGTACGACGGCGGCCTGCAGCCGGAGCGCCCCGACGTGCTCCCGGAGGACAAGGACCTTCCGCCCGGAGGGGGCGTGCTCTACGAGGGCGACGAGGGGTCCCTCCTGCACGAGACGTACGGCGGAAACCCGCAGATTCTACCGACCGAGAAAGCGAAAGAGACCGACGAGCCTCCCCAGCAGTTCGAGCGGGTCAAGAACGAGAACCACGAGATGAACTGGATCCGTGCGATCAAGGGGGAGGCGGAGGCCACCTCGCCCTTCGAGTATGCCGCACCGCTCACGGAGACGATGCTGCTCGGGCTCGTCTCGCTACGGGCCGATCAGCAGAAGCTTCGCTGGGACGCGGAGGCGGGCACGGTCACCAACGTGTCGGACGCCAACGAGTACCTGGGCCGCCAGAACCCGCGCGATCCCTGGGCGCTGGAGGGGGCCCAGGAGACCGTGGAGGCAGAAATGAACTGACGATGGCGATCACGCCTCCAGAAGAAGAATTCGGGCCCGTTCCATCCTGTGCCGATCCTCGGCGCGAGCGCCCCCAATTGGAGCCATAGCGTCGCTTTTCTTCCATCCATTCTATCATACCATGTCCCGTTCGATGACTCGCCGCGACTTTGCCAAAATCTCCGCCCTGGGGCTGGCCGGCTTCAGCTTGAATGCCGTCGCTCCCCACTCCGTCATGGCCGAATCTGATCCCCTCTACAACATCTCGCTCGCACAGTGGTCCCTGCATCGCGCCCTGTTCGATGGGGACCTCGACAACCTCGATTTTGCCCGTACCGCCCGCGAGGAATTCGGCATCGAGGCGGTGGAATACGTGAATCAGTTCTTTATGGAGCGGGCGACGGACACGGAATACCTGCAGAAGATGAAGCGGCGGGCCGACGAGGCCGGGGTCGACAGCCTGCTCATCATGTGCGACGGGGAGGGCGCGCTCGGGGCGGCCGACGCGGACGAGCGCATGCAAGCCGTGGAGAACCATCACAAGTGGGTCGAGGCGGCCCACCGACTGGGCTGTCACTCCATCCGTGTGAACGCCCAGAGCAGTGGCAGCTACGAGGAGCAGATGGAGCGCGCCGCCGATGGCCTGCGCCGGCTCACCGAGTATGCGGCGCAGGAAGACATGAACGTCCTCGTCGAAAACCATGGCGGCCTCTCGTCGAACGGCAAATGGCTCGCGGGCGTCATGGAGACGGTCGACCACTCTCGCTGCGGCACGCTCCCGGACTTTGGTAACTTTACGATCCGGGAGGGGGAGACCTACAACCGCTACAAGGGCGTGCGGGAGCTCATGCCCTACGCCGAAGGCGTGAGCGCCAAGACGCACGCCTTCGACGACGAGGGCAACGAGACGACCATCGACTACGAGCGGATGATGCGGATCGTCCTCGATGCGGGCTACCGGGGGCACGTGGGCATCGAATACGAGGGCGACGCCCTGGGCGAATATGAAGGCATCCGGGCGACGAAGACACTCCTGACGCGGGTCCGAGAGCAGTTGCGGACGGAGTACGACGGGTAATCCCGATGCGTGAGGAACTTCGTAAACGGAACCCGCCGACCTCGTTCGAGAATGCTCTGGCGGAACGGGGCTGAGTGTGGGAGTATGGGCGTACGGGCGTTCGTTCTCCCATACCCGCATACTCCCGAACGCCCATACCCAGAGGCTTTATCTTCAGGGATTTCTGCACGGCTCGGTAACTCGAGTGGCGGTGTGCAAGCGTTTTGGTCTAATGACGGCGGACCACAACCCGCGGACCGCCGCAAAGCACCGTTTTCCGCGGTCAGCTCAGACTGTTGAGGTAGGACCGAAACCTTCAATGCGATCGCCCGCCAAGCTTCGAGAACGGTCGATTCGGACGAGCGTTGGGTGAGTGCTGAAAGAAGATGTGCACTCTCGTCTCGCTCCACCCTGCTGTACAGACACCCTGATTCATGCGCCTTTTCCATCTCGGCTGGTGCGACGATCGGCTTTGTCTGTGGGGCGAAACGTCCGACGACGAGGCTCAGGTCGACGCGACCGGGTCGGCACTGTTGCCCCGAGCCTGTCGGGCCGAGGCGCTGGTTGACCTCCTCGACGAGCGCGGCCTCGGCGGTGAGCACGAGCCGGAGACGCTCGTGGTGTGGCTCCCCACGGTGGACGGAACGGCGGTGCCGTCCTCGTCGGTGTTGGATCCCGACAGCGGTCGGGACGACGATGCGGACGCAATCCTCGCCCCGTGGCGCGTGCCGGTCGTGCCGCTCGATCGCACGGCGGCCGTGGACCTGCTCGGGGCCTGTCACGACCGCGACATGCTCGCCCCCGGCCGGTTGCTCGGGGACGATGTGACCTACTGGGCGCATGTCGTCCGGTACGCGAGTGCGCTCGTGGCCCGCGAGCAGGTTCTACCCGGCCTGCAGGGGCAGGACGGCACCTACCGGGCCCGCTGGACCCCGGTGTTTCGCGGCGAAGAGGCCGACCGGCTCGGAACGCTCGTGGAGGCCCTGCCGGGGGCCTGCCGGGCACTCTCGGCCCCGGACGAGAATCCGCCGGAGACCTCGCCGCGCACGATCCTTCAGCGGATGCTCGGGGACGTCGTCGACACGATCGTCCGCCGGGGACAGCGCCGTCAGTCGGCGTCGCCCGAAGGTGATCGGGCACCTGAGTCCTTCGACAGCCTGCACGACCAGTGGCTCCACGCCCTGCGCGCCCCGGACGGACGGATGGACGGAGATGCGGACGAACTGTCGCATTTGGCCGGGCAGCTGCAGGCGTGGCGCCGTCGGATCGAGGTGACGGCCGAGGCGCCCTTTCGGCTCACGTTCCGCCTCGAAGAGCCGGAGGTCACGGCGGAGGGCGAAGACATTGAGGGCGATCCGGGGCCCTGGACCCTCCGCTACCTGCTCCAGTCGACCGACGACCCGAGCCTCCAGGTCGACGTGGCGGAGGCGTGGGACCCCGAGCCTTCCACCGCCCGCGTCTTCGAGCGGCACGACTTCCAGCCGGGTCCCTACCTGCTCGCGGCCCTCGGGCAGGCGATGGGCGTGTGGCCCGCCATCGAGGAGAGCCTCAAGCAGCCCAATCCGGCGGGCCTGGAGCTGGAGACCGAGCAGGCGCACGCCTTCCTGCGGGAGTACGCCCCGCTGCTGCGGCAGGCCGGCTTCGGCGTGCAGCTGCCCGCGTGGTGGACGCAGGGGCGGACGAAGGAGCGCCTCTCCACGAAGGCCAACGCCCAGGCGCCGGACATGACGGCGTCGGCGGGGCTCTCCCTCGATACGATCGTCGAGTTCGACTGGGAGGTGGCCCTCGGGGAGCACACCCTTTCGCGCGAGGAGCTGGAGGAGCTGGCCGACATGAAGTCGTCCCTGGTGCACCTGCGCGGCGAGTGGGTGGAGGTGGACCTCGACGCCATCCGGGAGGTGGTCGATCGCCTCGACCGGCAGGAGTCCGAGACGGTGACGGCGCGCGACCTGATGCACATGCGCCTCGGGGCGGAGTCGGGGCCTGCCGGGCTGCCTGTGGAGGACGTGTCGGCGAGCGGGACGCTGGGCGACCTGCTCGGTCGGCTCGAGTCCGGCGCCACGGTCGACCCGCTCGCCGAGCCGGACGGGTTCGAGGGCACGCTTCGGCCCTACCAGAAGCGCGGGTTTGCCTGGCTCGCCTTCCTGAAGCGGTGGGGCCTCGGCGCCTGCCTGGCCGACGACATGGGCCTCGGCAAAACGGTGGAGGCGCTCGCCCTTCTGCAGCGCACGTACAACCACGCCGCCCAGAACGGACAGGCGGAAGACGGGCCGAAGCCGTCGCTCGTGGTGTGCCCCACCTCCGTGGTGAGCAACTGGAAGAAGGAGGCGAACCGGTTCACACCCGACCTCTCCGTGCTCATTCACCACGGCAGCGACCGCGCCCCGGACGAAGAGACCTTCCTGGAGCAGGTGGCGGACCACACCCTGGTGGTCACCAACTACGCGATTCTCCGTCGCGACGTGGAGCTGTTTCGGGCTCGCTCCTGGGACACCGTGGTGCTCGACGAGGCGCAGTACGTCAAAAACCCCAGCGCCCAGCGCACGCAGGCCGCCCGGTCGCTCACGGCCCAGCACCGCGTCGCCATGACCGGCACGCCGGTGCAGAACAACGTCGGCGAGCTGTGGTCGATCATGGAGATTCTGAACCCCGGCCTGCTGGGCAGCCAGAAGTCGTTCAAAGAGCAGTTCTTCCGGCCCATCCAGAACGAGCGCGACCGCGATGCGATGCGGCGCCTCAAGCAGATCACCGGCCCGTTCATCCTGCGGCGCGAGAAGACCGACCCGACGGTGATCGACGACCTGCCGGAGAAGCAGGAGATGACCGTCTACACCGATCTCACCGAGGAGCAGGCGTCGCTCTACCGGGCCGTGGTCGACGAGACGACGGCGGCGCTGGAGGGGGAGAAGTCGGAGCTGGACATGGAGCGGCGGGGCCTCGTGCTCTCGACGCTGATGCAGCTGAAGCAGATCTGCAACCATCCGGCGCAGTACCTGCACGACGACTCGGAAATCGCCGGGCGGTCGGGCAAGCTCGCGCGGCTCGTGGAGATGCTCGAGGAGGTGCTCGCCGCCGACGAGCGGGCGCTCATTTTCACCCAGTTCACCGAGATGGGCACGATGCTCGAGCGCCACCTCCAGGAAACCTTCGGCCGCGAGGCGCTCTTTCTGCACGGCGGGGTCAAGCAGGAGACACGGGACCAGATGGTGGAACGGTTTCAGGAGAGCGACGACCCGCCGCCGTTCTTTCTGCTCTCGCTGAAGGCGGGCGGGACGGGCCTCACCCTCACGCGGGCCAACCACGTCTTTCACTACGACCGCTGGTGGAACCCGGCGGTGGAGAACCAGGCCACCGACCGCGCCTTCCGGATCGGACAGACGCGACGCGTGCAGGTGCATAAATTCGTCTGCGCAGGCACGCTGGAGGAGCGCATCGCCCAGATGATCGAGCGCAAGAAGGATCTCGCCGAGCAGGTCGTCGACGCGGGGGAGGACTGGGTCACGGAGCTCTCGACGGACGAGTTGAAGGACCTGTTTCGGTTACGATCAACCGATGGGGAAGGTAGCCCACAGGTTAGAGAACCGTGAGGGGCGTGTCTATTGCGTATTTCAGTCTAAAACTACTTCTTCGCTACGCTCAGGGCGCGTATTGCGTATTTCGTGCTCACCCCGGGTTGATGCGCACTACGCAATACGCACTACGCAATACGTTCCGATTCACGAAGCCACAGCCTTCAGATTCTCATTCTCAACGACAGACGAAGCCCATGGCCTGGTACCAGCACTACGAGAAGACCAAACCGCAGGAGGTGACGGGCGGGATCAAGGCCAAGTCGCAGCGCGGGGCGTTTGGGACCACCTGGTGGGGCGAGCGCTGGGAGGAGATCCTGAAGGGCTTTAACATCAGCAACCGCCTGCAGCGGGCCAAGCGGTACGCGCGGAAGGGACAGGTCACCAGCATTGAGGTGGAGGCGGGGCAGGTGACCGCGACGGTGCAGGGCTCGCGTGCCGATCCGTACGACGTGTCCATTCGGCTGCGCCCCTACGACGAGGCGGAGTGGGACGCGCTCGTCGACGCCTTTCGCCACCAGCCGTACTTTGCGGCCGCGCTGCTGGCGGGCGAGATGCCGCCGGAGGTGGAAGACGTGGTCGAGCAGGCCGGACTCAATTTATTTCCCGAGCGGGAGGCCGACCTCGAAACGGACTGCTCCTGCCCCGACTGGTCGAACCCGTGCAAGCACATCGCGGCGGTCTATCTCCTACTCGCCGAGGAGTTCGACCGCGACCCGTTCCTCCTCTTCCGCCTGCGGGGAATGCGGCAGGGCGCCCTCATGGACCGGATTGGGGGCGACATTGAGGCCGCGCTCGGGGATGAAGACGAAGCCCTGGACGCACCGGTTGAGGCTCAGCCCCTCCGGGCCGACGAGGACTTCTGGGACGCCCCGTCGCTCCCCGACGATCTCTATGGCGCGGTCGAGACGCCATCGTCGCACGCAACTCTGCCGAAGCAGCTGGGCAAGTTTCCGCTCTGGCGGGGCAACGACGCGCTGATTGAGGTCCTCGAACCGGTCTACGAGGCGGCCTCGGCCGAAGGGGTTACCCATTTCGAGGCCGACGAGGCGCTTTCGGAGGTGGACGCGTAGGCCTCCAGCACTCTCGGGGACACAATGTGGGGCAGGTGCAACAATTCTTCTCGTGCCGGATCCCCCTCTCACCCAGTCCTGTAAGGGATTTGCGCTGTTCACGAGAGAACAGTACGGGGCGTCCCGCTGTACCTCTCCGTGTTCATCGCTTCCTCCAGCAATCCGACCCCTTCAATGACGAACAGTAAAGGCTGGATCTTCGCTGCCGGCGTCTTTGCGCTTGCCCTGTCGATCTACTTGTGGTTCAGCGGGAGCAACCAAGCCGCCATCTTCGTGGGCCTTTGGGTGCCGTCCCTTTGGATTCTCGCCGACCTCGTCGACCAGGCTGAGACCCCCACCCAATGAAATTCATCGTTGAGTACTTCGGGCTAATCATTTTCGCGTTTGTCCTCTTCGTAGGCGGGCTCGTTGCCCTCCCGGAGATTGGGGCGCCGGAAACGTCGTTCGGAGAGATGGGCGGGCTTGTGCTGGCGTTTATCGTGATCGCGGGCGGCTTTTCGTGGTTCTACAGTGCCGAGCTTCCCTCCGGGTCCCGAACCCCGTCGCGCACTCGGCCTGGGCCCGACTCGCCCCCCCAGTGACAGGAGGGACGGGGACCCACCTGCGAGGCGCAATCGATGATCGGTGCCGGCATCCGGCACGACCGCGGGCCGCGGTTGGCCGTCCGCCGTCGTTGCATCGAAGCCACTGCTGTTGGGGGACCCCACATGACTGGACCGGGACCGAAGAGGGGACTCAGTTTTCCTCACCGGTCTCGACCCCGAGCATAAACTCTTCCCCGCAGAAGTCGCACCGCAGCTCAATCGCTTTCTGGGGGCCGCTGTCCAGTTCCGTCTCCTGGAACTCCGGTGTCCCATCAGGGCGAGTGGTTTTTGGAGTGACGTCTTCGAACGTGAAGTCACCGGTGAGCACGTTCGCGTGCCCGACTTGTTCGTCGCACTCCGGGCACGAGAAGGGCTGCTTGGCGGAGCCGTTGCTGGTGGAGGACTCGTATGATTCCATGGGAGAAGAAGGCAGTTCAGGGAAAGCGGGAAACCGTTGGACCCCTATGCTACGGGCGGCGTCCGTCGTGTGTCCGGCCAATGGAGCGGGGAGCGCCACGCGGAGAGGTCCGAGGCGGAACGGAGGATTACGCGAAGCACTCGCGGAGCTTTTCGTGGCCGTCGGGCGGTACACCCAGTTCCGCGGTGTTTTGATCGCCCGGATACGGCACCTTGCTCACACTGACGGGCACGTCCTCAATCGGTTCATCACGGCCGTCGAGGTGTACTGTCAATTCGGAGGGCTCCATGTCCAGGAGGGCCGTCTGGAGGTCGTCCGCGAAGGCGGTGCTGTCAGGCTTCAGCGTGAGGGTGATCGAGTAGCCCTTCGGCCGATCGACCTCCTCGTCCGGATGGGGGGTGGCGGATATGGTCCCCTCCTCGATAGCGTCGGTGACGTCGGTGTACGAGGCGTCCTCGGCGCGCTTCCATGCGATCTGTCGGATCGATCGGGGCATGGCGCTGAGGCGTGCCGCCTCCGTGCTGAGCGGGAGCGAGGAGAAGAGTGGGCCCGGCGGGATTCGAACCCACAACCATCGACTTATGAGGTCGGCGCTCTACCGTTGAGCTACGGGCCCGGTTCGTAGGTTCTATTCCGAATTTGCTTGATCTCACCACGGCGAATGAAGAGGAGTGTTTCCGGAGCCGCCAGCCATTTCGCTCGATCTCGTTCTCAAGATGTGGTGCGTCGTGCTTCCACCGGCCGTGACGCCGGAGACGGGTCGTCGAAGCGATGGGCATTCGCAGACGTTGCAGCAGGGGGCAGGGCCGGATCGCTGTGGGGCAATGCCTGACCGTCAGAACCGTATTCTCGTGCATAGGGAAATTCGCTCCCATTCCACGCACCCTCCGCAACATGGAATGGGAGGATCGATTGAGCCTATACACCGGCCTTGCCTCTACGCGTCCGTGCCTTCACGCATTGCGGGGGCGACTCCTGTGGGGAGGCGGGCCGGCAGAAATGCAGTCGCAAACGTTCTCACGCATTTTCCCTCTTTTCCCATCATGAAGTGGAATAGTGCCAAGGACCTAATGACGGCGGGCGTGGAGACCGTCGAGGCGGACTGGCCGGTTCACCGCGTCGCGGAATTTCTCGTCGATCACGACATTTCGGGCGCCCCGGTCGTCCGGGAGGGAGAGCTGGTGGGGGTGGTTTCGTTGACCGACATTGCGCGCCACAACAGTACGGCGGGCGAACCGGCCTCCGACCGACCGGCGCACTTCTACCGCAACGAGCTCGAGAGCACGTACGCGGAGGAGGACCTCAATAATCTTCGGGTGCGTGAGGGGGGCGATACGACTGCCGAGCACGTCATGACACCTCAGATTTACGACGTCAACGAGCATACCTCTGTTCAGCAGGTGGCGCAGGTGATGCATCGGAGCGGCATTCATCGCCTGTTTGTGACGCGGAACGGAGAACTCCGCGGCGTCATCACGGCGCTCGACATGCTGAAGGTGGTGGCCGCCATGTAAGGATGGAGGCGTGGAGGTATGGACGTGGGGAAGCGGGGGGGAGGGGTGCTCTTGCCCATGCCGGCCGGAACGATCCGGTTTCAAGCTCTACGGGGTTCCCGATCCGTCCGTCGACGGACGAGAAGCAAATCGCCACTGTGTCGCCCTCGTGTCGGCACCGACGAAACGACGGGGCCGAGGACCGGGACCGTAATGTACGTCCTCGGCGCGTGACTGCATGATTCTACAGAAGGGCGAATCAAGTGAGGAGATAGGTAGTGGTCTGTCAAGCCTCATTATTGATGTATCATGTGATCTCAAAACCCGT
>JBDGQM010000203.1:0-4494 GCA_042219065.1 Salinibacter sp. | reverse complement strand
ATACGTTATTTTTCTCGCATCCGAAAAACCCTTCGTGAGCACGTCATCCTGAACTTGATTCAGGATCTTTTCGATGGTGAGCACTGCCTGAGGCGAAGAGATCCCGCATCGGGGTGCGGGATGACTGCCCAGGGTTTTTCGGATGCATGGCTAATGTTCTTCCCTTGACCTACTTAGCCGCGTCGGGGGTCGAGGGGATGCCGCAGCGCCCGTTCACATGTCGGAAGCACCCGAACGCCGGTCGCTCCATCCCGGAGCGGCCGGCGTTTCGTATGGCGCCCCGTGGCTGTCAGCGCACCGGTCGTGTGGGGGAGATCTACCGTCACGATGCGACGCGGTGGACGGGGCGAGGCCCTTCCGGCCGACGGAGTTCTGGCGGGACGACGGGTCCGGATTGTGGGCCCGGCCCGTCTGCCGTTGGCGTGGTCGCCTCCCCCGCGTGTGAGAATACGGGAATAACCGTTTTCATATGAGAGGTCGGGGGAATACAACCGGAGGTTTCGCTTTCGTGTCGAGAACCGTAGCCTCGTCCCTGTCCTTCTGATGCCGTGCACTCCGCTGTGTCCGCTGTTCGAGAGCGGTGGTCGTCCCGATACGTGGGCCTCGTGGTGGGGCCGATCGTCGTAACGCTCGTCGTCTGGAGCCTCTACATGAGCGTGCAGGGGCTCTGGCCGCTGTTTCGCACCCACGGCTTCATGACGCTCACCATGGTGGCGGGCTCGTTCGTCGCGGGGGTGAGTTCCGAGGGCGGTGGGGCGGTGGCCTATCCGGTGATGACGCTCGTCTTCGAGATTGAGCCGGCCGTGGCCCGCAACTTCAGCCTTGCCATCCAGAGCGTGGGCATGACGGCGGCCGCGCTCTACATCGCAGCCCGCCGCATCCCGGTCGAAACGACGTACCTCTGGCTCGTGGCGATCGGGAGCGTCCCCGGCCTCGTGGGCGGGACCTACCTCATTACCCCCCACGTGCCGCCGGCCTACGCCAAGATGATGTTCGTATCGTTCTGGCTGAGCTATGGGCTGGCGCTCTTTACCATCAATCACGTGCGCGACCAGGCCGCGGTCGAACGCCTCCCCGCCCTCACGCTCGGCCAGCAGGCTGAACTGATCGGCATCGGCGTGATTGGGGGCACGCTGAGCGCAGTTTTTGGGAACGGCGTCGACATCTGCTCCTTCGCGTTCGTCACGCTCAAGTACCGGCTCTCCGAGAAGGTGGCCACCCCGACCTCGGTCACCCTCATGGCCTTCAACGCCGTCCTTGGATTTGCCCTCCACGCCCTCCTCCTGCAAGACATGCAGATGGAGGCGTATCGGTTCTGGTGGGTGAGCATTCCGGTGGTCGTCTTCGGGGCACCGCTCGGGGCCTACGTCGTGAGCCGCGTGCCCCGGCTCTACATTGCCACGCTGCTCTACACCGTCATCGTGGTCCAGTTCGGGACCGCGCTCTGGGTCATTCAGCCCGCGCTGCCGCTGCTCCTGTTCTCCGCGGGCATCTTCGGGGTCGGGGTGCTTCTGTTCTTTCAACTGCCGCGGTGGGGCCCCGCTCCCCCCTGATTTGAGGATTTGGGGAGAAGGACAGGACGGCTGGCATTCCCTCCCGCAGCGCACTTATCTTGCCGAACACAGTCCCGAATGGTCTCGTCCCGCCCCCCCAATTCCTCAGTTGCATGATCGACCGCTATACCCGCCCGCCGATGGGCGACCTCTGGAGCGAAGAGCAAAAATTTCAGTCCTGGCTCGACGTGGAACTGGCTGCCTGCGCGGCCTGGAGCGAGATCGGCGCCATCCCGCCCGAGGACGTGGAGACGCTCTACGACGAGGCCGACTTCGACGTCGACCGCATCCACGAGATCGAGAAGGAGACGAAGCACGACGTGGTGGCCTTCACGCGGGCGGTGAGCGAGACGCTGGGCGAAGAGAAGAAGTGGGTGCACTACGGCCTCACCTCCACCGACGTGGTGGACACCGCCTACATGGTGCGCATCAAGAAGGCCAACAGCCTCATCCGCACCCAGCTCGACAAGATGATCGAGACGCTGGCGGACAAGGCCCGCGAGCACAAGCACACCCTCACGATGGGCCGCACCCACGGGGTGCACGCCGAGCCGACCACGTTCGGACTCAAGATGGCGCGCTACTACGACGAGATGACCCGCCAGAAGGAACGCTTCGAGCGGGCCGCCGAGGAGATGCGGGTGGGCAAGCTGAGCGGCGCGGTGGGCACCTTCGCCCACATTCCGCCCGAGGTGGAGCGCTATACGTGCGAGCGCCTCGGCCTCAAGCCCGCCACCATCTCGACCCAGATCCTCTCCCGCGACCGCCACGCGAACTACCTGAGCGTGATCGCGGGCATCGGCGCCACGCTCGAAAAGATGGCCGTGGAGGTGCGGCACCTGCAGCGGAGCGAGGTGCGGGAGGCGGAGGAGGCGTTCAGCGCCGGGCAGAAGGGGTCCTCCGCCATGCCGCACAAGCGCAATCCCGTGGGGTCGGAGAACATCACCGGCTGCGCGCGGCTGCTGCGCGGGTACATGAACAGCGAGTTCGACAACGTGGCCCTGTGGCACGAGCGCGACATCAGCCACTCCTCGGTCGAGCGCATCGTGCTGCCGGACGCGACGACGCTGCTGCACTACGCCCTCCGCCGCTTCCGGGGCATCATCGACGACCTCGTGGTCTACGCGGACACCATGCGCGAAAACATGGAGGAGACCTACGGCCTCTACAACAGCCAGCGCCTGATGCTGAAGCTGATCGACACGGGCCTCAGCCGCGAGGAGGCCTACGACCGCGTGCAGCCCCTCGCCATGACGGCGTGGGAAGAGGAGCGCCCGTTCCAGGAGGTGGTGGCGGAGTCGGAGGCCATCACCGACGTGCTGACCGACGACGAGATTGAGGACGTGTTCGATCCGGAATATCACGTCCGCAACGTGGACCGGATCTTTCGGCGGGTGGGGCTGGAGGAGTGAGAGAGTATTTCGTATTGCGTATTATTTCGTATTGCGTATTTCGTATGGCACCATAGACCGAGAGCGCCTCGGATACGCAATACGAAATACGTACTACGACTGCCTCCGCTGCGCCCCGGTGCCGGTCCGATCCAGCCCCTCCAGGTCCACCTGTCCTTCCGGCAGATCCACGCCCGCGTACGGGTCCTCGGCCAGCAGGAGCGAGCCGTCCAGGTCCGCGTAGTCGAGGAGCGGGGCCAGGTGCGCGGCCGCCGCGATGCTGGCGTTGCTCTCGATCATGCACCCGAGCATGACCTCCAGCCCGTGGGCCCGGGCGGCATGGATCATGCGCCGCGTTTCCCGCAGCCCGCCGCACTTCATCAGCTTCAGGTTGGCAATGTCGGCCCGGGTGGCCACGTGCGGCATGTCGGCAAGCCGTGCGCACGATTCGTCGAGGGCGAGGGGGAGGGCCGAGCGTTCGTAGACGTGCTTGAGTCCCTCGTGGTGGTCGGCGGGGAGGGGCTGCTCGACGAACTCCACGTCGTAGTCGGCGAGCATCCGACTCTTCCGAACCGCCTCCGGGGGCGTCCAGGCCTCGTTGGCGTCCACGCGGATCGTCGCGTCCGGGGCGTGCTCGCGCACTGTCCTCACGATGGCCTCGTCGTGGTCGGTGCCCAACTTCACCTTGAGGATGGAGTAGCCGGCCGCCACGGCGTCGGCGGTCTTCTCGGCCATGTGCTCCAGCGAGTCGATCGCGATCGTAAACGAGCTGGTGACCGTGTCGCTCGGGTCGAGGCCCCAGTAGCGATAGAGCGGCAGATCGGCGCGCGTGGCGACGAGATCGTGGAGGGCAATGTCAACGGCCGCCTTGGCGGCGGGATTGTGGTGCACCACCGCGTCCATCGCCCGCTCGATGCGCTGGAGGGAGTGCGGATCCCCGATCTCTTCCACCGCCTCCAGCAGCGCGGGCAGCACGGCCGCGACCGTGTCGATCGTTTCCCCGTAGCGCCGCGACGGCGCCGCGCCCCCGAGCCCGACGTGACCGTCCTCGTCCTCGACCCGGACGATCACGTTCTCGATCTCGTGGATCGTCTCCCGGGCGATCGTAAACGGGTGCTCGGTGCGGAGCGATACGCGCTCGAAGTCCGTCGTGAGCATTTCTCTGGATGGGTGTGGGAAGAGCAGGGTGCGGGACTGATTCTCGTTTTGATGTGATGCGTGACACGTGATGCGTGAAGAGGGCTGATTCCCGTTCACGTTTCACGCTTCACGCATCCACGGTCTCTGATCCCAGCAGAACGTACAGGCATTGGCCCTGACGAGCCCGTACGTGCCTACGTCGGAAGAGCATCCAGAATGGGATCCGTCCCGAAGCGGACGGGGTCGGCGGCGGGCACGCCGACGGCCGATGCGTACTGCTCGACGGCGGCCCGGGCAGCCGCGTCGTCGGCCACGGCCTGCGTGTTGAGCGCCCCGGCGGCCACGCGCGTCGGCCTGACGGGCCGGGCGAGGTCCTCGTGGAGGTGGACGTAGTCTCGGAGCGGAGGCAG
>JBDGQM010000202.1:11926-18162 GCA_042219065.1 Salinibacter sp. | reverse complement strand
GCCTCGGCCGCCGGTCGTTGACCGCCCCCAGGCGACGGACGGGCGCCTACGCCGAGGCCGCCTCCGCCGTGCCGTTCTCGTGCTCCTGAATCCGCGTCAGCGACGCCTCCAGCGCGTCCCGGTGGATGACCTCCCCGCTGTTGGGCTGTACCTGCCCAAACTCCAGCACGCCGGTGGGGCATGTCTCCACGCACGCCGAGCACCGCACGCACTCCGGATCGTCCATCGGCTCTCCCTTCTGCGCGTAGCTCATCACGTCGATGCCCTGGTGGCACACGCTCGTGCACTCGTTGCAGGAGATGCACTTCTTCTTGTCGGCCAGAATGCGAAAGCGGCTGAACCGATGGTAGATGTGCATAATCGCCGCCAGCGGGCAGAAAAAGCGGCACCAGAAGCGCCCGCTGAGCCAGAAGTAGACCCCAAATCCCACCATGCCGGCCAGCAGAACGTCCACCACCCAGCTATACCCAAACCCGAGGCCGCCCCCGTAGAGCCCCGCCCGGTAGGCCTCCGCCGCCCAACTGCCGGGCCAGATCCATCCCCCGATGCGCAAGAACAGCAGTGCAAATGCCACCCCCATGATGACCTGTCCGGCGAGGTTCAGCTTGTTCCACCCCGGGCCGTGCGGCATCTTCTCGCGGTGCTGGTCCCCGAGCGTCTCGGCGAGGGCCCCGCAGGTGCAGATCCAGCCGCAGTACGCCCCCTTGCCCCAGAAGTAGATCATGCCGGGAATGAGGACGAACGTCTGCACGAAGCAGATGCCGAGCCACCACCAGAGCGGATCGGCGGTAAACACGTTCCAGATAAAGAGGGGCCAGGCCAGGATGAAGCCGTAGGCCCGCCAGTACTGCCGCCCGTGCACCGCGTACTCGCTGGTGGGGAAGAGGGCGTCGAGGACGCCGGTGGGCAGCAGGCCGTTGGCGCCGAGGTAGGGAAGCACAATCTCCGGCAGAATGAAGAGCGGCAACACCTGGATGCCCATCAACGTGAGCGTCTGCACCTTGATGTAGGGCGTCTTCCGCCGCCGGATGCGTTTGACCCCGAAGACGACCACGAGCGCCGAGTAGGCAAACGTGTAGTAGAACCCCGGCTTCTGCATCGAGGTCAGCAGGATGTCGAACACGCCCGTCCCGCTCGTGTCCGGCGACCAGCCGAACGGGAAGAAGCCGGTGTTCTGGGCCCACTGGCCCACCCAGCCGCCGTCCTTCCAGCTGTAGACGGCCACCATGAAGAAAAAGAAGGCCGCAAACGCCCCGATGCGGTCCCAGCGGAGGTCCGTCAGCCAGGAGAGGCCCGACAGTGCCTCCTGGAGAGAGTCGGGCACCTCGCCCCAGTCGTTGCGCAGCTCGATGCCGGAGCGGCGGAAGAAGTCGAGCGGGGCCTCCCGCCCGATCATCGCGAAGACGTGGCTGGCCTCGACGGTCTCCGTCTCGTCGTCTTCGTCGGAGAGGACCACCTCCTCGTCCCGGATCGCCTCCACGTCGGTCGGCATCTTGAGGGACAGGGAGCCGTCGCCCTCGTGGTAGGTGGCGAGTTCGTAGAGCCGATCGACGTTTTCCTCCTTCGGCCGCACAAACTCGTCGCGCCGGTAGGAGAGCGTGACGTCCGACCCCTCCTCCACGAGCGAAATGGCCGCCTCCGCCGCCGAGTCCCCGCCGCCGATCACCAGCGCCCGGTCGTCGCAGCAGCGCGTCGGGTCGTGCAGGCGGTGCTGCACGTGCTCCTTGTCCTCGCCGGGCACGCCGAGGCTCCGGAAGTTGCCGCTGCGCCCGATGGCCACAATGACGCGCTGCCCGCGGACCTGCGCCCCCTCCTCGGTCACGACCACGTGCCCGTCGCCGTGTTGGTCGACCCGGTGGGCGGTGGCGTAGCGCACCGGGATGCTCTCGGTCTGCGCCTCCAGCTCCTCGACGAGGGCCTCCTTCACCTCCGCGGTCACCGCCAGGTCGCTTTCCGGGGTCATCGCCTTCGGATAGGTGTAGATCGGCTTCCCGGCCTGAAAGTCCTTGATCGTCGCGAAGCGGCGCTGCGATTCCAGCACGCAGTAGGACAGCCCGCTTTTCTCCGCCTCGCGGGCGGCGGCCATGCCACTGGCCCCGGCCCCCAGGATGACGACATCGTAGGGCCCATCTTCGCCCTCCGGCTCGACCGGATCGATGCCCTGCGCGAGAATGTCCTGAACGGCCCGCGCGCCGCCGTCGACCGAAAACTTCAGCAGCGGCACGCCCGCCAGGTCGCCCACGACGTAGACGCCGTCGACGTTGGTGCGGAAGTGGTCGTCCACCTTGGGAAGTTTCTCGGGTTTGCCGGCGGGCCACTGCAGGTGGAGCCAGTGGGCGTACCGGGCAAGCAGGTTTGTCATAAGAGGCGGGCAGGGGAGGACAGGAGAGAGGACAGATGCAGCAACGACACTCCGCTCGTCTCTTCAGGCGGTTGAAGTACGTTCGCCAGCGTTACACCGAAGGATGTGACACGGACGTGCGTCCGGATGGTGCCGTCCGGCACCCGGCTGTCCGCCGGACCCCGCCCCGTCGTCTCCCGGCGGCGCGTCTACATTCGCGCCCGCCGAACGGCTTCTCGGGACCGGTCCCGATGTGTCATTGCCCGTGCCGAGCATACGATGCCCGCAGGACGCCCCTTTTCCGGAGAAAAATCCGGCGTCCCTCCTCGATGCAGCAGTACAGTCCCGGCATTTCCTTTTCCCTGTAACATTTTCCGATCTCACTTCTCAAAGAACACGGAATCGAAATGTCCATGGCTTCCGTCGGCCCCGTTTCTCGTCACAACCTTTCGACCGTCCCATGCGACGCTGCCTGCTTCTTGGCCTGTGGTTGGGCCTCGTGGGCGTCTGGGCGCTCGCCGGCGTGTCGGCGGGCCGCGCCCAGTCGTCCCTGCCCGCCGACGCACCGTCGGCGCTCAGCCAGTTCGACACCGACCACTCCCAGTACAACATCGACCTGTCGACGCTGAAGTCGGGCGGGCCGCCGAAGGACGGCATCCCGTCGATCGACGATCCATCGTTCGTCTCGGTGGGGGCGGCGAGCGACTGGGTGGCGCCGGAGGAGCCCGTGATCGCTGTCGAACACAACGGGACGGCGCGGGCCTATCCCCTCCAGATCCTCACCCACCACGAAATCGTGAACGACCGCGTCGGCGGCACCCCCGTGGCGGTCACCTTTTGCCCCCTCTGCTACAGCGCGCTCGTGTTTGAGCGGACGCTCAATGGGGAGCCCGTCGAATTTGGCGTTTCCGGACTGCTCCGCCACTCGGACCTGGTGATGTACGACCGCAAGACCGAAACGCTGTGGCAGCAGCTCACGGGCAAAGCCATTGTGGGCGACCGCACGGGCCAGACGCTGGAGCAGCTTCCCTCCCAGATCGTCTCTTTCCGCCAGTTCGGGGAGGCGCACCCGGACGGGGAAGTGCTCTCGCGCGACACGGGCTACAATCGCCCCTACGGCCGCAATCCGTACGCCGGCTACGACGACATCGACAACAAGCCCTTCGCCTACGACGGCCCCACCGACGATCGACTGCCGCCCATGGCGAAGGTCGTGGCGGTCACGATCGGAGACACGTACAAAGCGTTTCCCCACCGCACGACGCAGGAGGAGCGGGTGATTCACGACACAGTGGCCGACCGGCCCCTGGTGGTCTTCCACGCCCCGGGCGCCGTCTCGGCCCTCGACGCCGCGCGGATTGCGAACTCGAAGGAGACGGGCTCCACGGGCGTGTTCGACCGGCGGGTGGACGGGCGCACGCTCACGTTCTCGTACGCGGACGACGGCCGGTTCCGGGACGAAGAAACCGGCAGCACCTGGACGGTGACGGGCGAGGCCGTGGACGGCCCCCTGGAAGGGACGCAGCTCGACCGGATCCAGTACGGCGACTACTTCGCGTTCGCCTGGTTCGCGTTTCGCCCCGACACTGCACTCTACGACGGCGATGCCTCGTAATACCGTTTTGATTTCGTCGTGTCGACGCGAAAATGAACCGAAGGCGACAGTCCGGGAGCGGTCATTGTTTTTGCAAACACACAACGCTCAACGTTTTCACGTTCCAACGTCTAGCATCCCGGGCTTGTCTAAAGAGAGGAAATGCTACCGGTTCTGCCGACATGTTCCACCGAGATCGGTATGAAACATCGCCTCTCCCCCTGCACACGGCTTTCCGATCCATCGCCTCATCGCCATGACGTCTTTGCCCTCCATCGTCCGACTTCTCCTCGGCGCGCTCATCGGTGCTCTCGTGCTCGTCGGCTGCGACTCCAACAGCTCGGACAGCGACGGCGGAACCGACTCCGGCTTCAACCTCGACAACTGTACCATCCGGACCGATCGGCTCGCGGACGGAGGCGTTCCCCGAAACGGAATCCCCGCCCTCATCAACTACACGGCCGATGACGACCGGCTCGTCGGGCCCAACGACGAGCAGGCCGACTATCTCGCCGGCGACGACCGCGTGATCGGACTGCTTTTCGGCGACCAGCCCCTGGCAATCCCCCACAACATCCTGTGGCACCACGAAATCATCAACTTCGACGACTTCGCCGGCCGTACCTTTTCGGTCACGCTCTGCCCCCTCACGGGCAGCACTCTCGCCTTTGATCGGAGCGCCGTAGACGGGGCCGAATTCGGCGTGTCGGGGCTCCTCTTCAACAACAACCTCGTGATGTTTGACCGTCGCGAGAACGAGTCGCTCTGGCCCCAGATGAACCGGCAGGCCAACTGCGGCGCGAACGTGGGCACCTCCCTGGACATGCTCCCCGTGGTGGTGATGGAATGGGACCACTGGACGGACATCCACCCCAACACAAAGGTCCTTTCGAACGATACCGGCCATAGTCGCAACTACACCGCCCAGGGCTATCCCTACGGCGACTACAACAACAAGAACAACGACCGCCTGCTGTTCGACGCCACCCCGATCGATGACCGCCGTCCCCCAAAGGAGCGTGTCCTCGGCATTCCCGTGGGGGACGACGGGGGCCTCGCCCTTCCCTTCGGCGAGCTCGACGACGGGTCCGCGGCACGCGTCGTGGAGGTCACGGTCGGCGGAACAGAAATCGTGGTCTTCTGGAACCGTAGCGCCCGCGGCGCCATGGCCTACCGGCCGATGCTCGACGGCCAGCCCCTCACGTTCTCCGCCACTCAGAACGGCCGGTTCGTCGACGAGGAGACCGGGCGCACCTGGACCCTCGACGGCCGGGCCGTGGACGGCTCTGCACGGCTTGAGTCGGTCGAGACGGCCTACATGTCATTCTGGTTTGCCTGGGCGGTCTTTCAGCCGAAGACCGTCATCTGGACCGACGAGGGATAACGTCATGCTTCGCGTTGTTGCCACCGGTCTCGCGGGCCTTCTCGTGGTTCTCATTCCTGCTCCGAGTCACGGACAGTGGGTGGAAGCCCCCGGCACCGGCTGGGTCCAGCTCCGGCTTGCACACCAGCGCACAGACACGGGCTTCAGCAAAAATGGCAACGTCGTCGCCTTGGATGAGCTCAATCCGGACGCCCAGTCCATCATCACGACGGCCCGGCTCACGGGCGCGCTCGGCCTCGTGCGCGGCCTCGACACGTGGATCGACCTTCCGCTCCACCGGCAGTCGTTCGACGGTGCCGGGTCCGATCTTTTGACCACCGGGCTCGGCGATCCGCGCGTCTTTCTCCGGGCCGGTCCGTCCCTGGTCGGCATCGGCGCGGACGCCCTGCCGGTCGCCCTCGCGCTCCGCGGCGGGGTGAAGTTGACGACGGGCACCTTCGAGAACGACGCCGAAACGATTTCCCTCTCGCAGGGGCAACGCGACTGGAGCCTCCTCCTGGAGATGGGAAAAAGCCTTTATCCCCTTCCCGTGTACGTGTTGGGGTGGGCCGGATACCGGTGGCGGGAGAAAAATGAGGAGATTGCCCGCGACTTCGGCAACGAATGGGTGTTCAACGCGGCCGTGGGCGGGGCTGTGGACCGTTTCCGGTGGAAGGTGGCCGTCGACGGGCTATTCGGGCAGCCCTCGATCGACACCCGGACTGGCTTCGAGTTCGCCGCCCGCGAGCTCGCGCAGGTGATTCCGACCGTGGGGTGGCGCGTGGGGCCGGGCGCCATTCAGCTCGGGGCGCGCCTCCCGATCCACGGCCAGTCGACCCGTTCCAATCGCCTCCCGGCGAGCCCCACTGTCACGCTCGGCTACTTCCTCGCCTGGGACGACCCACTCTGGAAATAGCGACCGCGGTGTGCGGACAGCG
>JBDGQM010000202.1:6441-11826 GCA_042219065.1 Salinibacter sp. | reverse complement strand
TTCCTCGCCTGGGACGACCCACTCTGGAAATAGCGACCGCGGTGTGCGGACAGCGGACCGCCGTTTCCCCCCGAGCAATCAAACAGAGACTTGAAGGCTGGTCCCCAGCAGTGATTGAAGGCTGGTCCCCAGCAGTGATTCGGTCGCAGCACAAAGATGCCCCGACGGAACGCCTCCACGCCTCTCCCCCTCTTCCCTCTTACCTCTTCCCTCTTACCTCTTCCCCCTTCCCTATCACCCCTTCCCTCCGACCTCTCCCTCTCCCCCGTTCGCCCATTCGCCTCTCCCTTCCCCCACTCCCAAAAACCGCGGGAGCGCTTCCATCCCGAACAAGCGTCCACCGGGTGTTATGATTCTCTGAAGGAGCCCCCGGACGAGGCCGTCGAACTTGGAGCCGTCCCAGTCGGCTCGTATGTTTGGCGCGACGTTCACATTCCCTCACGTTCTCCACAGATTCACGATGGCCCGTTGGGACGGACTCGACCTCGAAACTGAAGGCACCGGCATCTCCAAACCCCTGAGCCGCCAGGTCAACCTCCTGGGCTCGATGCTCGGGCAAATCACCCGCGAACAGATCGGCGAGGACCTCTTCGAGCAGGTGGAGGACCTGCGCATCCTCTGCAAGCGCGCCGAGCACGAAGACGACCCCAGCCTGCGCGAGGAGGCCGCCGACCGCATCGCGGATGCCGACGAGGACACGATCGTGCGGCTGTTGCACGTCTACACCACCTTCTTCCACCTCGCCAACCAGGCCGAGCAGCAGGAGATCATCCGCA
Organism: Salinibacter sp.; assembly: GCA_042219065.1. Classification (GTDB taxonomy): domain Bacteria; phylum Bacteroidota; class Rhodothermia; order Rhodothermales; family Salinibacteraceae; genus Salinibacter. The sequence goes on along the minus strand of JBDGQM010000202.1, from coordinate 11,050 downwards.
TCAACCGGGAGCGTGCCCGCCAGTCGGGGCCGACCGACTGGCCCATGGGCCCGGGCTCCGGCCACGGAGCGCAGAACGGCAAGCCGCGGACCGAGTCGATCGACGCGGCGGTGGCGTCGCTGAAGGAGCAGGGCTACACGCTCGACGAGGTGGTGGCCCTCTTCGGCCGGCTCGACATTCAGCCCACCCTCACGGCCCATCCCACGGAGGCGCGGCGGCGGACCGTGCTGCGCAAACAGAAGCGCATCGCCGAGCTTCTGTCGACGCTCCGCCGGCCCAACGCCACGCCCGCCGAGCGCGCCGAGACGCTCGACGACCTGCACGCCCAGATCACGTTCCTCCTGGGCACCGACGAGGTGCCGGCCGACCGCCCCACCGTCCGCGAGGAGGTGGAGCAGGGCCACTACTTCCTCCACGGCTCCATCTGGGACACGATCGCCGACATTCACCGCGACGTGCAGCACGCCCTGCGTCACCACTACGACGCGACGGCCGAGATCCCGGCGTTCCTCCAGTACCGCTCCTGGATCGGGAGCGACCGGGACGGCAACCCCAACGTGACGGCCGACGTGACGCGCTGGACCTTCGCCAAGCAGCGGCGCGACACGATCGACCACTACCTCGACGAACTGGAGCACCTGCGCGACGACCTCAGCCTCTCGCGCCGGCAGGTGGACCCCTCGGACGCTCTGCTTGCCTCCATTGAGCAGGATGCGCAGGAGATTCCCCTTGCCGACGAGGCGCTGCACCAGTACCGGCACGAGCCCTACCGCCTCAAGCTCTGCTACGTGGAGGCCCGGCTGGAGGGGCTGCTCGACCGGATCGACGAGACGCACGTCGAGGACATGGCCGCCGACTACACGGCGGACGACCTGCTGGCCGACCTCGACCTGCTGGCCGAGGACCTCAACCAGCAGGGCTTTCGGGAGGCGGGCCGGAGCGGGCGGCTCCACCGGCTGCGGGCGCTGGTGAAGACGTTCGGCTTTCACCTCGCCGCGCTCGACGTGCGCCAGCACAGCGGCGTCCACGAGGAGACGGTGGGCGCCCTGCTGGCGGCGGCGGGCGTTGAGGCCGACTACGCGGGCCTGTCGGAAGCGGACAAGCTGGAGGTGCTGGAGGACGAGCTCACTAATCCGCGCCCCCTGGTGGCCGACCACGACACCCTCCCCGACCCGGCCGCTGAACTGATGGAGGTCTTCGACGTGATCCGGGCCATCCAGGCCGTCGACCCCAACGCGGTGGGCAGCTACATCGTGAGCATGACGCACACGGTGAGCGACCTGCTGGAGCCGATGCTGCTGGCGAAGGAGGCCGGCCTCGGCGACGTGGCCGACGGCGCCTTCCAGTGTCCCATCGACATGGTGCCCCTCTTCGAAACCATCGACGACCTCGACGCGGCCGACGACCGGATGGAGACGCTCTTCACCCATCCGGTGTACGCGGCCCAGGTCGAGGGCCGGGACGGCTTTCAGGAGATCATGCTCGGCTACTCCGACAGCAACAAGGACGGCGGCTACTGGATGGCCAACTGGGCCCTGCACAAGGCCATCAACGACCTCGGCATCGTGTGCGACGAGTACGACGTGGACCTGCGCCTCTTCCACGGGCGCGGCGGCACGGTGGGCCGGGGCGGCGGGCGCACCTCGCAGGCCATCCGGGCGCTGCCGCCCGTCGTGCACAACGGCCGCATCCGAATGACCGAGCAGGGCGAGGTGATCTCGTTCCGCTACGCCCTGCCCGACATTGCCCGGCGGCACGTGGAGCAACTCGTGAACGCCACGCTCACGTCCACCGCCGAGGCGCAGCAGGAGGAGACCTACGAGAAGATGTTTGTCGACAAGGTGTCGACCGACTCCGACGTGGCCGATCTCATGGATCGGTTCGCCGCGTACGCGATGGAGGCCTACCGCGATCTCATCGACGACGGCACGGGGCCCGGCTGGCGATGGTACACGCGGGTCACCCCCATCGAGCACGTCAGCCGCCTGCCCATTGCGTCGCGTCCGGTGTCCCGCGGAGGGGGCGTCGACTTCGAGTCGCTCCGCGCCATCCCGTGGAATTTCTCCTGGACCCAGCCCCGCTACATCGTCCCCGGCTGGTTCGGCACCGGGCACGCCCTCAGCCGCCTGCTGGACGAGGACCCCGACCGGCTCGATACCTTCCGCACCCTGTACCGGGACTGGTCGTTCTTCAAAACCGTGCTCGACAGCGCCCAGCGCGAGATGGCCCGCGTCCGCCTGCCCATCGCCGAGCAGTACGACGCGCTCAACGACTCCGGCCCCTCCTTCCACGACACGATCCAGACCGACTACGAGCGGGCCGAAGAGGCCATCCTCCAGATCACGGGCCAGGACGCGCTGTTCGACAACAATCCCGTGCTGAAGAAGTCCATCCGCCTCCGCAATCCGTACACCGACGTCCTCAACCTGCTTCAGGTGGAGCTGATGGCCCGCCACCGGGCAACGGAGGACGAGTCCGAGCAGGAAACCCTGAGCCAGGCGCTCCTCCTGAGCCTCAACGGCATCGCCGCCGCCATGCAGAGCACCGGGTAGTTTGAGCGTGAGGGCGTGGGAGCACGGGAGTGGAGCGGACGTATCCCGCCGCCCCTCATCGCTCGCCCCGTACGCTTCGAGCAGGGAACAAGCACGTTTGGGCGCATCTAAAAGCGGTCCGATTCTCCCGTTCATTGCCCAGTGCGCCGTGCCTGTGTCCGACTCGTCCCCCGACGTCGACGTGTCTTCGCCCGTCCAGTACGACACCGAGGAGTTTGAGCGGGTCCTTCGGTCCCTCCTGGGCGGCGAGGACACGATTGCCACGACCCGCCTCCTCTTCCACGGCGGGACGCGGGAGGAGCGGCAACAGGCCCTGGCCACGCTCACCCGCCACACCACCGCCAATGTGCATCAGTTTCGGGTGCCGTCGCTCCTGAACGAACAGCGCATGCAGACGCAAAACGCCCTTCGGAAGGCCTTCGACCACGCGGCCGAAGAGTCCGCGCTGCTCTATTTCGACGCGGCAGACCGCCTCTTCACGCACACCCACGTCGACACGCCCGATGCGGAGGACCGGGCCCGCCTCACCACCGCCGAATACTTCTTCGACCGCGTGCTGGCGTACGACGGGGTGGTCGTCCTCGCCCTCCAGAACACGAGCCGCGTTGAATGGGCCGCGGAGCACGTCCACCTCATTGTGCAGTTCGAGTGAGACGCGCATCCGGACGCGCATCGACGCACGCGACCGCCGGGGATAGTGCTCTCCCGCCTTCTGCCGTGGTCAGCCCCAAGAACTTCGTACCGATGCGGGAGGAACTTCGCGAACGGAGTGCGCCGACCTCAATCGAGAATGCTCCTGCGGAACGGAGTTGAGTATGGGAATGCGGGCGTATGGGCGTGTTTCTCCCCCATACCCAGAAGCGTCGTCTTCAGGAATTTCTGCACGGCTCGGTAATGCTTCAGGCCCCGCACGCGCCCTCGGCTGGGAAATCGCCTTAACGCAGACCGGCCCGAATTCCATCCGTCCTCTTCTTGAGAATAGAGGCATTCGGAGGACGGGCCCGCCACGAGGAATGGAATGGGCCAACGCATCGGGTCCGCACAGGCGCCCCGCAACTCCCGAGGCCCTCGCCCGTAGGGCGGAACGACAACGGGTTTCGTCTGGGGCATCCTCCCGTCTCTCTGTAAATCGACTCTGCGGTCTATGCGTAGCAAAGGCGCCATCACCCTCGCGGTCCTCGTCCTCGTGCTCGGGGTCGTGGGCTGCGGGGCCACGAGTTCCTACAACAGCCTCGTCCAGAGCGACGAGCAGGTCCAACAGGCCTGGGCCAACGTCCAGGCGGCGTACCAGCGCCGGGCCGACCTCATTCCGAATCTCGTTGAGACGGTGCAGGGCGCGGCGGATTTCGAGCAGGAAACCCTGACCTCCGTTACGGAAGCGCGGGCGAAAGCCACCTCCGTTCAGGTGAGTCCCGAGAACCTCGACAATCCTCAGAAGCTCCGGCAATACCAGCAGGCCCAGTCCGCGCTTGGGAAGTCGCTCGGGCGTCTGCTCGCCGTGTCCGAAAACTACCCGAAGCTCCAGGCCACGCAGGCGTTCAGCGACCTGCAGGCCCAGCTGGAGGGCACCGAGAACCGCATCACGGTGGCCCGGCGCGACTACAACAACGCGGTGCGCAAGTACAACACGCAGGTCCGCTCCTTTCCCACGGTGCTCTTCGCCGGGCTCATGGGCTTCGAGCCGAAGACGCCGTTCGAGGCCGAGACGGGCGCCGATCAGGCGCCGGACGTGAGCTTCGATTGATGCGTGATGCGTGAACCGTGACTCGTCGTACGATCCTCCTCACGCTTCACGCCTCACGCTTCACCCCGTAGCCAGGGAAAGAAAGCTCTCGCTAAATCTTTGTCTATCGTTCTGACACGATTGACCGCTTCGTCCGTCCTGTGGTGCCCCCCCGTCTCCGCTCCATTCTGCTGCTCGGCGCTGCCCTGAGCCTCGTCGCGGCGGCGCTGGCGACCCCGGCGTCCGCGCAGCGCTACGACTTTCCGCCGAAGCCGAGCGGCCCCGTGCTCGACCGGGCCAACATGCTCTCGGGTGGGGAGAAACGGCGGCTCGC
>JBDGQM010000202.1:0-6341 GCA_042219065.1 Salinibacter sp. | reverse complement strand
GCCCCGTGCTCGACCGGGCCAACATGCTCTCGGGTGGGGAGAAACGGCGGCTCGCCCGCAAGCTGACGACCTACGAGGACACCTCGTCGACGGCCGTCGTGGTGGTCACGCTCACGTCCCTCGACGGGGCCCCGGTCGACGACTATGCCATCTCGCTGGGGCGTGCGTGGGGGGTGGGGCAGGAAGGCAAAGACAACGGCGTGGTGGTGCTCGTGTCGAAGAACGACCGCAAGATGTTCATCGCCACGGGCTACGGCGTGGAGGGCGCCCTCCCCGACGCCATCGCCAACCGGATCGTGGAGCGCGTCATGACGCCCGCCTTCCGGCAGGGCGAGTTTTACGCCGGGCTCGACCGGGGCACGGACGCCATCATTCAGGCCACCGCGGGCGAGTACACCGCTACGGAGGAGCCCTCCGCCTCGTCCTCCGACGACGGCATCTCCACCACGCTCATCTACATCTTCCTCATTCTGGCGTACTTCGTGGGCAGTTCGTTCTGGGGCCGCGGGCGCGGACAAGGGGCCAAGAAGTCGCGACAGCGCCACGGCGGCATGCCGGTCATCATCTGGGGCGGTGGCGGCAGTTCGCACGGCGGCGGGGGCGTTGGCGGCGGTGGATTTGGGGGCGGCGGCGGATTCGGCGGGTTTGGGGGCGGCAGCTTCGGCGGGGGCGGCGCGGGGGGATCGTGGTGAAGAGTGAAACGTGATGCGTGAAGCGTAAGGGATGCGAGTTCACGGCTCACGTTTCACGCATCACGCCCCTTCGAACAAGACGATACTCCACTCGACCTGTTTGCACGCACTATTCCCGATGTCTCTGTGAGTAACGATCGCCTGGATCAACTCCGCAGTTTTTACGAAGAGGACCCGGAAGACGCGTTCACGCGCTACGCCCTCGCCCAGGAGCACCTGAAACACAACAATCTCTCGCGGGCCCGCGCCCTGTTCGAGGAGCTCGTGGAGACGGATCCCGACTACGTGGGGACGTACTACCACCTCGGCAAGCTCTATGAGCACCTCGACCGCACCGACGACGCCCTCGATACGTACGAGCGCGGCATTGAGGTCGCGCGGGAGCACGGAACGCAAAAGGACCTGTCGGAACTCAAGGACGCGAAGCTGAAGGCCGAAGGCATTGGATTCGAGTGACTACCTCGATCGTGCCATGCGCACCGCCGTTCTCCTCGTCGGTCTCCTGTTGACGGTGGCGGGCCTCCCGCGGGCCGGATTTCCGCAGGAGGCCCCGTCCGACTCGACCTACACGGTTCAGTCCGGCGACACGCTCTACAGCATCGCCCAGCAGTTCGGCGTGTCGGTGGAGGCCCTGCAGCGATGGAACGATCTGGAGGGCACGGCCCTGCAGGAGGGCCAACTGCTTCGGGTGCGCCCCCCGCGGGCCTCGGATCCATCCGACGCCCCCACCGCGCCGGACTCCGCTGAGCCAGAGCCGCCCGCCCCTGCCGACACGGCTCAATCCGCAGCCTCGGAGACTGCGGACGTCGACGGAGCGTCGCCCTACGGCCGCCACGCCGTGGAGCCGGGCGACTCGTTCGTGAACCTTGCCCTCCGCCTCGGCACCACGGCCGACACGCTTTACGCGCTAAACGACAGCACGACCACGCTCTCCGGAGGGCAGACCGTCCGGCTGCCCCGCCGCTTCGCGCCGCCCACGCACGTGGTGGACTCCGGCGAGACGCTATACAGCATCGCCGGGGAGTACGGCGTGAGTGCACGGGCCCTCCAGGCGACCAACGACCTCGACACCACTGCCCTTCAACCGGGCCAGCGCCTGCGGCTTCCGGGCCGCGACGCCCCCGAGGTGCCGCCGCCCGGCGACTGGGCCGCGCCCGATTCGACCGGCGCCGTTTCCGTCTACCCGGAGACCTTCGCCGACCGCCTTACCGCGAGCGGTCGTCCGTACGACCCCAAGGCGTTCGTTGTAAGCCACCCCTCGCTCCCCTACGGCGCCGTCGTGCTCCTGTCCCGCCCCGACGCCGACCGCCACACCTTCGCCCGCGTAATCGACCGCGGCCCGCTCGACGAAGGGGTGCTCCTGGACGTGTCGGCGGCGGTGGCGGAGCAGCTCGGCATTGACGCGGAGGCAACGCCGACGGTGGCGCTGCGGACGGTGTGGGTTGGGGACCGGGAGTAACACAGAAGAGGTCCAGTTCGTCCGTGTTGCCCCAAGGAACTCAGAGGATGTATTGCGTAGTGCGTATTGCGTATCTCAGCAATCAGTGTCACCATACGCAATACGAAATACGCAACACGCACACCTTCGACATACGACGGATCCGTCGGGGCAACGCGCTTTCCTCAACCCAGCCGCTCCCATGCCCTCCTGGCGCACCTACCACCGGGCCACGCGCTCGGCCACGTACGGCTTTCTGAGCGCCCTGCCGCTCTTCGCGCTCTACGAGGCGATGATTGTGCTCGTGAACCTCGACGCCGTCCGGCGGGTGCGGGTGAGCGCGGGCGTCCTGGTCAAGGACCTGCTGGCGATGACGGGGGCGTCCGGGGGCGTCATCCTCGCGCTCCTCGTGGTGGGCGGGGGCCTCGCGGCGTATCTGCTGGATCGACGCCGCTCCATTCCGCTCCGGACGCACTACTTCGTTGGGCTCGTCGGGGAGAGCGCCGTCTACGCGGTCGGGGTGGCGCTCGTCGTGTCGTCCCTCGTCGGCGCGCTCTTTGCCGCCGCCCCGCCGCCGGAGGGCACACTCTGGACGCAGCTGGCCCTCTCGATTGGGGCCGGGCTCTACGAGGAACTGGTCTTCCGCGTGCTCCTCGTGGGCGGGCTGTTTCTCCTGTGTCGGGCGGTGCTGGAGACCCCGACACAGGCGTACCTCCTCGCCGCGCTCCTCGGGGCCGCCCTCTTCAGCCTGGTGCACTACGTGGGCCCGCTCGGCGATCCGTTTGCCCTCCCGTCCTTCACGTTCCGGTTCCTGTTCGGCCTCGCCCTCAACGCCCTGTTCCTCGCCCGCGGCTTCGGCGTCGCCGCCTGGACCCACGCGCTCTACGACGTGCTGGTGGTGACGGGGATGCTCGGATAGTGCGGATTGCGTATTTCGTATCTGCTTTGGGAGCCCGCTTCCAATTCTGTCGAGGAGGAATACGCAATACGCGCCCTGAGCGTAGCAAAGAAGTAGTTTTAGACTGAAATACGCATTACGAACCCCTGACATCCCGACAGGCCTGGGGACCGCGGCACGGCCCTTGCGCATATGAAATTACACAGTTGAACTCGTCTCACACGGTCCTACAACCACCATGAACACCTTCCGCACCACCGCACTCATGGCGGCCATGATCGTGCTCTTTGCCCTCATCGGGCAGGCGCTCGGGGGCACGGGCGGCATGCTGATTGCCTTTCTGGTCGCCGTGGGCATGAACGGCGTGAGCTACTGGTACAGCAGCTCCATCGTCCTCCGCATGTACGGCGCCGAAGAAGTGAGCCGCGCCGAGGCCCCGGAGCTTCACGACCTCGTCGACCGCCTGCGCCGGCGGGCCGACCTGCCGATGCCGAAGGTGTGCATCATTCCGCAGGACCAGCCCAATGCCTTCGCCACCGGCCGCAATCCGGACAACGCCGTGGTGGCGGTCACGGAAGGCATCATGAACGCACTCGACCGCGACGAACTGGCGGGCGTCATCGCCCACGAGCTGGCACACATCAAAAACCGCGACATGCTGACGTCCACCGTCGCGGCGACGCTGGCCGGCGCGATCACGATGCTGTCCCGGTTCGCCCTCTTCTTCGGCGGACGCGACAACAACTTCCTCGTGTCGCTCCTGATGATGATCCTCGCGCCGATGGCGGCGATGCTCATTCAGTCGGCGATCTCCCGCAGCCGCGAGTACGCCGCCGACCGCGAGGGCGCCGAGATTGCGCAAAATCCCCTCGGCCTCGCCAGTGCCCTGCGCAGCATGGAGCGGGCCGCGGAGCACCGTTCGATGCCGGCCAATCAGACGACCTCGCACATGTTCATCGTGAATCCGTTCGGCGGCGGCACGCTCAGTGGCATCAAGCGGCTCTTTTCTACGCACCCGCCCACGGACGAGCGCATCGCCCGCCTCGAAGAAATGGCCGGACGTGCCTGACCCCCCATGAATAGCAACCGCCTCGCGGTTCTCGGACTCGGATTCGTCGCGTTTCTCCTTCTCGGGGGCGCTCTGCTCCTCTATCTCTTCGGCACCCAGACGTACACCGGCGAGGGGCGGGTGGCCGGCATCAAGGACGACGGGCACACCCTGGTCGTCGAACACGAGAAGATTCCGGGCTACATGCCGCCGATGATCATGCCGCTCCCGGTGGCGGACACGAGCATGACAACGTCCCTGGAGACGGGCGACGCCATCCAGTTCCGGCTCGCCGTCTCCGACGACAACGCCCAGATCGTCGGGCTCCGGCCCCTCCCGGATACTGCCGTCGCCCGCAATCCGGCGCGGACGACGACGCCGATCGACCGGGAGAGCACCGAAGGCCCACAGATGCTCCAGACCGGTGACCGGGTCCCTGCGGACCTCACGCTCACCAGCCAGGCCGGAGAGAAGATCCAGCTCGGCGACTACCGCGGGCAGGCGCTCGTCCTCACGTTCATCTACACCCGCTGCCCCCTGCCGAACTACTGCCCGCTGATGTCGAAGCAGTTCGCCACGCTGCAACCGAAGCTCCGCAGGCGGTACGGTCAGAAGGTGCAACTGCTGTCGATCAGCTTCGACCCGGCCTACGACACGCCGAACGTGCTCCGCGACTATGCCGCCCGCTACACCGATCGGCTCGACACCTGGACCTTCGCTACGGGCGACTCGACGCAGGTCCAGCGCGCCACGGAGCTGTTCGGCGTCTACACGCAGCAGAAGAACAGCGACGAAATCACGCACAACCTCACGACGGCCCTGATTGGGCCGGAGGGACGGGTGCGGCGCCTCTGGCGGGGCAACGACTGGACGCCCGAGGACGTGCGGCAGGCCGTGGAGCGCGTCTTGGGAACGCCGTAATTGCTCCATCGGTCCCGGACGAAGCGGAGGCGTGGCACCGTCGCCGAATGGGATGGCGCACCTCCAAATGAACATATATTCATGAAACTGTTTTTCCGAGTCGGCGAATAACGGCCCTGTTCTCACTGATCCCTCCTGCTCAGGATTACACCCGAACGGTGCCGAGCATCCGCTCCATACGAGACCGATGGGCGCCTGCCCTGAGCCTCCTGCTGGGGATTCTGTTGCTCGTCCCCGTGAGTCCCCACGGAGGCTCCAATCTTGTTCTCTGTGTGGAGTCTGATGGAGCCGTAAATGTTGAGCGGTCTCAGAGCGACGAGTGCAGTTCTCCGACCGCAAGTGCGGACAGAGGCATTTCCGGCCAAGCCATTCAGACGCAATCAAGCGAGGAGCACTGTCCGGGGTGTCGCGACCTGCCGCTCGTGCTGCCGGATGCGACGGACCCGTGCGAGTCGGCCGTACTGTCGTCGTCTACTGCCGTCGGAAACGCTGCGACCGTCTGCCTCACGACGAATGAGCAGGATTTCCAGACGAGCGATTTTCGCATTGCGCGTCTTCACCGGCGCCCGCTGCGCCCGAGAGCACCGAAGACCGCCCCACAGTCGTTCCGGCGCGAGTGGGGCCACCTCTTCTCTGACACGTCTGTCGACCGCGCCAAAAGCAGCATCGAGCTGCTGATTTAGAGGACTTCGGGCCCCGCACGTCGATTGTTGCGGGGCACATCCAGCTAATCCGGCTCCCCATCCAGCCTCATCCCTGTGGATGATCTGTATTGGGGCCGGCGTTTTGCGCCTCCAGCCCCTGCTCCAAAAGGGACGTGCTGGGGGAATCCTCCTGCGATGTTCTCCGAAGATCCTTGTTCTGCGTTCTGCATGCGCGTACGTCTCCCGAATCTCTGTCTCGCTGGTTCTTTTGTTCTCCTTGCAACGCTGAGTCTGGGCTGCAGCTCGACCCGTCCGGGGACGCTCCCGAACGCCCGTCCCCTGGGCGATACCCTCTCGGCCTACGATGCGCCCCGCGATGGGCCTGCCGACCGTCCCGGAAGAACTGAGACTCGTCTCCGCCGCCCGCCCGAGTGGTCCGATGCGCCCGGCGACACCCTCACGCTCCCGGAAAGCCTCGCCCTGGCCCTCGCCAATAATCCCCGCCTGCAGTCCTTCAGTTGGGAGGTGCGCGCCCAGGAGGCGCAGGCCCTGCAGGCCGGACTCTGGCCCAATCCGGTCCTTGGTACCGAGACCGAAGACCTCTCGACCAATGACCCGCTCGGCGACTTCGTCGATTCGGAGCAGATGGTGCAGGTGAGCCAGCCCATCGAGCTCTGGGGCCGCCCCGGCAAGCGGCGGG
>JBDGQM010000201.1:22277-43990 GCA_042219065.1 Salinibacter sp. | reverse complement strand
ACGGGAGGGGGGGCACACGGTCGGCGCAGGCGTCGTGACCGAGATTCTGGACTAGGAGTTTGGCGTGCGGGCTCGGGGCGAGCTGGGAGAAGAATTCCATGCTCGCCACTCCGACCCCCCGAAATTTTACATGCGGGCGTAGCTCAATTTGGCAGAGCAGCGGACTCCAAATCCGCCGGTTGGGGGTTCAAGTCCTCCCGTCCGTGCTATATCCTGAGTTGCGCTGGTTTCCGCCTGGAGCAGCGCTCCTCGATCGTACGTATCCATAATACTTCCGGCTTGACTGGAATGAACGAGTTGCTCATCCGACTGCTTGCCTATGACCTGGATTCGTGAGTACATGGAGAACGTGATCGCGGAGATGGAGAAGGTGAACTGGCCAAGCCGCGATGAACTGATCAGCAGCACGCTCATCACGATCGTAGCTACACTGATTGTCTCCGGTTTTATTTTTCTTGCTGATCAGGTCATTCAGAGAATTCTGAAGATCCTTTACCGAGTGTAGCTCTTTTGGGAAGGGGCTGTGCTTCGACGGCCGCGGACCCACCGCTGCACCCATCTTCCACTCGCTATGACTGAAGACACTGATTCTGACACGTGGTATGTGCTGCGCACCTTCTCGAACCACGAGAAGAAGGTGCGCCGGTACCTCGAGAGTGAAATCGAACGTCTCGGGCTCGAAGACCAGATCGAGGAGATTTTGATTCCGACCGAAACGGTTTTTGAGATGAAGGGGGGCGAGAAGAAAACGAAGGAGAAGACGTTTTTTCCGGGATACATTCTTCTCAATTGCACCCTCACCTCCGAGCTCCGAGATGTGGCTGAGGACCTGCCGTCGGTGATTGGGTTTCTGACGGCGGGCACGGGGGATACGCCAACTCAGCTTCGGGAGGAAGAGATCAAGCGCATCCTCGGCAAGATGGACCGTGCCGAGGAGATGGGTGAACAGCCCGAGATGCCCTTTAAGGTGGGCGATCCGGTGAAGGTCGTGGATGGCCCGTTCGACAGCTTCAACGGCATCGTCGAAGATGTGTACCCCGACAAGATGAAGGTCAAGGTGATGGTGTCGATCTTTGGCCGCAAAACGCCGGTCGAACTTGACTACCTGCAGGTGGAGCACGAGGAGTAACGGGAGGGCTTCACGCTCAGGGATTTGATACTCGCATCCTTTTTGGAATAAGCTGGCGGAAGTTGGCCCGACCCTGGTCGGGGCGACGTTCGAACCGCCTTTGTGCCTATGGCAGCTCCGGTCGAACAAACCATTAAGCTTCAAATCAAGGGGGGACAGGCCAACCCCGCCCCACCCATTGGGCCGGCCCTTGGCCAGCATGGGGTCAATATCATGGAATTCTGTAAGGCGTTTAACGCCCGGACCGAGGACCGGATGGGGACCCTGTTGCCGGTCGAGATTACCGTCTACGCCGACCGGTCTTTCGACTTCATCGTAAAGAGTCCCCCGGCGTCTGTGCTGTTGAAGCAGAAGGCGGACATTGACACCGCGGCGGGCGACCCCCTCCGCGAGGACGCCGGAACGGTCACGTGGGAGGATTGCCTGGACATTGCCGAGCAGAAGCTTCAGGACCTGAACGCCCACACCGTGGAGAAGGGGGCGAGCATGGTGGCCGGGACGGCCCGGTCGATGGGCGTTACCGTCGAGGGGAAACCGGCCCACGAGCAGTAGTCGTCCGGGGCGCCGGATGTTTTTTGCCCGGGCACCGTCGCAATTCTTTGTTCACGCGGGAGTTGCCCCGACCAACCGTCGGGGGACGTTTGCACCGCACAACCGCATCCACCCATGGCTAAGACTGAAGGAAAGCGATATCGGGAGGCGCAAGACCTCCTTGAAGACGAGGACGAACCGGTGGGGTTGCGTGAGGCCGCAGAGCTGGCCAAGCACACCGCCACCGCCAACTTCGACGAGTCGATTGATCTGGACCTCCGCCTCGGGGTGAACCCGCAGCACGCCGACCAGATGGTGCGTGGATCCATCACGCTGCCCAACGGCACTGGGCGGGAGGTGACCGTCCTCGTTCTGGCGAGCGAAGGCAAGCAGGAGGAGGCGGAGGCGGCCGGGGCCGATTACGTGGGGCTCGACGAGTACATCGAGCGCATTGAGGAGGAAAACTGGCTCGACTTCGATGTCGCGATTGCGACGCCCGACGTCATGGGACAGGTCGGGCAGCTCGGACGCATTCTGGGCCCTCGCGGTTTGATGCCGAACCCGAAGAGCGGCACCGTCACGATGGACGTGGCCGATGCCATTGAAGAGATTAAGGCCGGCAAGATTGAGTTCCGCGTGGATCAGAGCGGGAATCTGCACACCCCGATTGGGAAGGCTTCCTTCTCGCCGAAGGAGCTCTACGAGAATGCACGAGCGCTCCTGCGAGAAGTGATTCGTCTGCGGCCGGCCTCTGCGGGCGGACTCTACCTGCGCTCCATCACCATGTCGGCCACGATGGGACCTCCGGTCGAGGTTGACCGAAGCTCTGTCCTGAGCGAGGCCCGATAGTCCTCGTGCCGGGTCCATCGCCGTTGAACATCGATTAACTTCCTTAGCCCATGTCGAAGAATCGCGCCGAGAAAGCAGAAATTATTGATCAGATCGGGGAGAAGCTCAGCGAATACCCGATCCTCTACCTCACGAATTTTGAGGGCCTGACCGTTTCCCAGTCCAACGAACTGCGCGGGCGGTTCCGGGAGGCGGGCGTTCACTTCCAGGTAACGAAAAACACCCTGGCCCGCATTGCCCTCGACCGGATTGAAGGCAAAGACGCCCTCGAAGAGTTTTTTGCCGGGCCCACGGCCGTTGCGTTTAGCGACGACCCCGCAAAGCCCGCCCGAGTCATTCAGGACTTCCTCGAGGACAAAGAGGTCGATCGACCGGAGCTGAAGGTCGCCTGGATCGAAGGAGAAATGTACGACGACCCGGAGGCGCTCGATACGCTTGCGGACCTGAAATCCCGCGAGGAATTGATCGGCGAGATTGTGGGCCTGCTTCTCTCCCCCGCCCAGAACATTGTTGGGGGCCTTCAGGGAGGAGGGCAGCGCCTGGCTGGTCTCATCGACGCCCTCGCGGACGAAGACGACGAGTAGCGATCGGGTCCGGCGCCCGCTCTGGGCGGCTGCGACACCGGTCTTGGTTTCACACTTTGCACTTTCGCCTTAATTCGCGACGCAGTCCCGACAGTGCTCCGAATGCGTTTGGGAAGGTTACCGACGACTGTCGGTGCAGAGACCGTCGCAGGACCAACCTAGACACGAACCTATGGCTGACATTGAAGAACTTGCGGAACAGCTCGTTGGACTCACGATCAAGGAGGCCAATGAGTTGGCAAATCATCTCGAAGACGAGTACGACATCCAGCCGGCCTCGGCCGGTGTGGCCGTGGCGGCCGACGGCGGCGGTGGTGCCGACGGCGAAGCGGAAGAAGAAGAGCAGACGGAGTTTGACGTCGTGCTGACCGGAATCGGCGGAAACAAGATTCAGGTGATTAAGGAGATCCGGTCCATCACGGGCCTGGGGCTGAAAGAGGCCAAGTCCCTCGTGGATGAGGCGCCGAATCCTGTTCAGGAAGGCGTTTCCCGAGACGAGGCCGATGACCTCAAGGCGCAGATTGAAGACGCCGGCGGAGAGGTCGAACTCCAGTAGAGGGCGAATTGCCCACAGTGAAGAGGGCTGGCCCTGACCGGGGCCGGCTTTTCGGACATTCCGACGCTTCGAGAAGGCCGATCCCGAGACCTTCGGGATTGGCCTTCGGCGTTCGGAGCGACTGCATCGGGGATCGATCCGCTGCGGTAAAGCTGTGCCTGTTTGCCGAACGAAACCAATCTGTTCGGCTTGATGGGTGCACGACGGCCGCTGAGGCCGCGGTACGGGCGGTCTGTGTGCCTGTGTGATCGACTTCCTCTTTCGATGCACGACCTTGAAACAACTGCATAGTAGCGATCGTAGCTTTGGTCCTGTCTGAGCGCGTTTTCTAAGGGAGAGTCTTTCCCTGCAATGCTCCGACTTGGCAGGAAGCGCGTCCGAATGCCGGAGGATTCCGGCGGTCGCCCTCTCCATCCGCAGTCGAACCGGTGGATTCCTCTAAATGAGCCTGCAAGCCTTCGCGCAGGAATCCGCTGCGCTTACTGAGGCGTCAAGCAATTGGGAGGGGGGCGTAGCTTCGCGCAGCCCCGACCCCCTGTCCATCCGTGCAAGGTGTGTGCGGTCCACCCCCGTTGCCGAGCACACTTCCATGTCCTACCGTCCGGTGCTTCGGACGTCTGTGAACGTAGTATACTCACGCGAGCGATCCCTATAGCCTATGCCGACCTTTTTGAACGGAGATATTTCTACCCCCGGGCACCTCGAAGACCGGACGCCCCGGAAAAGCTTCGCGGACATTCCGGAAGTGTGGGACTATCCGGACTTTTTGGACGTTCAACTGAAGACGTTCCATGACTTTGTGCAGGACGACGTCCCGCCCGCGGACCGGGAGGACGAAGGCCTGCAGGCTGTCTTTAACGAGCACTTCCCGATTAAGGACAACCGAGACCGGTACACCCTCGAGTTTGTAAGCTACGAGCTCGACGCGCCGAAGCACACGGTTCAAGAGTGCATCGCACAGGGCCTTACCTACTCGGTGCCCCTGAAGGCGACCCTTCGTCTGTCGAGCAAAGAGGAGGAGGGCGGCGAGGAGGCCATTGAGGCCATTGAGCAGGAGGTCTACCTCGGCACGCTTCCGTTCATGACCGATCGGGGTACGTTCATCGTGAACGGGGCCGAGCGGGTCATCGTCTCCCAGCTCCACCGCAGTCCCGGGGCGTTCTTTGAGAAGGAGATTCACTCGAACGGGACGGAGCTCTTCAGCGCCCGCGTCATCCCGTTCCGCGGGTCCTGGATGGAGTTCTCGACGGATGTGCGCGACGTGCTCTGGTCCTACGTGGACCGGAAGAAGAAGGTACCGGTCACGACGCTCCTCCGGGCGCTGGGCTACTCCAGCGACGAGGAAATCGTGAAGATGTTCGACCTCGCCGACGCGGTCGAGATTGAGGACGAGGAGGAGTTCTCCGAGTACCTGGGCCGAGAGCTTGCCACCAGCGTCACGATCGAGAAGACGATTGAGATCGTCGACGAGGACACTGGGGAGGTCGTTGATGAGGAGACGGAGCGCGAGGTGCTTCTGCCCGCCGAGCACGAGCTGGAGGAGGACGACTGGGAAGAGCTGGATGAGTTCGATGTCAGTCGTTTATACCTCGTTCGGGAAGACGTGGACGAGGAGGCCCTCGACAAGAGCACCCTGGTCGAGACGCTCCAGAAGGACGAGTCCCACACGGAGGAAGAGGCCCTTGACGTCATTTACGAGAAGTTGCGCGGGAGCGAGGCCCCAGACGTCGACTCGGCCCGTGAGGCTCTCAACCGACTGTTCTTCAACGAGGACCGATACGACCTGGGCGACGTGGGACGCCACCGCATCAATGCCCGGCTGGGGCTCGACGTGGACACCGATACGAAGGTGCTCACGAAGGAAGATGTCGTGGGGATCGTCCGCGAGCTCATCCGGCTTCAGAACGGAGAGAGCACGGCCGACGATATCGACCACCTCAGCAACCGCCGCGTGAAGACGGTCGGCGAGCAGCTGGGATCGCAGTTCTCCCTCGGCCTGGCCCGCATGGCGCGCACCATCAAGGAGCGCATGAATCTGCGGGACGCCGACAAGTTTACGCCGAAGGATCTGGTGAATGCCCGGACCATCGAGAGCGTGATCAACACGTTCTTCGGGACGAACCAGCTCAGCCAGTTCATGGACCAGACCAATGCGCTGGCCGAGATGACCCACAAGCGCCGGATGTCGGCGCTGGGACCGGGGGGGCTGACTCGAGAGCGGGCCGGATTCGAGGTCCGAGACGTCCACCACACGCACTACGGTCGACTCTGTCCCATTGAGACGCCGGAGGGCCCGAACATTGGCCTGATGCTGTCGCTCTGCGTCCACTCGACGATCAACGACTTCGGCTTCCTCGAAACGCCGTACCGGGTCGTGGAAGACGGCCAAGTGACCGAGCAGGTCGAGTACCTCACGGCCGAGGAGGAGGACGAGGCCATGGTTGCGCAGGCCAACGCCCCCATCGACGACGACGGCAACTTTACGGCCGACGAGGTGCGCTGCCGGTACCAGGGAGACTTTCCGGTCGTGGATCCGGACGAGGTCCAGTACATGGACGTCGCGCCGAACCAGATTGTCTCTCCGTCCGCCAGTCTGGTTCCCTTCCTGTCGCACAACGACGCGAACCGGGCGCTCATGGGATCCAACATGCAGCGTCAGGGCGTGCCGCTCCTCCGGAGCGATTCCCCAATCGTGGGCACCGGGCTGGAAGGCCGCGTGGCGAAGGACTCCCGCTCGTGCGTCGTGGCCGACGGCGATGGGGTCGTCGAATACGTCGACGCCGAGCGCATCGTGGTTCGGTACGACGAGGAGCAGGACAAGACGGACCTCGCCTTCGGAGAGCCGGTGCGGGAGTACGAGCTCACGAAGTTCCGCCGCACCAACCAGGGCACCTGCATGAATCAGAAGCCGATCGTGCAGGCCGGAGATCGGGTCGAGGAAGGAGAAGTCCTTACGGACGGATTCGCGATGGAGAAGGGCGAGCTCGCCCTCGGCAAGAACGTCCTCTGCGCGTTCATGCCCTGGCACGGGTACAACTACGAGGACGCCATCGTCATCAGCGAGCGGCTCGTCGCCGACGACGTGTACACCTCGGTCCACATCGAAGAGTTTGAGCACGAGGTGCGCGACACGAAGCGCGGCGAAGAGGAGCTTACCCGCGAGATTCCGAACGTCAGCGAAGAGGCGACCAAGGACCTCGACGAGCGTGGAATCATCCGCGTGGGGGCGGAGGTCACGCCCGGCGACATCATCGTCGGAAAGATTACGCCGAAGGGCGAGACCGACCCGACGCCGGAAGAGAAGCTGCTCCGCGCCATCTTTGGCGACAAGGCCGGCGACGTGAAGGATGCCTCCCTGAAGGCAAAGCCCGGCATGGAGGGCGGTGTGGTGATCGACACGAAGCTCTTCAGCCGCCGGGAGCTCGATCCTGCCTCCAAGAAGATGGAGGAGAAGCGCCTCGAAAATATCGAGAACGAGCACGAGCGCAAGCTTGAGGACCTCAACGAGCGTCTCTGGGACAAATTCTTCGGCCTCGTCGAGGATGCGACCTGCGCGGGCCTGGAGGACCGGGAGGGATCGGTGATTCTCAGTGAGGGGGCCGAGTTTGAGCGAGAGGCGTTCGAAGACGTGGACCCCTCTGACCTGAGCACCCGTGCCGAGTTCACCGACGACGAGGAGCTCAACGATCAAATTCAGACGCTCCTGCGGAACTACAAGTCGCGCCGCCGCGACATCGAGGGCACGACCAAGCGCCAGAAGCATCAGGTTGAGATGGGCGACGAGCTCCCCTCGGGCGTCGTGCAGATGGCGAAGGTCTACGTGGCCCGGAAGAAGAAGATGGAAGTCGGCGACAAGATGGCCGGGCGCCACGGCAACAAGGGCGTGATCGCGAAGATTGCCCCGGTCGAAGACATGCCGTTCCTCGAAGACGGCACGCCGGTGGACCTCCTTCTGAACCCGCTCGGCGTTCCGTCCCGCATGAACCTCGGCCAGATTTACGAGACCCTTCTCGGATGGGCCGGGGACAAGCTTGGGGTGAAGTATTCCACCCCGATCTTCGACGGCGCCTCCCTCGAAGACGTGGGCGACGAGCTGGAGGAGGCCGGCCTGCCCCGCGACGGCAAGGTTCAGCTGTACGACGGCCGGACCGGCGAGCCGTTCGACGAGAAGACGACGGTGGGCCAGATCTACATGATGAAGCTGGAGCACCTTGTGGAGGACAAGATGCACGCCCGTTCCATCGGGCCGTACAGCCTCATCACCCAGCAGCCGCTCGGCGGAAAGGCGCAATTTGGCGGCCAGCGCCTTGGCGAAATGGAAGTGTGGGCGCTGTACGCCTACGGCGCCTCCAATACGCTGCAGGAAATGCTCACCTACAAGTCGGACGACGTGCAAGGCCGGTCCGAGGCCTACGAGTCCATCGTGAAGGGCGAGAATCTCCCCTCGCCCGGCGTTCCCGAGAGCTTTAACGTGCTCGTCCGGGAGCTTCAGGGACTTGGGCTTGAGGTGACGCTTGATTAAACCCGCGGAGTGCGAAGGGCGAGCGCCGCGCCGCGTCCCCCCTCGGCGTGTGTCCTTCGTCCGCTCCCAGTCCCCCGTTCCGCACGCTAACTTCCAGATTCTCAACTATATATGCCGTACGGTAATTCCACAGAGATCAAGACGGACTTCGACAGCATCACCATTAGCCTTGCGTCTCCGGAGGACATTCTGGAGCGGTCGTACGGCGAGGTGATGAAGCCCGAGACCATCAACTACCGGTCCTTTAAGCCGGAGATGGGCGGCCTCTTTTGCGAGAAGATCTTCGGGCCGGTCAAGGACTACGAGTGCCACTGCGGGAAATACAAGCGCATCCGGTACAAGGGCATCATCTGTGACCGGTGTGGCGTGGAGGTCACCCGCAAGGCGGTTCGCCGCGAGCGCATGGGGCACATTTCCCTGAGCGTGCCGGTGGTCCACATCTGGTACTTTAAGACGCTGCCCAATAAGATTGGGCACCTGCTGGGCCTGAAGTCGAAGGACCTGGAAAAGGTGATTTACTACGAGAACTACATCGTCATCCAGCCGGGCACGGCCGAGCGGCTCGGGGTCGAGAAGAATCAGCTCCTCACGGAGGAGGAGTACTACGAGATCCTCTACCAGATTCGGGACGACAACAACCGGCTCCAGGACGACAACGAGGAGAAGTTCATCGCCAAGATTGGCGGCGAGGCCGTCGAGACGATGCTCGAACGCCTCGAGCTCGACAAGCTTGCGCAGGACCTTCGGTTCCAGGTCAAGACCGAGACGAGTCAGCAGCGAAAGTCGAAGGCCCTGAAGCGCCTCAACGTCGTGGAGGCCTTCCGCGAGGCGAACCAGAACGGCGAAAACAAGCCCACCTGGATGGTCATGCGGGTCATTCCGGTCATTCCGCCGGAGCTTCGCCCCCTCGTGCCGCTGGACGGGGGACGATTCGCGACCAGCGACCTGAACGACCTGTACCGACGGGTCATCATCCGCAACAACCGCCTCAAGCGCCTCATCGACATCAAGGCGCCGGAGGTTATCCTGCGGAACGAGAAGCGCATGCTGCAGGAGGCGGTCGACTCCCTCTTCGACAACAGCCGCAAATCGAACTCGGTGCGCGGCTCGTCGGACCGGCCGCTCAAGAGCCTCAGCGACATGCTGAAGGGCAAGCAGGGCCGCTTCCGCCAGAACCTGCTCGGGAAGCGCGTCGACTACTCGGGCCGGTCGGTCATCGTGTCGGGGCCGCACCTGGAGCTTCACCAGTGCGGCCTGCCGAAGGAGATGGCCGCCGAGCTCTTCAAGCCGTTCATCATTCGTCGCCTCATCGAGCGCGGCATCGTCAAAACGGTCAAGAGCGCGAAGAAGTACGTCGACAAAAAGACGGAAGACGTCTGGGACATCCTAGAGAAAGTGATTCAGGGGAGGCCGGTCTTACTGAACCGGGCCCCCACGCTCCACCGGCTTGGCATTCAGGCCTTCCAGCCGGTCCTTACCGAGAACAAGGCCATCGAAATTCACCCGCTCGTCTGCCCGGCGTACAACGCCGACTTCGACGGCGACCAGATGGCCGTGCACGTTCCGCTCTCGCACGAGGCGTGCCTCGAGAGCATGATCCTCATGCTGTCGAGCCACAACGTGCGGAGTCCGGCCGACGGCGGACCGCTCGCCGTGCCGAGCCAGGACATGGTGCTTGGCCTCTACTACATCACGAAGGCCAAGTCCAACCAGAAGGGCGAAGGCATGCGCTTCTCCAGCGTGGACGAGGTCCGGCAGGCCTACGACCAGGACCGGCTGGCACTCCACGCGAAGATCAAGCTGCGCGACCCGGACGGCTCCGACGACATCATCAATACGACCGTGGGCCGCGTGCTGTTCAACGAGACGCTGCCCGACTCGGTGGACTACGTCAACGAGGTGCTCAGCACCAAGAACATCCGGACGGTGATTGCGACGGTGCTGAAGAAGACGGACTTCCAGGAAACGGCCGACTTCCTGGACGACATCAAGGACATGGGCTTCCGGCGCTCCACGACGTCCGGCATGACCTTCTCCCTCGCAGACATCATCGTTCCGGAAGAGAAGGAGGAGCTCATCGAAGAGGCCAACGAAACGGTAGAGGAGGCCGAGAAGAACTACTCGATGGGTTTCATCACCGACAACGAGCGGTACAATCAGGTCATCGACGTCTGGACGAAGACGAACAACAAGGTGTCGGAGGTTCTCTTCAACGCCCTGAAGGAGCACAAGGAGGGCTTCAACCCCATCTTCACGATGGCCGACTCCGGCGCCCGAGGCTCGCAGGAGCAGATTCGCCAGCTCGGCGGCATGCGTGGCCTCATGGCCAAGCCGCAGAAGAACATCGGCGAAGGCGGGGGCGGCGGCGAGATTCTCGAGAACCCCATCCTCTCCAACTTCAAGGAGGGCCTGACGGTGCAGGAGTACTTCATTAGCACCCACGGCTCGCGGAAGGGACTGGCCGACACGGCGCTCAAGACCGCCGACGCGGGCTACCTGACGCGTCGCCTCGTGGACGTCTCGCAGAGCGTGACGGTGACGGAGCACGACTGCGGCACGCTGCGCGGCATCAGCGTGGGGGCGCTGAAGGACAACGAGGAGGTCGTGGCGCCGCTCTCGGACCGCATCACGGGCCGGGTGTCCGTCCGCGACGTGTACGATCCGCACACGGACGAGCTCATCGTGGAGGCGAACGAGCTGATCACCGACGAGATTGCGGACGACATTGCACAGACCTCCATTGAGGAGATCGAGATTCGGTCGGTGCTCACCTGTGAGGCCGAGCGGGGCGTCTGCACGCTCTGCTACGGCGAAAACCTTGCGACCGGTCGCATGGTCGAGGTGGGCGAGTCGATCGGGGTTGTTGCCGCACAGTCGATTGGCGAGCCCGGCACGCAGCTCACCCTGCGCACCTTCCACACCGGTGGAACTGCGACGCGCGAGGTCGGCGAGTCGACCATTCAGGCCAAGTTTGCCGGCACGCTCGAGTTCGAGAACCTCCGCACGGTGACGTACGAAGACGCCGACGGCCCGAAGGAGATCGTCCTCTCGCGACAGGGCGAGATTCAAATCATGGACACGGACGGCGATCGTCGGGAGCTTACCAGCTACGTCGTGCCCTACGGGGCCGAGCTTCTGGTCGAAGAAGGTCAGGAGGTCGACGAGGGCGACGTGATGGCCAGCTGGGATCCGTACAACAGCCTCATTCTCACGGAGGCCAACGGCACGGTGCGCTTCGAGGACGTAATCGAAGATACCACCTTCCGCGAAGAGACCGACGAACAGACCGGTCACATGGAGAAGGTCATCGTCGAGAGTCGCGAGCGGACCCTGACGCCATCCATCATCGTCGAGACCGAAGACGGCGAGCAGCGGGAGTACAACATGCCGGTCGACGCCCGCGTCCAGGTCGACGAAGGCGAGACGGTGCAGGCGGGACAGACGCTCGCGAAGATCCCGCGTCAGGCGGCCCAGACCAGCGACATTACCGGGGGGCTGCCGCGCGTCGAGGAGCTCTTCGAGGCCCGCACGCCGGACGAGCCGGCGGCCGTCAGCGAAATCGACGGCATCGTGAGCTTCGGCGACCAGAAGCGCGGCTCGCAGGAAATTATCGTCACCAGCCGCGACGGAGACATGGAGAAGAGCTACATGGTCTCCCTGTCGAAGCACATGCTGGTGCACGAAGGCGACTACGTGGAAGCGGGCGACCGCCTCTCGGACGGACAGATCGCCCCGCACGACATCCTGTCGATCAAGGGGCCGCGGGCGGTGCAGGAGCACCTGCTCAACGAGGTGCAGGAGGTGTACCGCCTCCAAGGCGTCGACATCGACGACAAGCACTTCGAGGTCGTGATCCGGCAGATGATGAAGCGGGTCGAGATCACGGAGCCGGGCGACACCAACTTCCTGGAAGGGGAGAAGGTGGACCGCCAGAAGATGTCGAATGTCAACGACGACCTCTACGACAAATTTGTCGTCACCGACCCGAGTGACGCCGACGTCAAGATCGGGGAAGTCATTGATCGCCGACGTCTGCGCGAGTTGAACTCTGAACTGAAGCGTGAGGACAAGCCGGAGATCGATGTGCGCGAGGCACGGCCCGCCGTCGGCGAGCCGGTGCTGCTTGGCATCACGAAGGCGTCGTTGGCGACGGACTCGATGATCTCGGCGGCTTCCTTCCAGGAGACGACGAAGGTGCTCACGAACTCGGCCATCCGCGCCCGAACGGATCCCTTGGAGGGACTCAAGGAGAACGTTGTCGTGGGGCACTCCATCCCCTCCGGCACCGGCCAGCGCGAGTACCGCGATCTGGTCGTGGGCTCGCGGTCCGAGCTCGAAGAGCTGCAGGCGGCCATCGGCGGCGACGGCGAAGCGCCCGCCGGCGACGGTGCGGCCGGCGACGGTGCGCCGAGTGAGGAAGACGTCGAGCAGATTGAGGCGTCGGAGTCCGAAAGCTAGTACGCACAACTTCAGAGCTGAAGGTCTTTCCGCCCCGGTTGCGCTGTGTTGGCGCACCGGGGCGGTGGTGTTTGGGACGGGGGGCGCGCTTCGATCGCAGCGGATTCCTCGCGTATGTCTGAATTCTATCTGTTCACCAGAGAAGGGACTCTCGCACTGGCCGCACTGGCGGGACTCGGGGGACTGGTGGCGATTGGCGAAGCATTGCGGCACTGGGGCGTGGCGGTGCGCACGACCCGTCGCTTCGTCCATGCGGGCGTGAGCCTCTTCGTCGCGGCCACTCCACTTCTGTTTGCACGGCCGCTCCCGGTCTATGGCCTCGCAGTCGTCTTTGCCCTTCTTAATGCCGGCACCCGTTCCGCGGACTGGTGGGGAAGCATCCACCGGGCGCGACCGCAGAGCTGGGGGACCGTTGCCCTGCCGCTGTCCGTCCCGCCCGCCCTGGCGGCCACTTGGTCCGTGAGTCCGGACCGCATCCTCGCGTTTCAGGCTGCCTATCTCGTCCTTGGCCTGGCCGATCCCATTGCGTCGTGGGTCGGAGAGCAGACGACCGACCGAGGAGGCGACCGGGGCAGTACCGTCGTGGGGAGCCTGGCCTTCGCGGGCACCGCGGGCGTCCTGACGGTCTTCGTGCTCGCCACTCAAACCCCCTGGACGGTCGGTCGTTTGGGAACGGCGGTGATCGGGACGACTCTGATTGCGACCGGTGTCGAGGCGGTGTGTCGGCAGGGATGGGACAACTTCTTTATCGTCTGTGCCGTCCTTCTCGTGCTGGTGCCGCTTCAGGCGGGCGCCCTGGGGGTCAGTCAACTCGCAGGAGGCATCGGTCTCGGGGCTGCGTTTGGGGGCGCGGCGTACGGGGCAGGGGCGCTGGATGAGCGCGGAGCGGCCACGGGGGGGCTGTTTGCGGCGTCGCTCGTCGGGGTGGGGGGATGGGCGTGGATCGTACCCGGACTCGTCTTCTTCGGGCTCTCCAGCGCGCTCACGGCTCTCAATTCCGAGCGCCGGTCGGCTGCGGGGGAGGCGTCCCCGCGACGGACGCAGGCCCAGGTCCTCGCAAACGGCGGGATCGCGTGGACGGCGCTGGCGGTGGTTGCCGTGGCTCCCGGAAGCCTGCCCGGCGTCTCGATCGGGGGGTACGCCGCGTTCGTCGGGGCCTTGTCCGCCGCGGCCGCCGACACCTGGGCCACCGAGCTTGGGACGATTGCCGGGCCGCCCCCGTGGTCGCTGCGATCGTTCGGACGGGTGCCTGCGGGCACGTCGGGCGCCGTCTCGCTCGTCGGCAGTGGGGCCGCAGTGCTCGGGGCCGCCAGCGTGGTCGGGGCGGCTGTGCTCGCTGACGGAGCCCTGAGCGGGCATGCCGGGCGCGACGCGGCGCTTCTCGTGGGGGCGGGGCTGGCGGGCATGCTGGCCGACAGCGTCGCAGGCGCCTTCCTGCAGGCGCAGTACCGGTCCGCCGCCGGGCACTGGGTCGAGACGCCCCCATCCCCGGAGACAGATCCGGTGCGGGGGTGGGCCGGGATTGGCAACAACATCGTCAATCTCCTCGGCACGGCGGTGGGCGGACTCACGGCGCTGGCCGGCGTTCTGCTGTTCGGATAGCTCAACGCCTTCAAAGAAACGTTCAGCATACACTTGCCCTGACCGCCGCTCCGGCGGGTTGTGGAGGAGAGGAATGAGCCTTTATTTTAGGCGTGGCGTGCAGTCAATGGCGCCCCCCGGTTCGTATTCTCCGTCAAAGTGGAACTGACTATGTCCTGGTACAAGAAGCTGCACTGGCAAATTATCATTGGCCTCGTTCTGGGACTCGCTTACGGCGTCTTTGCCGCGGCCGTAGGCTGGGTGGAGTTCACATCGGATTGGATCGCGCCATTTGGTACGATCTTCCTCAACCTCCTGAAGCTCATCGCCGTCCCGCTCATTCTGGCCTCGCTGGTGGTGGGGGTGGCCTCGCTTCGAGACCTGAAAAAGCTCTCGCGGATTGGGGGGAAGACCCTCGGGCTCTACCTGCTCACCACCACTGTTGCGCTCAGCATCGGACTTGTGCTCGTCAATACGCTCCGGCCCGGGGACACCGTGACGTCAGAGACCCGGAAGAAGCTTGAGCAGACATATCAGGGCAAGGTGGAGATGAGCAAGAAGATGGCCGAGAATGCCAAAGGCCGAGGCCCACTGCAGCCACTCGTAGACCTCGTGCCTGCCAACTTCTTCAACTCGGCGTCGGACAACGGCAACATGCTCCAGGTCGTGTTCGTCGCCATTTTCATCGGCATTGGCCTGCTACTGATTCCGAAGGAGGACGCTGAGCCCTTACTCTCCGTCTTCAGGAGCCTGAATGAACTCGTGATTCGCCTCATCGAGGTCATCATGCTCATGGCGCCGATTGGCGTCTTTGGGCTGATCGCGGACGCCATCACGTCCATCGCCACCGGCGGGGCGGGCAACATTGTGAGCCTGCTTGGAGCCCTCGGGTTTTATTGTTTGACGGTGGTGGCGGGGTTGGCGATTATGGTCTTCCTCGTATATCCGTTCTTCATGTCCATCTTTACGCCGATCGCGATTGGCGACTACTTCCGGGCCATCTCGCCGGCACAGCTCGTGGCCTTTTCGACGTCGTCGAGCGGGGGGACCCTGCCGGTGACCATGGAGGTCTCCGAAAAGAACCTTGGGGTTTCAGAAGAGGTGTCTTCGTTCGTGCTGCCGCTGGGGGCGACCATCAACATGGATGGAACGGCCCTCTACCAGTCCGTTGCGGCTGTCTTTATCGCGCAGGTGCTCGGCATTGGGCTTGCGCTCACGCAGCAACTCAACATCGTGCTCCTGGCGACCCTCGCGTCGGTAGGTGCCGCGGCGGTGCCCAGTGCGGGGACGGTCATGCTGGTCGTCATTTTAGAGTCGATCGGCGTGCCGAGTGCCGGCATCGCTTTGATCTGGGCGGCGGACCGGCCCCTGGACATGCTGCGAACCACGAACAACGTGACGGGGGACACCATGGTCGCCTCGGTCGTCGCGGCCTCCGAGGATCAGTTGACGTTTCCGGTCGACGGCGTGAGCATCGCGACAGCGGACATGCAGGAGAGCGTCCGCGAGGAGCCCGTGGGGTAGGGGGATGGAGGAAACAATCGCGTCACGTCCGGCGGCAAGCCGAACCGGCTGGGATACCGCGTCCGACCGCACCGTTTGTGTCGTGCGTTGGCGCAGAACATTTTCAGCTTTCCCATGGGTACTCTCGCTCCGGATCGCGTCCAGTCCCTCAACGATCAGGAGACGCAGGACCGCGGCCGGTACGTTCTTTACTGGATGCAGCAGTCTCAGCGGGCCCAGCACAACCCCGCGCTGGAACGGGCGCTCCGCCACGCGAACGAGCGGGGCCTGCCCCTGCTGGTCGTGTTTGGGCTCATGGACGACGATCCCGAGGCCAATCTTCGCCACTACACCTTCATGCTCGAAGGGCTGCGCGACACCCAGCAGCGGCTCGCAGGGCGAGGGCTCCAGATGGTGGTGGCCCACGGCCGTCCCGACGACGTGGCGCTCGACTATGCAGACGACGCGGCTCTCCTCGTGACCGATCGGGGGTATCTCCGGCACCAGAAGCAATGGCGGGCCCGTGTGGCCGAGAGGGCGCCGTGTCGGGTCGAGCAGGTGGAAGGGGATGTGGTGGTGCCGGTCGAGACCGTGACGGACAAGGCCGAGTACGCGGCCCGCACCATCCGGCCGAAGATTCACGAGCACCTGGAGCGGTGCCTCAACCTCCCGGATCGGACGCCCGTGGAGCATCCGTCGCGCTCCCTCGACGTCGACGAGGGGCTCTCGCTCGACGACATCGGGGCCGTCACGGATCAGTTGGCGCTGGATCGGAGCGTGTCTCCCGTCTCTGCGCTTCACCGCGGGGGGGCGTCCGAGGCCGAACGCATCCTGGATCAGTTCCTCGCCGAGCACCTGGACGGGTACGACGGGAACCGCAACCAGATTCACACCAGCGCGGTGTCGCACATGAGCAAGTACCTGCACTTTGGGCAGGTGTCGCCCATCTGGGTGGCCCAGCAGGTCCGCGAGGCCCACGGTCCTGAGTCTGACATCGAGTCGTACATCGAGGAGCTCGTGGTCCGGCGCGAACTGGCGGTGAACCACGTGCATTTCCGCCCCGACACCTACGACGCATACGACTGCCTGCCGGATTGGGCGCAGGAGAGCCTGGCCGAGCACGCCGACGACGAGCGCGAGTATGTGTACAGCCGGGATCAGCTGGAGCAAAGCGAGACGCACGATCCCTACTGGAACGCGGCCATGAAAGAGATGCGCGAAACCGGCTACATGCACAACTACATGCGCATGTACTGGGGCAAGAAAATCCTGGAGTGGTCGCCCGATCCCCAGACCGCTTTCGAGCGCACGCTCCATCTCAACAACACGTACTTCCTGGACGGCCGGGACCCCAACTCATTCGCGAACGTGGCCTGGATCTTCGGCCTCCACGATCGGGGATGGAAAGAGCGCCCGGTGTACGGAAAGGTCCGCTACATGAGTCAGGGCGGGCTCGAACGAAAGGCCGATCCCGACGCGTACGTCGAGAAGGTGGATCGTCTCGCCGCCAATGCCCAGCCTGCATAATCCTTCTCACGGAACACGCCTTTTCAGCATGACGGACGAAACGAAGCAAACCCTCTTCAGCTGGTTTTTTGCGGGGGCCACTCTTTTTTACGGATGGGCCATCGTGTCCCTGTGGGTGGGGCCTCGATGGGATCTCACCTGGGCCCGGTATTTGGTCGTGGGGGTCGTCCCGGCCTTCCTCGGGGTTGTGTGCACCGTGTTTGCCCTTGCGCTCCACATTGACATTCAAGATCATGATTCGACCAGCAGGGGGGACTTCTGACCTTGGTATCCACCGTAGAGCTTCGATTCATTCAATGCCTGACTGGCTTTGGTCGGGCGTGTAGGGGGGCAGCCGAGGCCGGACGGGCACGCCCCAAGCTGGCTAGGCGGCCTGGTGGGACTGATTGAACTGAATCCAGGCCGGATTCAGGCCGCCAATGATCCCCCCGTAGATGAGGTGCAGCA
This sequence comes from Salinibacter sp., assembly GCA_042219065.1. Classification (GTDB taxonomy): domain Bacteria; phylum Bacteroidota; class Rhodothermia; order Rhodothermales; family Salinibacteraceae; genus Salinibacter. Next base: position 26,303 of record JBDGQM010000201.1, on the reverse strand, counting down.
CCAGCGTCGCCACGATGTACTTGATGGGCGAGCCGAGATGGAGCGGGTGGTCGGCGGCGAGCTCATGGCCGGATCCGCCGAAGCCGAAGACGCCCCACCCAATGATGGGGGAGTAGACGAGCATCATGAAGAGCCACAGCCCGGTCGCAAGGTAGATGCCACGGCGGACGTTCGTCTTCGCGCCGGACAGCGCTACCAGCAGCAGGGACCACGTGGCGCCGTAGCCAAAGTGAACCAGGAGCGGGAGGGGGCCCGTGTTCAGGCCGAGCATCTCCAAAAACGCGGCGGACGGGGGGATGTTGAAGGGGGCGACACCCGCGCCGTGAATGCCGAACATCATGAGTAAAAACATGACGAGGCTTCCGAGGGCGCCGATGACCGCTGACTTGAACCACTTCATTGTTGAATGGCCGGATCTGTGAGAAAGTACGCAGGGTGCGGGCGAGCAGATGCGTCCTGCCTCGCCACGCCCCTTTGACCCACAGTTCTCCGAACCGTTACAATCCTCTGGAGTCCTTGCGACGGACCGGGCTCATTCGATGGACAACCCGATGGTGGATGGGGAAAGATGAAGCACATGGCCGCAATATTTGCACACGACGTTGATCATCGGTTGGTCGGACGACTCCTCGTGGGCCGTGGGGAGAAGGACAATCTCTTCCTGCACCGTCATGTTGGAGGCCCCACAGACTGGACACTGGGGCGGTTGTGCACGGGACTGGAGATGCTTGGCGACCGCGCGTTGCTGGTCGAGGGTGAGGGGCATGAAGCGGTTGGGGGCAATCTAGGGGCTGTCGATGGGTCGTGACAAGCTTGCAGGGTTGGTCGGTGTTGTGCGGGCGAGGCGTAACACACATGTTTTACCAGTCCTGCAGCCTGACAGTCGTGCAGGCCGGACGGCCTGGCATTCTTTTCGCGGTGGATATGCGTGCACACGCCGGGTGGTTGGCGTGCTGGTCGAGATGTTCGAATATTTTCGCCTCACTGGTCTCTCATAGCTATCGTTCTCGGATGGTTGCCCAACAGCACTACCAGCGCCTCAAGCACCTTTACGCAGCCGACCCGGCCGAAACCGTGACGGGACCTGTGGAGGTTTCCTACGGGTTCGCAGAACTCATCGGGATTGTAGACGGCGCCGCGTCGGCCCCGGTCCTGAACCGAATGCCCCATCGACAGATTCTGAGCGACGCAACGTCGCTGGCGGCGGGGTCTGTCGAGAAGGAGGAACGGCTTTCGATGGAGCACTTCAACCTCAGCGTGAATCAGCCCGAGTACGAGGGGCCGGTTCGAGCGGCTGCGGAGGTGGTGCTCGCCGAGCCGCCTCGGTACCACGTGCGGGCCACGTTGTTCGGCGATGAGGGGGAAGAACTGGCTGAGGCTTTGGCCTTCTTTGAGCCGAGTGGGGAGGAGTTGCCTCCCGATCCGGCCCCGGAGGCCGATGACGAGCAGACGCCTCCGCCGCCTCCGGCGCCGTTCATGCCCGTCGAGATGACGCAGTACGGGGTCCTTTGTCTGAACTAAGTAGGTCAAGGGAAGAACATTAGCCATGCATCCGAAAAACCCTGGGCAGTCATCCCGCACCCCGATGCGGGATCTCTTCGCCTCAGGCAGTGCTCACCATCGAAAAGATCCTGAATCAAGTTCAGGATGACGTGCTCACGAAGGGTTTTTCGGATGCGAGAAAATTAACGTACTTTCTCGGGCCTACTTAGTCGCTGTCAGGCGCGGACACGCGCGCACACTTCCGGGCTGGCGCCGTGGCGGTCGGACACTTGCGGGCGCCCGGCTTGTCCTTCAGGCGGTTCACGTAAATGCCGTCGCGGCCGGTTTCGGTGCCGGAAATCCCTCAGGGCGATCACTCGACAAACTTGTACCCGATTCCGTACACGGTTTCCAGATGGACCGGCTCGTCCGGGGTCGGCTCGATCTTCTTGCGGAGCGACGCCACATGGCGGTCGATGGTGCGCGTGGTGATGTCGCCGCTGATGCCCCACACGTCCCGCAGCAACTGCTCGCGACTCACCGTGCGACCCCGGTGCTTAATGAGGTACTCGAGCACCTCGAACTCGAGGGCGGTGAGCTTGATTGCCTCATCGCCTCTCGTGACTGTCTCATCGGGAAAGTGAACCGTGATGTCCCCGAACGAAAACACGTCCCCGGTGTTGGGCAGGCTGGAGTCGGTGCGGGAGAGGACCGCCTCCACCCGAGCCTTGAGCTCTTTGGTGTCGAACGGCTTGGTGACATAGTCGTCGGCCCCGAGGTCGAATCCCCGAAGCTTATGCTTATGCTCGTCTTTCACCGTGAGCATGATGACCGGCGAGTTGACGCCGGCCTGACGGGCTTCTCGGAGCACCTCGAACCCGTCCTTCTCCGGAAGCTTCACGTCCAGAAGCACGAGGTCGTACGGGGGAAGGGTGGTGAGCTCTTCCAGTGCATTCTCGCCGTCAGTCGTGCGCTGAACCTCGTAGCCCTCACGAGCAAAGAGATCTTCCAGGCCGGCCCCAACCTCGGGGTCGTCCTCGGCGATGAGGAGCCGGGATTCGGAGGTCTCTGTCGAGGCGGCATCGGACAAAGACATATGTGGAGGCGGGCGGATGCTTTGGTAGAGTGACGGAGCATGTTCGCGTCGGACGAGCAGGATGCCGTGGTAAAAGCATTCGTACCGACACTCTTTGAAAAGGATTCGCAGAACCGCGGGGCTGACCCAGGGAGTCAGGGCAATCGTATGGTAAGCGTTTCCGTTCTGGAACGGAGGCTCGCCCGCCTCTGATCGACGAAACAGCCCCGCAGGAATGGGCGAGTTCGTCCCGTGCCGATGGTAATCGCGCACGGCACACGATCCCTATCGGTGCCGATTCCCATCGGGAAGGGGGCGCGGGAGCACGGACACACCACCCCAGAGAGAAGACAACATCAGTCCTTGGGTCAGGATGCGATTGCCGTGCTCGGGGAGTCATATGCTGGAAGTCCTCCTGGAAGCATTTTGGCCGGGTCGGCCGCTGACTGATGCCCTCTCCGAAGAGTGTGGGGGAGAACGTGAATGCACGGGCCGGGTGCTCGGGAGACGGAAACTGTCAGGGGGGCGCGCCCGCGAGACGCTCGTCGTGGGGCATGACAAGACTGGTGGAACGGCGAACTGAACGGCTGCTGGCAGGTACTTGCACTGCAGTCCCTCTGGATGCTTTCTGCAACGAGTCCTCCGGCATGGACGCGTCTCCGCTCTTCGACCCGCAGTATCTGCCCATCATCGCGGGCACGTTGATCGGGTTTGCCGTGCTTGCGGCGGTGCTGCTCGTGCCGATCTACCGGTTTCTCGACCGGGAGGAGGAGGTCGCCGAAGAGTGGACCCCGGAGGCCGTGGCGGAACGGATGCGAAAGCAGCAGCACGGCGCCACGGAGGGTGCGGAGGGGACAGGCCCAGACGAAGGCCCGTCTCCCGAGACTGAGGGGGCGTCGTCGGACTCGTCGGCGTCTTAGGACTGCGCGTTAGCGTTCGGCTCGGGGGCGTCGGCGGGCGCCTTCACCTGCACCATCGGACGAAGTGTTTCCAGGGTCTTGGGGCCGATGCCGCTCACGCGCGTCAGTTCGTCGACGTGCTGGAAGGGGCGCTGCGACGACCGGTACGCCTCGATGCGCTTCGAGAGGGCGGGACCAATTCCGGGCAGGGCCTGCAAGGCGTCGAGAGATGCAGTGTTTACGTTGAGCGGGTTCTCCGCGGACGGCGGGGGGGAATCCGGCTCAGACGCACGGGCAGCGGCGGAGTCCGCCGTGGACTGAACGACGAGCGAATCGGTCGCTACGGGCGGCATCTGCTGTTCCTGGACGTGGCGCACGGTAAGCCCCAGCAGGAACAGGCTGGCAAGGATCAGCACCGCGAGGCCTTCGTGGCGGGTGATGGAGAGTCGTTGCTGGAGGCGGTAGAGCCAAATCATGGCGGAAGAATGATGGGTTGCGACCGGTACCGAGCACAATGACCCGTTGTGGTCCAATAGACACATTCGGTGCCGGAATCTAACGTCTCGGGCT
>JBDGQM010000201.1:0-22177 GCA_042219065.1 Salinibacter sp. | reverse complement strand
TGACCCGTTGTGGTCCAATAGACACATTCGGTGCCGGAATCTAACGTCTCGGGCTCCACCGATGGAGGACGGCAGGCCGAAAGGGTATTGCGTATTCCGTATTGCGTATTTTTACGGGTACAGCACGCAATACGCACTACGCAATACGAAATACTCAGCATAGGCACACCATTCCCCGACCGGTCTTTTGCTTCACCGGTGTCCCGACATCCAGACTTTTCCGCGTCTACGTACCTTCGGCCATGGCACAGCGGTCCATCGTACGAACCGAGGCGATTGTCCTGCGGAGCCTCGACTACGGCGAGACGAGCCAGATCGTCACGCTGTACACGCGAGAGAAGGGAAAGCTCGGCGTGATGGCCAAGGGGGCCCGGCGGCCCAAGAGCTCGTTTGGCGCGACGCTCCAGCCGATGGCTTACACCCAGGTGGTGTTTTACTACAAGCCGACGCGCACGCTGCAGACGCTCAGCGAGAGTAGTCACGTCGAATCGTTTCATCGTCTCCGCCGCAACCTGACCTCCATCACGGTTGGATTTCGGATCGTGGAGCTCGTCGATGCCCTGATGGAGACCGAAGACGCCCAGCCCGAGGTGTTTGCGCTTCTCGTTCACGCGCTGCGCCGTCTGAACGCCCGAGAGGCGCGCGTGACCAACGTGTGGCCGTACGTCCAGCTTCAACTGGCCCAGATCCTGGGGGTGGCCCCGGCCGTCAAGCGCGATCGGGTCGAAGCAGTGACCGGAGACGAGGGACTCCTGTCGCTCGTGGATGGAGGGGTGTATCCCGACAGTAGTCGGGATCGAGCCCCCGACGGGGGTCGGGACGCGGCGCCGGAGGAACCGCGCCGTGCCTCCCGGGCGGCCCTCCGGGCCTACGCGGTGTGTGCCCGGGCCGACCTCGATACGGTCATGCGGCTGGAGATGAGCCCCTCGGTCCGTCGCGAGGTGGAGGCGCTGGTTCGTGACTTTCTGCGCTACCAGTTCGACGACGCCTACCCCGACCGAAGCCGGTCGGTCATTGCTCAGATCGAGCGTGGTGCCGACGAGAATCAGCGCGGTTGACCTTTTCCCCCCTGCTCGATACCCTTACTGTGTGGAATATATGTAGTCCGCAGATTGCCGGTGTCCGTCGACGGGGCCGGGGCCGCCGCTCGCCAGCTGTGCGATATCGCCTGTAGCCGCTATGGGTCGAAAAAAGCTCACCGCCAAGCAACACGAATTCCTCCAGTTTCTCATCGATCATACCCACGAGACGGGCGTCTGGCCCACCTACCGGGAAATCATCGATCATTTCGGGTACAGCTCGCCCAACAGTGTCACGCAAAACCTGAAGGCCCTCCATCGCAAGGGACACCTCACGCGGGACGACGACGGGTATCACCTTGCTCCGCGGTACGAAGAACAGGAGGAGCCCGGCATCCCGGTCAAGGGCATCATCTCCGCCGGGAGCCTGCAGGAAGCCGTCGAGGCGGATCTCGGGACCATCACGCTGGACATGCTCTTTCCGAACCTCGACGAGATCTTTGCCATCCGCGTGTCGGGGCAGTCCATGCGCGGGGCCGACATCCACGACGGCGACTACGTGCTGCTGATCGATGAGGACATTCCGGAGGGCGGCATTGGGGCCGTTCTCTACAACGGCGAAACCTCGCTCAAGCGCGTCTACCACGACGAGGACGGCCTCCGGCTGGAACCCTGCAATCCGGAGTACGATGACATCCGCATCCAGCCCGACGTATTTGAGGAAATTACCATCCTGGGGCGATACGTCGGCCACGTCAACGACGACGGCATCCACAAGAAACGAGGCCCCGGATCCCTGGCGGCGCATTAGCTTCTGACGCTGACTCTCTTTTTCTATGAGCGACTTGCCGAACTGGAAAGACAACCTGCGCCGCGAAGGCGGCCACTGGGACAACGGCCGGTGGTACGACATCCACCTGGAGCGCAAGCTGCCGCAGGCGGTGCCCATGCTGGAAGAACTGGCCATGGCGCTCCCCCCGCTCCCCCCCGGCGCCGCCGTCTGCGACCTGGCCTGTGGCACCGGCAACGCGGCGGCCACGGTGCTGGATGCCTACCCGCAGGTGGAGCTTGTTCTGCTCGACGAGGATCCGGACCTGTTGTCGATCGCCCACGAGAAGGTGGGGCAACTGACCCGCAACGCGGACCCGCTTCAGGTGGCGGTGCCCACCGACGGGGCCCCGCTTCCGGGCGGGCCGTACGACCTGGTGGTGGCGTCGCTGGCCCTGCACGCCATCGTGGGGCACGAGGTGGACCGGGCCGAGGCCGAATCGCGCTACGAACTGCTCTTCCGCAGCGCGCTCGAACCCCTCCGTCCCGGCGGCCACTGCATCATTGGCGATCACGTGGGAACGCTCCCGCTCTATCCGCAACTCAAGGCCATGGAGCGGGCGGGCTTCACGGACGTCGACTGCGCGTGGCGACAGGACGACTTCTTCGTGGCGGGGGGACGCAAGAGTCCCTCAGTGTAGCGGAGCGAGCGTCGCGAGGAGCAGCACGACGAAAAGCCCCGTTACGGCCATTACGGTGTTCACGGCCGACCATGTCTTGAACGTTTCGGCCTGGGTCATGCCGGCCACTTCGCTCACGATCCAGAAGCCACTGTCGTTGTACCAGGAGAAGAGCATCGCGCCGGTCCCGACGGCCATCATCATGTAGACCGGGTGGACGCTGAGGTCGGGCATGAGCGGGGCCATCATGGACGCGCCGGTAAGCACAGCCACAGTCCCAGAGCCCTGGGCGAGCCGGATGACACCGCCAATCAGCCAGCCGGTGACGAGCAGCGGAATGCCGGCCTCCGAGAGCCCCTCCGCGATGTATTCGCCGACGCCCGCCGTGCGGAGCATGGCGCCGAAGGCCCCGCCCGCGGCCGTGATGGCAATGATGTTGCCGCCGCTCTTTAACGCGTCCGTGAGGGCACCGCTGAAGGCCGACGCGTCCATGTCGCTCTGGCGGTAGTAGGTCGTGGCGGCGACGATGGCGGCCGCGGTGAGCGCCACGGTGGGATCGCCGAGGAAGGACACCGCAGCGGACAGTCCGTCGTGACCGGGCGCGACGGCCTCCACGACGGTATTCGAGCCGATCAGAAGGAGCGGGAGGCCGATGGGGAGGGCCGCCTCTCCGAGTCCTGGGAGGTCGGCCAACGGCGTCTGCGCGTTCTCGGTCAGCGCGTCGGGGGACGAGCCCAGGGCCTCCCGTAGCGGAATCGTGAGTCGATCGTTGATCCAGGCCCCGTAGACGAGGCCCGCGACGAGGGACGTGGGGATGGCCACCAGTGCGCCCACGAGAATGGCCACGCCGAGGTCGACGTTCAGGGTGTCGGCCATGGCGAGTGGGCCGGGTGTGGGCGGGACGAGCATGTGGGTGGCCAGCGCCCCCGCCGACAGCACAGAGACGTAGAGCGCGTATTTGGTGCCGGTCCGCGCGTACATCGACCGGCCCAGCGGGGCCAGCAGGTAGAAGACGTTGTCGACGAAGACGGGGATGGAGAGCACGTAGCTGCTGCCGAGCAGGGCCACTTCGGACTGCGCGTCGCCGGTCTGGTAGAGGAAGGCCCGGACGATCCGCTCCGCCGCGCCGCTGTCCATCAGGCTTTTCCCGATCAGGGCCGCCATCAAAATCGGGATGCCGATGGCCGTCATCACGTCGCCGAACGCCTTGGCTGTTTCTGCGGGCACTTCGCCGAAGGAGACGTCCGGCGTGGCGAGGCCGACGGCCAGGGCGGCGAGGATGAGCCCGAGGAAGGCTGGAAGCCGGAGCCACGCGAGCAAAACGAGCACGACGGCCAGCCCGATGGCGAACGCGAGGAGCGGGGGGCTGAGCATGGGAGGGGGAGGCGAGAGGGGCAGGGAGATCGCGTCCTGAGCGTGTCCGCTTGGTTGAAGCTTCTGCCTCCAATGCGCCGCGGGACCGAAGGGGGAGCGCAGGGCGCCCGCATGTTCGAGATCAATTCGAGCAGAGACGGCTCGCCTGCTCGCGATCCCCCAATCATGCCCGAATTGTATGGGCGTCTGGGCGTCTGGGTGTCGACTGGTATGCTCCGTGCGACATGAAGAATCGGTTTCGGAGCCAAGATGCGATTGCCGTGAGGGGGCAAGGTCAATCGCGCTCTCTGCGGATGCGCTCGTACGTCTTGTCCAGGTTCACGAACGGCTTCGGATAGTCGGCCCCGAGTACGCAGTCGAAGAGCTTTTGCTGTTCGTGGCTCATCTTGTGCGGCTCGTGGACGTACTCGTCGGGCACGCCTTCCAGGGCAGGGAGCCAGTGGCGCACGTACTCGCCGTTTTCGTCGTAGCGCTTCGCCTGCTTCACGATGTTGAAGTAGCGAGCCCGCGGGTCATTGCCCACGCGTGAGTTGTAGGCCCAGTTGCCCCAGTTCGAGGCCACGTCGTAGTCCACGAGGCGCGACTCAAAGTAGGCCGCGCCCATCCGCCAGTCGAGCTTCAGGCTCTGCGAGAGCATGCTCGCGACGTTCTGCCGGCCGCGGTTGGACATGTAGCCGGTCTGGTTGAGCTCCCGCATGTTGGCGTCAATGAACGGGATGCCGGTGGTGCCGGTGGCCCATCGCTCGAACGACTCGTCGTGGTACGTCCAGTCGATGTCGTTGCCGATGATGCCGCCGGGGCGGAAGAGCCGGTCGCCCGCCTTCCAGGTGACGTAGCTGAAGAAGTCGCGCCAGATGAGCTCGAACTTCATCCAGTAGGTCGACTTGTTGTCGACGCGCCGCCGCTCGTAGCGCTCCACCTCTTCGTGGATCTGACGCGGCGTGATGCAGCCGTGCGCGAGCCAGGCGCTGAACTTCGCGGAGTAGTTGGCCCCGAGCAGGCCGTTTCGGGTGGCCTTGTACTTCTTGAGGCAGTCCTCGCGCCAGATGTACTCGTCGATGCGGTCGAGCCCCCGCGTCTCCCCGCCGCGGAAGGGAAGCACGCCCCGCTCATCGACCTTCCCGTCGTCCTCGAAGCCGAGGTCGTCGAGCGTGGGGATGGGGCCCGGCTCGATCTCCGTGGGCAGGGGCGGCAGCGATCCGGGGGCGTCGATGGGGGGACGAACCCGACTCTTTTTCTCCACGCCCTTTCGGAAATTCGTGTAGACGTTCGGGATGTCCCCCACGTCCTCGAACGGAATGTCGTCGATGTGGTAGAGCGTCTTGCCCCAGAAGAAGCCCGGGGTCGCGTCTGTGTCGCGCAAGGCATCCTCCACGGCCGCCTCCACCTCGCGCTCTTCTGTTCCGATCTCCTGAAACTGGAGCACCTCGGCGGCGTCGGTCTGACGCACCAGTGTCGGGAGCACGTCTTCGGGGCGTCCCTGGCGCACCACGAGATCGCCACCGAGGTCCCGGAGCGAGCCGCGCAGGTCCTCCACGCTCTCGCGCAGGAAGCGGCCCCGAACGGCACCCATCTTCGGCAGGTCGAACATGGTGGTGCCAAAGTGGCGCGGATCGAAGCAGTACACGGGCACGACCTGATCGTAGTGGTCGGCAGCGTGGCGGAGCGGTGCGTGGTCGCGAACACGCAGGTCGTTTCGGATCCAGACGAGGGCGGTCGAAGGCACGGTGGTCGAAAGTTAGAAAGTTGAACGTTGGAAGGTTAAAGGTGAGGGTGGCGGAATATGCGAGGAAGGCAATCAGCTTTAGCGAAAGAAACATCCATACCTCCATACGTCCTCACATCCGTACGTCACTCCTCCTTCGCCCAGGGAATGTGGTCGCGGTCCTTGTTGCGGCGGCAGCGCTGGCTGCAGTACTTGACGTTCTCCCAATCGTCTTCCCATTTCTTGCGCCACTCAAACTCGCGGTTGCACACCGGACACGTTTTCGTCGGCAGGTTTTTGTGACTCACGGCATAAGCAAATCTGGTTCTGAATCAACGGCGATAGATGTTACGGCGCGTCCAGACATGCGTGCCCGCCGCGTCGAGCTTCTTACACGCTCGTCACGGCCGCTCTTTCGCACGGTTCTCACGGCAGATCTCACCGATTGGCGCCCCGCCGGTCGTGCTCGCAGGAACAGACGGTCAGAACGGGCCGTAGCCAATGACAGAATTTTGAGACGAAGCGGCGCTTCGCCGCCTCCGATGCCAACTGGGGCCATAGCTCAGCTGGTAGAGCGCTGGAATCGCACTCCAGAGGTCCTGGGTTCGAATCCCAGTGGCTCCACCACCCCCACGCCGGTCGACACAGATCCCTGCTCACGTCCTTTCGGGGACGGAGCAGGGATTTGCTGTTTGGGGACGCTGTGCTATTTCTCCTGCAGGTGCGCGGGCACCTCCTCCGGAATCGTCCACAGGTAGAGCACATCGCCGTTGACCTTGGTGGTCGAGTCCGGCTCCCAGCCGTTCATGTCGAAGCTGTGGGAGACGACGCGCGTGCCGGGCGCCAGTTGCTCGAACAGCATGGGCCGCAGCTTGAGGTTGACCTCCGGAAAAAGGTACATCGTGACGACCGTGGCCTCGCTGAAGTCGGCCTTGAAGAGGTCTTGCTGGCGAAACGTGACCTGGTCCTGTACGCCGGAGAGCTTGGCATTCTTGCGGGCCCGGTCCACGAGGCTCGGCTTGATTTCGATGCCCACGCCGCGAGCGCCATACCGTTGAGCAGCGGCGATGGGAATGCGTCCGTCGCCACTCCCGAGGTCGTACACCACGTCCTCGCTCGACACGTCGGCGAGTTCCAGCATGCCCCGCACAGTCTCGTTGGGCGTGGCCACGTACGGCACGTCCGCCTCCACCGACGTGTCGGCCACCGTGGGAGCGGACGAGGGCGCTGGAGTCTGGATCTCCGTAGTGTCTGCGTCTCCGGTTTCTTGATTCTGGGCGCACCCCGATCCCGGAACGCTGCCCAGGAAAAGACCGGTGACCAGGAAAAGGCCGATGAGGAGGCGGGAGAAGTTGGAACGGCGCATGAAGGGGACTCCTCTGGACAAAACGCGAGCGAGAAAGGTGACGCCTGGAGCGGGCGCACTTGCCGTGGTTCAAGGCGGCACGTCCAAAATGGTTCGGCCCGGTTCGGCCTCATCGGCTCCACCCGGGGCTTATGCCCGTCGGGGCTGGAGGCCAGAGTCGGGGAGCCACGACCAGTCCGGCAGCTTCTCCTTCAGGCTGCGCGCCGTCAGTTCGAGGCTCACGTAGGCGGTGGGGATGAGGACGAGGGTCACGAACGTGGAGGCCAGCAGCCCGCCGATCACGACGCGGGCGAGGGCAGCCTGAATCTCAGCGCCGGCCCCCAGTCCCAGGGCCAGGGGCACGAGCCCGAGCACCGTCGTGAGCGTCGTCATGAGAATGGGACGCAGGCGCAGGCGTCCCGCCTCCGCGACGGCCGGCATGAGGGCCATCCCGCGCTCGCGCCGCATGAGATTGATGTAGTCGACGAGCACGATGGCATTGTTCACGACGATGCCGATGAGCATCACCAGTCCCATCACGCTCTGAATGTTGACCGTGGTGTTGGTGAGCACGAGGGTGGGCAACACCCCAATGAGCACCAGCGGCACGCTGAACATGACGACGAGCGGGTCGAGAAAGCGCTCGAACTGCCCGGCCATCACCATGTAGATGAGCACGAGGGCCATGATGATGGCGATGAGGAAGTCCTGCCGTGCCTTCTTCTGCTCCCGGTACTGGCCCCCGAAGGTGACCGAGAAGCCGTCCGGAAGCGAGAGGTCCGACAGGGCCGCACGGGACCGCTGTACCACCTCGCCCAGCACAGCGTCGCTGGTGAGGCTGGCCGAAATGTAGGTGACGCGCTGTCCGTTGATGCGTTGGATTTCGGTGGGGCCCCGGCCCCGGTCCATGGTGACCAGGGACGAGATAGGCACAGACTGTCCGTCGGGGGTCCGGATCGACACGTTATCGAGGTCCTGCACCGAGAGGCGATCCTCCGGGCGCAGGCGCACGGTGATCGGGAATTGGTCGCCTCCGTCCCGGTACGCCGCTGCTCGGCTTCCGCCCACGTTCGTCTGGACGGCCCGGGCCACCTCCTGGACACTCAGCCCCAGCGACGAGATTTTGTCGCGGAGGAAGCGGATGTTTTGCTCCGGGCGTCCCTCGCGTCGACCTGAGCGGGCGCTGGCCACCCCCTCGACACGCTCCAGGCGCCCGCGGATGCGCTGGGCGATCTTGCGGGCGCGTTCGAGGTCGTATCCCCGCAGTTCCACCTGTAGGTCCTGGGTGCCGCTCCCCGTGCTAAAGACGCGCCGCAGCACCCAGAGGCCGGATTGGGCACTGACCCGGAGGTCGGCGCCCGGGACTTGCCCGAGCACTTTGGACCGGATGGAGTCGGCCAGGGCAAAGGTGTTGACGGAGCGCTCATCGGCCGACTTGAGCTGAATTTCGACCTCGGCGCCCCAGGGCTGCACCTGCTTGGCGAAGTTCTCGACCTCGTCTTTCGGCAGTATGGGCTTCACCTTCCGTTCCAGTTCGTCTAGATATTCCATTACCACAGCGATGTTGGTCCCCTGCGCCATCTCCAGGTCCACGTCGATCTGATTGGCGTCGGTCTGCGGCGCGAGCTCGATCGAGATCATCGGCCACAGGGCGACGGAGCCGATCAACAGCACCGTCGTCACGCCGAACACGACCCATCGCCGCCCGAGGGTGTAGTCGATGAAGTCCGCGTAGCGGTTCTCGAGGCGCGCGAACGCCCGCTGGAACCAGGACTTCGAGGTGTCCTCGTCCGCCGTGTCCTCGCCGGCGTCCACGGTTAAGAACCGGCTCGACAGCATGGGGACCAGCGTCAGGGCCACCAGCAGCGAGCAGACGAGGGCAAAGACGACGACCAGGGCCAGCGACTGAAAGAGCGCCGCCGTGGTGGTGCGGGCGAACACGAGGGGAAGGAAGATGACGGAGGTCGTCAGCGTGGAGGCCACGATGGCACCGGCCACCTCCCGCGTGCCAATCGAGGCGGCCTCCCGCAGGGATCGCCCATTCTCCTCCCGTTGTCGGATAATGTTTTCTAAGACCACGATTGCGTTGTCCACAATCAACCCCACCCCCAGGGCTAGCCCCCCGAACGTCATCTGGTTCAGCGAGAGGTCGTTGAAGAAGAGGAGGGCAAACGTGGCGATGATCGAGATGGGGATCGACAGCGCAATGATGAAGGTGGTCGATCCATTGCGCAGGAAGAGGTACAGCACCAGAATGGCTAGGAGCGATCCCCAGATGGCCGAATTCTGGACGTTGTTGATGGACTGGCGGATAAATTCGCTCTGGTCGCTGACCACCGTCAGCTTCACGTCCGAGCGGTTGGCGTTGACGCGGCTCACCACCTCCCGGATGTTTTTCGCCACCGTCACGGTGTTGGCCCCGCTTTGCTTCTGAATCTCGAGCCGCACGACGGGCACGCCGTTCAATTCGGTGATGCGCTGCAGGTCCTCGTAGCCGTCAACCACCTTGGCGACATCCGAAACCCGGACCGGATCCCCATCCACCCTCGTGATGACGGTGCGGCGGATCTGATCCAGCGATTTGTACTCTCCCTGCGTCCGCACATACAGGTTATTGAGGCCTTCTTTCACGTTGCCGCCGGGCAGGGCCGTGTTCGACTGAGCAATCGCCTGCTGCACCTCGGCGGCGGACATGTCGTAGGCGCGCAGTCGCTCTCGCTCAATGTTGACTTGCACCTCGCGGTAAATGCCCCCCTGGATGTTCAGGGTTCCCACGCCGGGCACTTGCTCGAAGCGGCGGCTCAGATCGCGCTCCAGCAAGCGCGTGAGCGATTCCAGATTGCGACTCGACTGGACCGCCACCGAGACGATTTCCTGACTATTGGGATCGAACTTCCAGATGCCGGGCGGCTCCGCCTCCACCGGCAACTCGTCGCGGATGCGGTCCAGGGCGGCGCGTACATCATTGGCGGCCGCGTTCAGGTCGGTGCCCTGGGCAAACTCGAGGTTCACCCGGCTCCCGCCCTCGTCGGAGCTGGAGGTCATGCGCTCCACGTTGGGCACGCCGGAAACGGCATTGGCCACCGGATCGGTAATGATTTTCTCAATCTCCTCCGGGCCCACGTTTGGATAGTTGGTGTAGACCGTCACGCGCGGGTACTCGATCTCCGGCAGCAGGTCCACCGGCAGGTACCGGAAGCTCACGATCCCCACCACGAGGATGGCGAGAAACGTCATCGCGGTGGCGACCGGGCGGCGGATGGACGTGTCGTACAGAGACATAGGGGATGCAAGTTGAGGAGTGGAAAAGCGAACGGACGTTACCGAGAGGCGTGGAGGGTCGATCCGGACGAACGAGTGGAGTCGACAGCATCCGGGCGCCCCTGTGCGGCAGAAGCGGTTGTGTCGGCCTGAGCCGTATCCTGCTCCCCGAACCGGCGCTCCGCCATTCTCTGCTGTCGTTTCATCACCCGTCGGAGCAGGTCGGTATCTTGCAGGCGCTGCAGGGCGATGAGGCGGGACCAGGACATGGGCCGCACCCGAGCGTCCACCCGGTCGTCGGCGCTTGTGCTTAGCAGGTTCTGGCCGACCGTCACGACCCAGTCGCCCGGTTCGACGCCCCGAATGCCGGCGGTCTGAGAGCCTTCTGCCAGGATCTCCACCTGGCGGAATTGGGTCGGGGTCGGTTTCGTCAGGGGCGGCGGATCGTCTGTGTTTTTCCCCTCCGGCATCTCCACGGGCACTTCCGTGCCGAGGGTGGGGGCCACGAACACGCCGCGCTTGCCGGTGGTGGGGTCCTCGTACAGTGCACTGAGGGGGACGATGGTGGCCTTCTGACTTTCCGCGTAGGCGACATCTACTTTGACAAACATTCCGGCTTTCAGAAGACCGTTGGGGTTCGGCACTCTGATCTCGGCCTCCGCACTGTAGCTGTCGCTGCTTATGAATGGCGAAATGCGGCTGACCTCCGCTGTGATCGTGGTGTCCCCCAGTGAGGGGGCCGTAATGCGGGCCGTCTGACCTTCTTTGATGTTCCCCAGCATGCGACCCGACACCGGAACCTTGACGCGTACCACGTCGAGATCGCCCATGGTGTAGAGCTGCGTGTTGGAATCCACGCGCTGTCCGACCTGCACGTTGCGGGCGCCCACCTGTCCCGTGATGGGGGCCCGCACGACGGTGCGTCGGAGGTCGGTCTGACGCTCGTCGAGCGTGGCCTGGGCCTGCTGCACCTGCGCCTCCGCGCGCTTCACCTGCGCCTCGGCCTGATTGACCTGTGCCCGAAGCGATTCGAGCTGCTGCTGGCTCTCGAAGTCCTGCTTGGCGAGGCGCTCGGTCCGTTTCAGTTGGGAGCGAACCTCTTTCAGATCGGCGCGGGCACTCCTCGCCTCGGCCCGGGCAATTTGGAGCGACGCCTCGGCCTGCCGAACCCGTTCCTGATACCGGTCGTCGCGCAGCCGAACGAGAGGGTCGCCCTTTTCCACGTAGTCGCCGTTCTGGGCCACAACCTCCTCTACCCGTGCGCTGATCTCGGGATAGATGGTGACTTGATTCCGGGCCTCCACCGTGCCGCTCATCCGCTCCTCCAGGGGCAACGACCCGAACCGTGCCTGTACGGCCTGCACCGATGGCGGAGAGCCGTCTGACTGTCCGCCCCACCCGCCTCGATCCTGCCCCCCGTCACCCGATGAGCCACATCCGACTAGGAAAAAAAGGGTCGCAAAGAGGAGAGGGATCAATCGGGACATTGCGGGCTTGGGGGCAATCACTGAGACGAAGTGCGCGGTCGAACGGGGTGTTGGAACAGATGTGTCTCCCCAGTTCGATCTTGACAGCATTGTTTCGGTTTAAAAAGGTCGAGGATGCCAAATGTCAATAAGGGTTATTCCTGACTTCTGAGAGACGAAAGGGGTTTCGGGGTGATCAATCAATTGCATCGCAGAGGTTTCGAAGCACACATCGACGCGGCGAAGACCGACCTCAACCGGCAAGACGCTGGGGGACGACGCTGCGTCGTCATACTCAACGGAGGTGCATCACCGATGAGCGACACGTACCGCACGATTGACGAGCCCGCTCGGGCCGAGCAGACCGTGGAGGGATCCCGGTTTCTCGCCGAGGCCATGCCGGTGTCAGACCGGCGGGCGGTGACGGAACGCATCGAGACGATTCGCGAACGGGAGCACACGGCCACCCATCATTGCACGGCCTACCGCCTCGGCCGGGAGGGCGAGGATTTTCGGTACGACGACGATGGGGAGCCGAGCGGAACGGCGGGCCCGCCCCTCCTTCGTCAGATTGACGCCCGGGACCTCACGAACACGCTCGTGGTGGTGACGCGGTACTTCGGGGGCACGGAACTGGGCACCGGCGGGCTTGCGCGGGCCTACGGCGACGCGGCCTCGGCGGCGCTCGATCGGGCCTCCGTCGTCGAACACGTCGTGCGAACACCGGTCCGCGTCCGGTTCGACTACGACGACACTGCGCCCGCTGAGCAGGTGCTCCGGCAGTTCGATACGGAGGTGCAGGAGAGCACGTACACCGACGTGACGACCCTCACGGTCGGCGTGCGCCAGTCAGAAGTGGACGCCTTCGTCGACGCCTTCACGAACGCCCTGTCCGATCGGGGCGAGGTGTTGGGCGTTGAGGGTTGAGGGTTGGGGGTTGAGAGTTATGGGTTGAGCGCTTGTGACGTACACCCGCGCCTCCACACCCTCCACTCCCACACTCTCTACTCCCACACTCTCTACTCCCGTGCTCTCCACCCCCACGCCCTTCACTCCCGCGCCCCACGCCCTTCTCACTTAAACCGCTCCATAGCGGCCACGGCGAGTTCGTCGGCCATGTTGTTCAGTTCATTGTCGGCGTGGCCCTTTACCCACACCCATTCCACGTCGTGCCGGTCGGCTTCCTCGAGGAGGGCCTTCCAGAGCCCCTGATTTTTGACGGCGTTGTTGGAGGAGGTCTGCCAGTCGTTTTCCTGCCAGCTGTCGAGCCACCCTTCGTTGAACGCCTTCGATAGGTACTCGCTGTCGGTATGGAGGGTGACGTCGGACGGGGCATCGAGGGCCCGCAGCGCCTCCAGGGCGGCCCGCAGCTCCATCTTGTTGTTCGTGGTGTAGGACTCGCCGCCCGTGAGCTGTTCGGTGGCGTCGGGGTCGTCTTCGGGAATCACGATCGCAGCCCAGCCGCCAGGCCCCGGATTTCCGCTGCAGGCGCCATCGGTGTAGATGCTGACCGTCGTCATAAAAGGAGACAAATGGTGAGGTCGAATCGGACACGAAACGTACGCGGCGGGACGGCGCAGTTCCACCGTCTCGCCGAAAAACCCCCGTGAAAACCTTGAAGGAAGGCCGACCGTATGATTGGCACCCTCACTTCTCGTCGGCATTTCGCCGGGTTTTGGACACGAAGCACACCTCCGCATGAAGTTTCTCGACAGGGTCGATCTCAAGGTTAGCAGTGGCGATGGGGGGAAGGGAATCGTTGCGTGGCGCAAGGAAAAGTTTGTGCCGAAGGGCGGGCCGTCGGGCGGCGACGGCGGCGACGGCGGCTCTGTCTTCGTGGAGGCCGACGAGAACCTATATACGCTGATGGACCTGAGCCACAACAAGAATGTCTTCGCCGACGACGGGGAGCCGGGGGGGCGCCGGGAGCAGACGGGGGCCTCGGGCGAGGACGTGGTGATCCGCGTGCCGCCGGGCACTGTCGTCAAGGACAAGCACACGGACCGGGTAGTCGGGGAGGTCGTGGAGTCGGGAGAGCGCATCGTGGTGGCCGAGGGCGGGGCGGGCGGGCGCGGAAATGCCTTCTTCAAGTCGAGCACGAATCAGACCCCCCGCGAGGCCGAGCCGGGGGAGCCGGGCGAGGAGCGCCACCTGACGTTCGAGCTGAAGCTGATGGCCGACGTGGGGCTCGTCGGGTTCCCGAACGCGGGCAAGAGCACGCTCGTCTCGTCGGTCTCGGCCGCGGAGCCGGAGACGGCGGACTATCCGTTCACGACGGTCACCCCGCAGCTCGGGATGGTTTACGTCAGCGAGTACGAGACGTTCGTGATGGCGGACATCCCCGGCATCATCGAGGGGGCGCACGAGGGGAAGGGACTGGGGCTGCAGTTTCTGCGTCACATCGAGCGCACGTCGGTGCTTCTCTTCGTCCTGCCCATCACGTCGTCGGACCTGGGGGCGGAGTATGAGGATCTCCTCCACGAGCTGGAGGCCCACGAGGCCGACCTGCTCGACAAGCCGCGGGTAGTAGCCCTGTCGAAGGTCGACGTGCTGGCGCCCGACGAGCGGGCCCTCCTGCCCGACGTGGTGGCCGACGAGTTTCCGGACGACGTATCGGTCCTTCCGATCAGTGCCGTCGCCGACATCGGGCTGGACTCCCTGAAGTACACGCTCCACGACATGGTCACGTCCACGCGATCCGCAGAGACGGTTGACGCATGAGACTCCCGCTTCAAGAGGACGGCGAGCCGCCGGACCGGGACCGGGCGGGCGAGAAGCGCGCGCTCATCGGGCTGTCGCTGGTGTCGGGCGTCGGGCCCCAGCGCCTGCGCGCCCTTCTGGCCGCGTTCGACACCCCGAGCGACGTCTTCCGTGCGTCCCGGACCGCGCTGACGAACGTGGACGGGGTGGGGACGCAGACCGCCGAGGCCATTCTCACGTTCGATGACCGGGCGGCGGTGGAGCAGCAGATGGACCGGGCCGACGAGCTTGGCGCGACGCTCATCTCTCCGTGGGACGAGCGCTTTCCCGACCGCCTCCGCGAAATCTACGACCCGCCCGGCTTCCTGTGGATGCGGGGCACCCTCCCGACGGTCGAGCGGCCAATGGTTACGATTGTGGGCACCCGCCGCTGCACCGATTATGGACGGGCGCAGGCCCACCACTTTGCCGCCGAGCTGGTCCGCCGCGGCTTCACGGTCGTCAGTGGGCTGGCCTACGGCATCGACGCCGCCGCGCACAAAGGGGCCCTGGACGCGGGGGGACGCACCCTCTCGGTGCTGGGGTCCGGGGTGGGACGCATTTACCCGCAGAAGCACACCGGGCTCGCCGAGCGGATTGCCGAGAACGGCGCGGTGCTGTCCGAGTACGGGCTCGACGCAGAGCCGGACTCGTCCAACTTTCCGGAGCGCAACCGCATTCTGAGTGGCCTCTCCCTCGGCACGCTCGTGGTCGAATCATACTCCAAAGGCGGCGCGCTCATCACCGCACGCCTTGCGCTGGAGCAGAACCGGGAGGTCTTTGCCGTGCCGGGGGCGATCACGAAGGATTCCAGCCGGGGGGCGAACCGTCTCATCCAGCGGGGCCACGCCAAGCTGGTGATGGACGTGGACGACCTGCTGGAGGAGCTTCCGGAGGTGACGGTGACGGAGCCCGAGGCGGTGGACGCGGAGACGGTGACCACCAGTTCGGGGCCCGATCCGGAGGAGCTGTCGGGCGACGCGAAGGTGCTCTACGACGCCCTCAGCGACACGCCCGTCCACGTCGACGAGCTGTGCGAAGAGACGGGCCTCGATTCGGCGTCGGCCCTTTCTACGCTGCTCGAGCTGGAGTTTAAGGGCCTCGTGCGCCAGCTCGCAGGCAAGCAGTTTCGTCGCTCTTGAGTCGCGGGCTCCCCCGAAGAATCTCTCTACGTAGGCAGCACGCGCATGCCCCTTCTGCTCCTGGTGGCGGCGGTCTTTTTCATCACGGGCACCGTCCTGCCCCTGTTTTCCCACGACCACTGGGTCATTCGCCTCTTCGACTTTCCGCGGATGCAACTCACGATCGGCATTGGACTCACGCTTGCCGGGTTCGTCGTGGTCGAGCCCTCCTCGCCGGGCGAGTACTTGGCGATGGCTCTGCTCGGGGCCTGCCTCATCTATCAGGTTGACCACATCCTGTTGTACACTCTCCTGTCGCCCCTTCAGGTGAAGTGGGCTGACAATGCCGGCGAAGAGACCGAACAGATCACGTTTCTGGTTGCGAATGTGGAAATTGACAACCGGGACCCCGAACCGCTGCTTGATCTCGTCGACAGAGAGGACCCGGATCTCGTTCTCGCCGTTGAGACCGACCACTGGTGGATGGAGCAGCTGGATCCCCTCCGCGAAAAATACGCGCATGCCCTGCGCCATCCCCGGGAGAATGCCTACGGCCTATGCCTCTACTCCCGGTATCCCCTCGTCGGTCCCCACATCCGTTTTCTGGTGGAAGACGACGTGCCCTCCCTCCACACGAAGGTGGCACTGCCGTCGGGGAGGCACGTATGGGTTCACGGAATGCACCCGCGCCCGCCGCATCCGCAGCACGAGCCCGACACGACTGAGCGGGACGCCGAACTGCTGCTTCTGGCCCGCGAAATTCAGGACCGCGACGGGCCCACGATCGTGGGGGGCGACCTCAACGACGTCTCGTGGTCGTATACCACGCGGCTGTTTCAAAAAATCAGCGGCCTGCTCGACCCCCGCATCGGACGGGGCCTCTACAACACGTTCCATGCCCGCTATCCGCTCATCCGGTACCCCCTTGATCACGTCTTTCATTCCGAGCACTTCGCGCTCTCGGAGCTCAAGGTGCTTCCCTACATCGGCTCCGATCACTTTCCGGTGCTCGTTGAGCTGCAGTACCACCCCGACGCCGAGGATCACCACGAAGAGCCGGACGCCGACGAGCACGATGA
Source organism: Salinibacter sp. (assembly GCA_042219065.1). GTDB lineage: Bacteria > Bacteroidota > Rhodothermia > Rhodothermales > Salinibacteraceae > Salinibacter. The sequence goes on along the minus strand of JBDGQM010000201.1, from coordinate 5,620 downwards.
GGCACAGGCCCAGCACGAGCTGGACAAGCTCGCGGAAAAACGGAACGTGGAGTAGAGCCTCAACGGAGTGGTTCCGATGCGGTTAGGATTGCGATCCGTCCTTCTGGGACGATGCGTCCGGATCGAAGATGGCACCGACGGAGACCTCGATGTCGAGCACGGGATCGGTGACGGATCCGCTGGAGACGGTGGTGCCGTCCATGTTTCCGGAAAAGAGGGTGACAGTGCGGAGTGGGGGCTGCACCAGCCAGCACGACTGAACGCCGGCGTCGAGGAGAAATTCGATCTTGTTGATCAGATCCTGGATGTTTTGCGTGGGACTGGCAATCTCGACGGCGAGCAGGGGAGGATCCGTGACACGCACCTCGTCGTGAACGAGGTCAACGTCGGTCTTCGGATAGACGGAGAGATCAGGGGTGAGTTCGCGGCCGTCGAGCTCGAGAGTGAGCTCAGAGAAGATTGTATACTCGCTGCGGTAGGGAAGGAGAACGGCGATGATGTTCGTTTGGGTGTAGCCGTGGGCCTTGCTGGGCATGGGTTTTCCCCGCTCGCGTTCGTAGTCGGAAATGGTGTCTTGAGTCTCCATGGGAGGGGGTAAAATCGCCAAGAAGAGTATTTCGCGTGCAGATTGTATGAGCGGAGCGTGCTGATGTGCCGGGAAGGGACTTTCCGCGTTCCGGTTGAGCGCAGTTCGTTATAGATCAGCGAACGCTGGCGAGCATGATGCGTGAGAACGGCGGTGTTCTCGCAATTGATCTCGACCTCCATGACCCTCAACGCGCTCCGCGACCACTTTCCCCACACCGAGCACCAGACCTATCTCAACCACGCGGCGGTCAGTCCCATGAGTCGGCCCGTCCGCGAGGCCATCGACGCCCACGTGGCCGAACGACACGGGGCCGACCCGGACGCCCCCATCGCCAACTTCGAATCGTTTCAGTCGGTGGCGGAGGAGACCAGGGAGCGGGCCGCGGAGGTGCTCGGCACCGACCCGAGCCGGGTCGAGTTCGTGCCCAACACGTCGGCCGGCCTCAACGTGCTCGCCCGTGGGCTCGATTGGCAGGAGGGCGACCGCGTGGTTGTGCCCGACGGCGCGTTCCCAACTAACGTCTATCCGTTCCTGAATTTGAAAAACCAGGGCGTCGCCGTCGACTTTGTGCCGACGGAGGAAGGGGCGTACACCATCGAGGATGTCGAGGATACACTTCGGCCCGAGACGCGGCTGCTCAGCGTCTCCTGGGTGCACTTCCTCTCGGGCTTCCGGGCCGACCTGGAGGCCCTCGGGGCGCTCTGCGAGAAGCACGACCTCCTCTTCTGCGTGGACGCGATTCAGGGCCTCGGGGCGCTTCAGATCGACGTGGAGGCCGCAGGCATTGACTTCTTGGCGACCGGCGGCCACAAGTGGCTCATGGCCGCGCAGGGCGTCGGCGTGCTGTACTGCGACGCAGGCCTCCAGGACCAGATCCGGCCGCCCACGGGGTGGCTCCACGGGCCGGTCGACTGGGAGCACTTAAACGAGTATGATTTGAGCTTCCACGACGATGCCCGGCGGTTTCGGACCGGCACCCTTAACAGCGTCGGCGTCACGGCACTTCACGCGGCGCTCGGCCTCCACCTCAACGTTGGGCCGGCGCGGTGCGAGGAGCGGGTGCTCGACCTCTCGACCACCCTCGCCGACGAGTTGGCGGCCCGCGGGCTGCCCCGCTACGGCACCGACGACCCGGCCCACGCAAGCGGCATCGTCACCGTCGAGCCCGAACATCCGGAGGCGCTTTTCGAGCACCTCAGAGAACGGGACGTGACCGGCGCTGTGCGCAACCGAAAGCTTCGCCTCGCACCGACGTACTACAATGATGCTTCAGATCTCGACGCCGTCCTCGCCGCGATCGATGCGTTCGAGCGGTGATGCCAGGGGGCAAGCACGGAGGGACGGGCGTCTGCACGTCTGAAGGGGGGAGATTACCAAGCCGTGCAGAAATCCCTGAAGATGAAGCCTCTGGGTGTGGGCGTTTGGGAGTATGCGGGTATGGGAGAAAAAGTGCCCGTACGCCCAGACTCCCATACTCAACTCCGTTCCGCTAAGGCATTCCCGGTCGAGGTCGGCGCCTCCCATTTACGAAGTTCCTCACGTATCGGTATGACAAAAGTCCCCGATTCATTCGATGCCGGCGACTACGACGCCGACGTGACCCGGGAGGAGAATGTCGTGGAGGTGACCGTTCCGGAGACCGAAACCGGCGGGCCGCGCATCGACAAGTATCTCACGCGCTTCTACCCGGAATCCTCGCGCACCAAAATCCAGCGCTCCATCAAAAAGGGCCATCTCAAGGTCAACGGGGCGGACGTCCAGAAGTCGTACGCCGTGGAGCCGGGCGACGAGATTGTCTTTCGGCTCATCCGCAAGCCGCCGATGCAGGCGGAGCCGGAGCCGATCCCGCTCGACATCGAGTACGAGGACGACGACCTGCTGGTGGTGAACAAGCCGGCAGGGATGGTGGTGCATCCGGCCCCGGGCCATCGGTCGGGCACCCTGGTGCACGCATTACTCCACCACGTAGACGGGGGCGAGGTGGCGGCGGACGACGATCCGGCTTCTGCCGATGACGGAGAGGTGGGCCTGTCGATGGTCAATGCCCTCCCGGAGGCGCCGGACCACCCCGTCGTGCGGCCCGGCATCGTGCACCGGCTGGACAAGGGGACCTCCGGTCTTCTCGTCGTGGCCAAGCGCGACCGGGCCCACCGGCCGCTCGCCAAGCAGTTCAAGGCGCACACGGTGGACCGCCGGTACCGGGCCATCGTGTGGGGGCAGTTGCGTCCGCCGAACGGCACCATCGAGGGCGCCATCGGGCGCGACCCGAACCGCCGGCAGCGCATGGCCGTGGTGCCGGAGGCGGAGGGGAAGTGGGCCGTCACGCACTACGAGACCGTCGAGGCGCTCGCCCACACCTCCGTCGTCGAGTTTCAGCTGGAGACCGGACGGACCCACCAGATTCGCGTCCACGCCCGCTCGCAGGGCCATCCGCTCCTCGGGGATCCCAAGTACGGCGGACAAAGAGTCCGGTACGGCACGCAGAGCAAAGCGCGGCGGACATTTTTCGGGAAGCTGTTTGACGTGCTCCCGCATCCGGCGCTGCACGCATTCCGGCTCGGATTCACGCATCCGACCACCGGGGAGGACCTTCAGTTCGAGGCCGATCCGCCGGCCGCGTGGCAGCGCGTGCTCGGCCGACTGCGGATGGACGAAGACGATGCGTCTCCGTGGTAACGCCTTCGTCGAGACCGACCGGGCTCGGGACACGAAGGAGCAACAAATGTTACAACTTCTCGTCTCCACTCCGCGTCAGAGAGAAACAAAGCGGAACGGGCCCGATACGGATTGACCAATTGTAAAACACTATTCCTTCGAACAAACACCGGGCTGCCCGGTGGAGGCATTCCTCTTCAACACCGTTTCTGAGACTGTCGTGTTGGACCCTCCGTCTCTCGCCGGACCGTCGAGAGGCCCCGTCGCACGGGAGGTGCACGTGCCATGAACGGACACGTCCTCGTTCTAAATCAAGACTACAGCGCGCTCACGGTGTGCAGCGTAGAGCGGGCCATCGTTCTCATGCACCTTCAGAAGGTGCACCTCGTGGAGGCGGCGGAGGAGCAGCATGTCCGGTCGCCGAGCGTCGAGATGCCGTGGCCGAGCATCGTGCGGCTCAAGGAGTACGCGAATGTCCCGTACAAGCGCGTCATGCTGTCCCGCAAGAACGTGCTGAAGCGGGATCAGAATACCTGCCAGTACTGCGGGGCCCAGGCCAACCTCACCATCGACCACGTCGTGCCCAAGTCGCGCGGGGGACGCGACACGTGGGAGAACCTCGTGGCGGCCTGCGTGACGTGCAACAACCAAAAGGGGGATTCGACGCCGGAAGAGGCGGGGATGGAGCTGACGCGGCGTCCCTTCCGTCCCAGCTACGTCATGTTCCTGCGGGACTTTGCCGGGGAGATCGAGGACACCTGGAAGCCGTATCTCTTCCTGTCGTAGGCAGCAGTGTGGGAGCCACTTTTCACCCATAATCCCCTGTGGGCTCCGATCGACGGTGAGGAATGACCGTATATTTCCGTGTACCTTTCCTGTTGACTGTTTCCAATCCATTCCTCACTCGATGACTCGTTGGATCGCTCGTATTGCTTGGCTGCTCCCGCTCTTGTTCTTCGGCCTCGCGCTGCACCAGGGCAAGGTGAGCTACGACCTGCACACCACTAAGACGCAGGGCACGGCGGCGACGGCGACGGTGCAGAAAGTCAAGGTGTCGAACCGAACGCAGGTGACGTACGACTACGTGAGCATCCGTGTCCCGATGCCCGACGGCTCGGTGCTCACCCGGAAGCGGCTCTCGCTTCCCCACGGCATTGTTCCGGCACTCAAGGAGCGGGAGGCCCTGAAGGTGCGGGTAGCGTCAGGGGGCGACAGTCGGTCCGTCGTCGTTACGGAGCCCATCAAATCGACGCCGGTCGTGGACACGCAAATCCGAATTGCTGGCATCAACGGGCTCATGAGCCTCGGGGCCGCGCTGCTCTTTGGGATCGCCATCTGGTTCTGGAACCGGAGCCTGCGCCGCGAGGGCGACCCGGCCCAGCGGGGCGTCACCGAACCGGATCCCAACCATCCGGCCCGGCAGGTGGTGCGGTGAAGAATGGAGGGATGGAAGCTAGAGAGCGCCAAGCTTCGAGATGGAGGCTTGGCGCTTTTCTCATGGTGTAAGTGTGGGTTGGATGATCGCGCTGTGTGGAGCCCTCTACTTTACCGTCCTGACGTATACCTTCTGGAGGTCGAGAGCGCTAAGATTGGATTTGGCGGCAGCGACGCGGTCGGTGGGGACGGCGTCGTCGTGAAGGAGGACGGCGCGGGCGGGATCCTCGGTGATGCGCTGACGGACCGCGTCGGTTAGGTTGGAGAGCTCGACCCGCTTGTCGTCGAGGAGGAGATCGCCCTCTGCGTTCATGAGAACGCGAACAACCTGGATCCCAGCCTTCTCGAAGAGGAGGCCGCCGGAATTGGTCTCGGACGTGGCGTTGGATCCATCAGATCCATCGTTCGATCCGTTGTCGAGCCGGAAGGTCACCGGCAGCGACATCTGTACCGGAACGGACTGCCCTTCCAGCTTCCCGGGCTTGAAGGTTTGCTCCTTCACGGCCTCGAGCGCAGCCTCGTTCAACAGTTTGTGCGCTCCGCGCGTGATTGTCGGATCGGTCACGGTGCCGTTTTCGTCTACGACGAACTGAACGATCACGCGGCCCTCAACCCCGGCCTCCTTCGCCATCTCCGGGTAGCTTACGGCGTTCTGCAGGGCCTCCATGCCGCCCACGAGCTCGGGCTGATTGTCGACGACCATATACACCTCCTCGTCGTCGGTCGTGGTAGCAGAAGACGACTCGGTGGCCGCGGTCGTCTCCGTGGAGGTAGACGGCGCAACGCTGTCGGAGCAGGCCACCACGCCGAGCGTGAGGGCTAGGCCGCCGACCACGAGCGCTACGCCGAGTGCTGAGCGGGACGAGAGAAGAGACGGAATTGAGGATTTCATGGCGGACAGGCGGTCTTTGAGGGAGGAGGGCGATTCGGAGAGAGAAAGGG
>JBDGQM010000200.1:0-4218 GCA_042219065.1 Salinibacter sp. | reverse complement strand
GGTCGATCGTCGACCTGTACCGGGACCGGATTGAACGCCTCGTCTGCGGATTTCCTTTGTCGGACAATTACTTCGCCTGGCAGTGAGCCGAGCAAAGACAGGCTCGAACGTTGTTCTTTACAGAACGCGCGTTGACAGGACAGCGCGACCGCTCTACGGGACTAAGCTGCGTAGAATGGGCTGCGTGGTGGAGAATCCGTCCCAGGAAGAGGGAAGACGGGGTGAGCGGTAGCCCTAAGGAGATTCCCTTTGGCGATGGACCGGCGCGGGTGATTGTCAGAGAAGCGCCATGCCTCCATCGGGAAATGTAGCCCCTTCCCCAAACCGCTACATGAGGAGAAAAAGAAGCGCTGCGGGGAGATCGCTCCCGTCACTAGGCAGACCGGAAGCCGCTACCGAACGGATGACGCTCCATGCCCTTGGCCGGGAACCGCAGCGAGGGGAAGCTCGGATAAGGGGCTGTCTTCTGCCAGGGCAGCCTCATGACGCCAAGTTGGATCAGCACTTGGCGACGGGACCTGAATCCTGCTTGAAGGGTCCTATCCGGGATAGCCCTCAGAGAGAGGGTACAAGGGGGACGTACAAGGCGACACCCACCGCTGGACGAGGATAATGAGCTTGTCAACTCGGGAACCTTCCTTGGCGATGAGAAGCCCCCAGATCGGCCAATGCGCCAAGGAAGGGACGGAGCCTGTGTAGTAGTCCGAGCAGTTTAGAATTACTGACCTTGACGAAGGCAGGCAGAAAGAACCCAAACGCTCATCAGCGAGGTAGCCGACGTGGGTCTTGAGTCAAAGTGATTGGTAGTCACGGCAGGAGGTAGGGATAACATAATTAGCCCGAACTTGGAAGCCTGCCCTTGATGGAAAGAGACCTGGAGGTGCCTCCCTGAATGGGGAGTTAGTAGGCGAAAGCGGATGGCGGAGACCGATGTGTCTTCGGAGGGTTCTTTTGGAGAGCCGAGATGCGGAGAAACTCCGCACGTCCGGTTCGGGAAGAGGGACGGGAGAGACGGCCCAGAAGATAAGGGAAGGTTGAAAGCAATCCATACGCGCTCCCGCCCTACTTTCACGGCCTTCGGCCAGCGGTACGACACGGAACAGCGCGAGGCCCTCCCCCGCTACCTGCGAGAGACGCACTTCGGACAGCTCCGCTACCACCTTGGGCGCGTGGACACCCGCGTGGCCGCCCTCACCGAAGCCCTCCGCGACCAGCCCGACAGCAGCTTCGACAGCTTCGTGCTGCTCGATACGATGGACTGGATGGGGCCGGAGGCCATTGCAGCGCTGTGGAGCGAGCTGGCACGCGTTGGTGAGCCCGGCGCCCGGATCATCTTTCGGACGGCGGGCCCGGACTCTGTGGTCGAGCCGGTCCTGCCCGACGGCCTCCGCGCTCGTTTTTCCTACGACCGGGCCCGATCTGAAGAACTGCACGCCCGGGACCGGTCGGCCGTCTACGGGATGTTTCACCTGTACGTGCTCACCGGATAGCCGCCTGCCCGTGCCCACCGCCGGTGCCTCCTCCTCGGCGTCGCAGACCCAGAAGATGGACCGGATGTACCGGTGGACCCGCCACGTCTACGACCTCACGCGGCGGTACTACCTGCTTGGCCGCAATCGAGTGCTCCGTCAAATTGCTGGCCGGTCTGCAGGGCACGTGCTGGAGATTGGGTGCGGGACGGCTCGCAACCTGTGCCTGCTCCACGAGAAGGCCCCTCAGCACACGCTGTATGGGCTGGATGCCTCGCGCGCAATGCTGTCTACAGCACGGAAATCAACGGAACAGGCAGGGTGTGCCACCGCGGTCACGCTTGGCCAGGGCCTTGCCGAATCGCTCGATCCTCCGTCCCAACTTGGCGTTGATCGGACCTTCGACGTCATCTTCTTTTCGTACGTGCTTTCGATGATTCCGTCCTGGGCGGAAGCGCTGGAGGCGGCCTTGACCCACCTGAGCCCCGGCGGCCAACTCTACATCGTCGACTTCTGGGACCAAGCCAAGCTTCCCCCCGGCACCGGCGCCGTGCTACAAGGCTGGCTCTCTCTGTTCGGGGCAAAGCCCCGTCCAGACCTGATTTCGACGATCCGCTGGCTCGATACGCAGAGGGGCCTGTCAAGCGCTGTCGTGCCGGTGGCCCGGCGTTACGGCTACATTGCCACGGTGACCCTGCAGACCCGTCCGAACCGGCCCTTTTTCTTTCCCGCCTGCTGCACAAGTGCGTCATAGCAGGGCAGGAGGTACCTGCTCCTTTCGCCATTCACTGAATCAACGAACGCTGCTCGTGCAGACACGCTACCGCTCGATCTGGATCTCGGACGTCCACTTAGGCACACGCGCCGCCAAATCCGAAGCCCTTCTCGATTTTCTAGCGTCTCACAGAGCGGATCGGTACTACCTCGTGGGCGACATTGTAGACGGGTGGGCCCTCCAGCGCTCCTGGTACTGGCCGCAGAGTCACAACGAGGTGTTGCAGGTACTGCTTTCGCGGGCGCAAGAGGCGGAAGTGATCTACGTGCCGGGCAATCACGACGCCGCCGCCAGGCAGTTTCCAGGCCTGTCCCTGGGAGGCATTACGATCCGGCGGACGGTCGTCCACTCCACCGCCGATGGGCGGCGGTTCTTGGTCCTGCACGGGGATGAGTTCGACGGCGTCGTTCGGCATGCCCGCTGGGTGTCAAAGTTTGGCGGGTGGGCATACGAGAAGCTCTTAACCCTCAGTCGCCACGTAAACCGCGTCCGGCGGTGGCTCGACATGCCGTACTGGTCGATGGCCGCTGCCGTGAAGATAAAAACCAAGCGTGCTGTTCAGTACATCGCAGAGTTTGAACGGGCGGTGGCAAAGCGGGCAGAGCAGGAGGGCGTGGAAGGAATTATTTGTGGCCACATTCACGTTCCCTCCCTACGACAAATCCGCGGCACTGCGTACGCCAATGCCGGTAGAACACTGCACGGCTCTCGTGGAAAATAACGACGGAACGCTGTCGCTATGCGAGTGGCCACCTGCCATGCAGCGGCACTCACGGGAAAAGAGGCAGGACGTGGAGGGCAAGACGTCCGAGGGACACGACGTGCTCATTGGGGAGCACATTGGAGGGGATGGAGCGGGGACCACCGCTGCTCCCAGCCCTAGCACGTCGAGGGACACGTCCGCTACGCATCTCCCTGAGTCGTAGGCACAGCCCCCAACAGGGTGCGTGGAGGCGTGCTTATTTCTGAACCGGACCAAGACGCGAAGGCTGCTCCATCTATCGGCTTCCAAGCATTTCACGCCTATGACTTGACGCGGAGTGGGATAATCCCCACCAATAGAACGTTAAAAGCACAACCTCCTTCCCCCGCCAGCCCCATAGAGCTATGTCCACGACGAACGCGTCGGAATACAGCCGGATTTCCAGAGGGACGTCGAACGATCCCTCACAGATTCCCTACGACGACCCCGAGCTTCAGGAAGCGTTTCGTCGAGGCCAGAAAGCGCGGACCCAGTCCGAGTCGCCCATCCCGAGCATTCAGGTATCAGACGATGAGTGGTCACGGGCCTGGCGACGGGGCTATAGGGCGCAAGAGAAGGGAGGCTTTGAGAGGGCGCAGTGATTCTTTGAAGCCCCCTCATCACTCTACTGGTGCCCCCCGGTTGGGGCGTTGAGGAAAGCCATCTCCAGTTACCGATCGTCAGCCAAAGGGGGAAGCCCGGGCTGAAGGCGAGCCTGAGGAGCACGTTGGCCTGACGCCTTGACCAGCCCCGTCGATACGATCCCTACCAAGTGGCGACAGATCGGGATCAACCGCAGAGGACTCGCCTCGCGTGTGGAGGAGAATCACCCACCGCCGGGCCGAGCGAGCCCTGCCGCAGCTGTCCGCAAAATTCGAAGGCTCCTACAGCCGAGCGTTCATGGCCGGGACACTACGCGCCCGCCCTCATTGGTGCAGAGTTTCCAGGTCCGTAGGCTACCCGTTTCCGAGCGCGGAGATCAAAAAGCCGGAGACAAACCCGACCGGCACCATGTACGCCACCACGAAGAGAAAAAGCGCCCCGAGCGCCGCGAGGAGACCTCCAATCTCAACCTGTAGCGCAGTTGTCATCGGGGCCTCGACCGTTGGTGACGGAATTTTCGGGTCGTACCCAATTTGCCCACAGAAACGCATCAGAAGGCCGAACGGGCGTTGTCACCAGCCCCACGACCAGCGGCAGGATTTCTCTTGCGCGTGGAGACTGGATGGATC
>JBDGQM010000020.1:0-5739 GCA_042219065.1 Salinibacter sp. | reverse complement strand
GTTCTATCCGTGCCACGCGTGCCACCGGGAACGTGCCGATCACGAGTCCGAGCGGTGGGCGCCCGACCAGTTCGACGCGTCGGCCGTCCTGTGTGGACAGTGTGGGACGGTGCTAACGATCGAGCAGTACCTGACGGCGGAGCACACGTGCCCGGCGTGCGGGACGGCGTTCAATCCGGGGTGCGAACGGCACCACAATCGGTACTTCGAGCTGCGCTGAACGGCCCGCTGCGACGCGTCTCTGGGGGCGGCGGGACGTGCGCCTCCAAGCGCGCTGGGGAAGACGTAGTGATGATGCGTCCGGTTCGTTCAGCCGTAGCCACCGGTTCCTCGACGGCCTGTCGAAACGAAACTCTTCCCAGCCCAGGTCGGTCAGAAAAATATGAAAAGCCCAAAACGGCGTTCATAACTGGTTCGGTCTGACAGATAGCGTTTCGCCATGATTACCGCAAAAGTTGGGCGGCGTGGACAACTGACGTTGCCGAAAGAAATTCGGGAGGCGCTGGACATTCAGGAAGGCCAACGAGTCGCGTTCGTGAAGCGTGGTGGGTCGATGTCGCTGCTTCCGCTCAACGAGTCCCTTTCCGATCACTACGGGTCGATTGAGGTGGAGGGCCCTCAGGATTTTGATGCCCTCCGCGTCGAAGCGCGTCGTCGGAAAGCCGAGGAGCGCGCCAACCCCAGTGTCTCGTCCGAGCCCGCTTAGAACTCCGACCCCGCACTGGTCGACGCGAACATCTTCCTTCGCTATCTGACGAGGGACGTTCCCGAACAGGCCTCAACAGCACGAGAGCTTCTGGAACGTGCAGAACGGGAGGACGAATCCCTCGTGACGACCGTGCTCACCATCGCGGAGATTGTCTGGGTGCTCGAATCGGTCTACGAACTCGATCGGTCGTCCATCCGGGCAAAGGTGGTGGCCATTCTGGGGCTCCCGGGGTTAACCGTCGAGGATCAGGAGATCCTGCTCCAGGCCATCGTGTGGTACGAAGAGAAGAATGTCGACTTTGCCGACGCCTACAGCGCGGCGTGGATGGAGGCCCGGGGGCTCGATGAGGTGTACACGTTCGACCAGGATTTTGACCGATTTGAGGGGTTAACGCCTCGGCGACCCGGATAGCCGAGTCGTGCGGCTGCCTGCGAGGCGGAGGGAATTGTCGTGCAATGACGCTACGACTGCATGGAGCGCGGCAGGAGCAGGCGTTCGAGGCCCTCCAGCAGCCCAAGTGCAATGACCGTGAGCACCGCCGCCGGCACCGTGCCCTCCAGGATGAGCGTGAGGTTGGCCCGCCGGATGCCGGTAATGATGGGCTGGCCGTAGCCGCCCGCGCCGATGAGGGCGCCGAGCGTGGCCGCCCCGATGTTGATGATCACCGCAATCTTGAGGCCGGCGAGGATGGACCGGCCCGCGAGCGGCAGTTCCACCCGCCACAGCTGAGCCCCCGCCGACAGCCCCAGCGCCTCGGCCGACTCCCGCATCGGCCCCGAGATGTCCTTCAGGCCCGTGTACGTCGTCCACACGATGGGCAGCAGGCTGTAGAGGGCGAGCGCGGTGACGGCGGGCACGCGGCCCAGGCCCAGCGGCGGCACCATGATCGCCAGCAGGGCGAGGGCCGGAATCGTGTAGATGATGCCCACGATCGCCAGGATGCCGGGGCCGAGAACACGGCGCTTGGCGGCCACGATGCCCAGGGGGATGCCGAAGAGGATGGCAAGCCCGAGCGAGATGCTGACAAGCGTGAGATGGTCGGCCGTGTAACGGCCGAGCCGCTCCCAGCGCGTGGCCACGTCGGCCGTGGCGTCGAGGTTGAACGTCCGGTTGACGAAGGCGGCCGCCACCGTCGACTCGTCCGTCTGGTCGATCTGGGACTGCGCGTTCAGGGCCCGCATCGTGTCGGCGGGAATGCGCCCTTCGAGCTGCTTGAGGGCCGCCACGGCCGCTGGTGCCCGCGTCGTCAGGTCGCGCCGGTAGAGGAACAGAGCCTCGTAGCTGGGGAAGTGGGCCTTATCGTCCCGCAGCACGCGGAGGTCGTAGCGCTCAATCTTCGCGTCGGTCGAGTAGAGGTCCATCACGTCGATCTGGCCGCTCCGGAGGCCCTGATAGGCCACGTCGTGGTCCACCCCCCGCGCCGACTGGGGCAGATCGTAGGTCGCTTTCAGCGAGGGCCAGCCATCGCCCCGGTCCATGAACTCGTTCGAGAAGCCCAGGGTCAGATTGGGGTGCTCGCGCAGGTCGCTGATCGTCTCGATCCCGAGCGAGTCGGCGTGGGCGGCGCGCATGCCGAGCGCGTAGGTGTTGTTGAAGCCGAGCGGGGCCGTCATGGCGATGCCGTAGCGGGCCAGCGTGTCGGCCAGCGCGTCCCGCGCCACGTCGGAGTCGCCGAGGATTTCCCGGAGCAGCGTGCCGGTGTACTCGGGATACGCGTCGATGTCGCCGCGGCGGAGGGCCTCCCAGAGAAACCGGGAGCCGCCAAGCTGCTCGCGGTGGGTGACCGAGAGGCCTTTGGCCCGCATCAGGTGCGTGCCCATCCAGCCCAGGATGACGTTCTCGGTGAACTTCTTGGAGCCGATGGCGAGGGTGGAGTCCGTGGCCTGGCCGTGGGCCGGGGTCGAGAGAAGGGCGAGGACGACGAGAAGAGAGAGGAGAGGGGCGAGGGGGGATGAGGGGCGAGAGTCGAGGGTCGAGCACAGGAACATGGGCATGGGTTTGCTATTCTCGATCCTCGGCGCCCAACTGCTCAAGCGGGGCGCGCTGGGCCTGGATGAAGTCCGTGACGAAGGGGGACGCCGGGTCGTCGAGGAGCGTCGTCATCGATCCGGTCTGCTCGATCTGGCCCTCGCGGAGGAGCACCACGCGGTCGCCGAAGAAGGCCGCCTCCCCGATGTTGTGCGTCACGAAGACGACCGTCTTGCCGAGGCGGCGGAAGATGTCGCGCAGGTCGTCCTGCAGGTCGGCGCGGATCATGGGGTCGAGGGCCCCGAGCGGTTCGTCGAGCAGGAGCACGTCGGGGTCGAGCATGAGGGCGCGCATGAGGCTGACCCGCTGACGTTGCCCCCCTGAGAGCTCCGTCGGGTATTGGGAAAGACGGTTGGGGTCAAGCTGGACGAGCTGCGTCAGGTCCTCGATGCGGGCGTCGATGCGGTCCGGGGCCCAGCCGAGGTGGCGGGCCAGAAGGGCAGCGTTGTTCCGCCCCGTGAGGTGGGGGAAGAGGCCGCCTTCCTGAATGACGTATCCCATGCGACGACGCAGCGACTGAACGTTCGCGGGGGTCAGCCGCCGGTCGTCCACGGTCACCGTGCCCCCGTCCGGCTGCGTGAGGCCGATCATCAGCCGCAGCAGGGTCGACTTGCCGCTGCCGGACGGGCCGATGAGCACCGTTGTCGCCTCGGCCTCGGCGGTCAGGGTCACGTTCCGGGCAGCGTAGGCGTCGCCGTACCGCTTCGTGACGGTATTAAGCTGAATCATTGGGGAGAAGAGCGTGCTGGAGAGCCCGTGCGTGACCGTTAATCGACCGTGAAAGTGCTCGCGTTCGGGATCTTCAGTCGAGGGCCAGTCGTGACTATGTCTCTGAAAGACCGTTGTCCAGCGCGCCGCCAACGTAGCTCAGCTGGTAGAGCAGTCCCCTCGTAAGGGACAGGTCACCGGTTCGAGTCCGGTCGTTGGCTCCACCGTTTGAGCGACACACCGCGCCCTGTCCCGCTGTGGCAGGGCGTTTTTTGTGTGGGAGACCACGCCGCACGGTGGGGGCTACCGGTGCTGGCGCATCCACTGGTCCCCGGCCCGGGTACACCGCACCTGCCGGCCGGCCACGTGGACGAAGTCCTTCTGAGCGAGGCGCTGTACGGCCTCCTGCACGGCTCGGGGGCCGGTGCCGACCGTCTGAGACAGGTCGTACAGATCGGCGTCGTCGTGCGCATGCACCGCACGCAGAACCGTCGCTTCTGTGTCTGTAAGGTCCGACTGGGGCATCGCGCGTGAGAGCAGTCCATTCTGGACGAGGGAGAGGCCGGCTGCTAGTCTTCGATCTCCTCCGCCTTGGCCTCCGGATCGGGCACGCTGCCGGGGCCGAGGCCGGGCACCTCCATGCCGCCCCGAATCCACTCCAGGGCCTCCTCGCGGTCCTCGGCCGCGTAGGTCTGGATCGTGGACATCGGAAAGAGAAGCTCAACCTTCTCGAGCCACGTCTCCCACAGGTCGTCGCCCACCACGGCGACCTTGTCGAGGTCGCGCAGCAGGCGGATGTCAAACGACAGGTCCTCCCAGTGCTCCTCGGGGGCCCAGTCGTCCACGTCGTTCATCACAAAGAGGACGCGCGTCGTCGTGTGCGCCTCGAGGTGACTTTTGAGCGCGGAGGCGAGAACGTCGTGGTCGTCTTCCGTCAGGGAGTCGTGAAACTCGACGCCGAAGAGATTGGGATCTGGAAAATCGAGACGTTCGTGCATGAGCAGTATTGGGCCGTAGGGAACGAGTAATCGGAGAGCGGGCCGGGCTATAGAGCATACCGGCACATCGGGTACGACGTGGGCGGGGGACTGTTCGAGTACACTTGCGAAATCTCGGAGGGGACCCTCCGACGTGCGTCGGTGAGCCGTTAAGATTGACAAGAATCCACGGGAGACCGATGTTGGGCCGCCCACGTGTTGTTGACCAGTTCGTCTCCGTCGCCATGTCCACACCGCAGGCCCGCCCCGCCGCCGACATCCAGTCGCTCGTCCGGTACACCCACTGGGCAAACGACCGCATCCTGTCCACGATGCAGGCCGCGGATGCCGTACCGGCGCAGGCCGTGGAGCTGCTGAGCCATCTGCTCCGCGTACAGGACGTGTGGGTTGGGCGTGTGCAGGACACCGACCACGCCCACCTCGACCTCTGGGTGCAGGAGGACCTGTCGGCGTGTGCCGACCGGCTGGCAGCCAGTTCGGAGCGCTGGCAAACAGTGCTCGACGAACGGGCCGACGGGCTCGACCGGCCCATCGCCTACACCAACTCCACCGGCACGGCCTTCAAGACGCCCCTCCGAGACCTTCTCACCCATGTCGTCAACCACGGCACACACCACCGCGCGCAGATTGCGCTCGTGCTGCGGGAGGCCGGCATCGCCCCGCCCGCCACGGACTACATCTTCTTCGTCCGCGAGGAATGAGCAACGAACGACCGTTCCCCCATTCTCCTTCCTCTCTCGTCCACGCCCATACTCCCAGACGCAATCACTCGTACACCAGATCGCTCAGGAGGGACGGCGGCGTGCGGTCCTCCACGAACGCCCGGCCTTCGTCCTCGCCCTCCTCGCGGATCGTGCTGAGGTCCGGGTCGTCGGCAACCTCCCCGTCGAGGACGAGGCCCGTGGCGATGTCGGCGAGGCGCTGCCCGAGGTCGCCCTCGCGGGGCAGGCCCTGCCGGGTGCCGCGTTCGAGGAGGCGGATCGTGTGGTTCCCCACCGACACGTCCATGGCGCGGCTTACGCCCGCCGTAAAGCCCACCACGTACGCGGCGGGCTCCGGCTTCAGCAACGCTGGGGCGTAGTCGCCGGGCAGGTCGCCCACCTGCAGGCGCAGGCCGTCGGCGACGGTTTCGATGACGGCGTCGGAGCGATCGTTGGGCATAAGTGCGGGCAAAATTGTTTGACGAGATGTGGAAGCCCCTACGGGGCGGGGCAGGAGGGCGTTCGCGATGTCCCCGGTGCCGTCGAAGCGGGAACGTGGCGCCGGGCCCGGAGAAACAGAGCCGCGAACGCCCCG
>JBDGQM010000002.1:0-10117 GCA_042219065.1 Salinibacter sp. | reverse complement strand
GTCGGACCCGGGACTCCGACCGGCCCGCCGCGGTCGGAATCCTGGGGCAGCACGTCAGTTCTGTGCGTTGACTCTGTGCGTTGACATCGATCGCCACTGCCGCCCCTGGATCCGAGGGGAACGCCATGTCCTCCCCGTATGCGCGGCGGCATTTCCGCCGGGCGCCCGGCTGTTGTCTCGATCTATCGGTCGGCCCGGCATCCGTCTCGCCAAAACACTGAGGAGGGGGCCTCGCCGGAGGAACATCCACGCGTCGAGAGGTCGAACCGCCGTCAGATCGCGATCTTGGCAGGAGAGGAACGCCCCAATTCCAGGGCGAAAGTGTGGTAATTCTATGAAAACAGGGCGCGGAAGCGGTTCCGAAAATTTTGGGAGCGCTTTTATGAGACTTGATTTTTTGCGGTTGTATGGGAGTGTCGCTAGAGTAAATGGCGTCACAATCGATCTCACCGCAAAAAATCACGATAACCGGAATGCGTACATTTACATCACTCCTTTTTGTCGTTGGACTTCTTCTCGCTCCATTCGGGATGGACGCAATGGCCGCCTCGGATCCCTCGAACATTGCCGAGGCGATGCAGTCTGCGGAAGAGGCGCAGACGAACCTGAACTACGTCTGGACGATCATTGCGGCCGCGCTGGTCTTCTTCATGCAGGCGGGGTTTGCCCTGCTGGAGTCGGGCTTCTCGCGGGCGAAGAACGCAGTCAACATCATCATGAAGAACGTGATGGACGCCTCGGCCGGAGCGCTGGTCTTCTTCGCGGTCGGCTTCGGGCTAATGTTTGGCACGTCCTGGAACGGCCTGGTCGGGACCGATGGCTTCTTCCTCATGGGTACGGGGGACCAGCCGCAAAGCTGGGTCTACGCGTTCTACTTCTTTCAGGCGGTCTTTGCGGCCACCGCAGCGACGATCGTGTCCGGAGCCGTCGCCGAACGAACGCGGTTCAGCGGCTACCTCATCTTTTCGGTGCTGATGACGGGGCTCATCTATCCGATCTCTGGGGCGTGGTTCTGGGGCGGTCTCTTCAACGGCTCGGGCTTCATGGAGGCGCTCGGCTTCATCGACTTTGCCGGCTCGACGGTCGTGCACAGCGTGGGCGGCTGGGCGGCCCTGGCCGGCGCCCTGGTCGTCGGGCCGCGCGTCGGCAAATACACAGAGAGCGGGAAGCCGCGCGACATTCCGGGACATAGCCTCCCGCTGGCGGCGCTCGGGGTGTTCATCCTGTGGCTCGGATGGTTCGGATTCAACGCCGGATCGACGACGGCCGGGACGACCGACATTGCACTCATCGCGACGAACACCTTCGTGGCGGCCGGCGCCGGGGCTGTGGGGGCCATGGTGGTTACGTGGGTCGACACGGGTGTCCCCGACGCCTCGATGACGCTGAACGGCGTGCTCGCCGGGCTGGTCGGCATCACGGCCGGCTGCGCGAACCTGACGCCGCCGTTCGCCATCCTCACTGGGTTCCTCGCGGGCATCATCATGGTGTACGCGGCGCGGGCCCTCGACACGTTCGTCGACGACCCGGTGGGCGCCATCGCGGTCCACGGCGTGGCGGGCGCATGGGGAACCCTCGCGGCCGGGCTCTTCGACTCCGCGGGCTTCAGCCTCTCGCAGGTCGGCGTGCAGGCGATCGGGATTGCGGCGGCGTTCGCCTGGACGTTCCCCGTGAGCTACCTCACCTTCTCGCTCGCCGATCGTCTGGTGGGCGGCATCCGGATCGACGACGAGGCCTACGGGCTCGACCAGCTGGAGCACGACGTGGATGCCTACCCGGAGTTCGGCGGCATGACCGAAGACAACGGCGTCGAGACGGCGAAAGAGACCGACGGCGAGGCCGCCGAGGTCGTATAACTGCTCCCCAAACGGACGGGCTGGTTGGGAGAATGAGAACCGGCCGGCCCTCTCACGTTCCCCTTTCTCGCCGACACAATCGGCGACTGGGAATGCCGGGGGAAGGCGGGCGACCGTCTTCCTCCGGGGGAAGGGGAGGGTGTTCTGAGCGGTCGCTGCGTGCGACCCATTTCCCAGAGGGGGATCGCGACACCCAAGCCGCGATGCCCCCAGGGCGAGGACCCACCCTGGACCGGTTGTGTCCCCGCCCGATTCTTTCTCGCGATACCACGACAAAAGAACCAACTGGAGGCATCAGCCATGACCAATTATAAGCACACGCTTTTCGTTCCGCTTTTCCTCATTCTCTTTGCCGGGACATGCGTCGTCCCGACCACTCAAGCCCAGTCGGTCGACCTTGGGGCCGACATCATGAGCCGCTACGTCTGGCGGGGCACGGACTTCGGCAATACGGCGGCCATTCAGCCGAGCCTGTCCTACTCGTCCGGCGGGTTCACGGTCGGGGCCTGGGGCTCGTTCGACCTCAGTCCGGTCAACGGAAGCGCCGTGAACGAGAACGACCTCTACGCGAGCTATGCGTTTGAGACCTCCGCCGGGACGTTCTCACTGAGCGTGACGGACTTCTACTTCTCGAATCCGGGAAATGAGTTCTTCGACTACAGCGACACGGGCGCTCATGTGATTGAGCCGGGCCTGAGCTACAGCGGCCCGGTGTCGCTCTCGGCCTCGATCAATGCCCACGGCGCCGACAGCGAGGCGTGGCTGGAGGCCAGCGTCCCGTTCAGCGTGCAGGACGTCGATCTCTCGGTGGCGCTCGGCGGCACGCCGAACGACGGATCCGCCTACTACGGCACCGACGCCGATACCGACGCGGCCATCACCAAACTCAGTCTGACGGCGTCGAAGGGGATCACGATCACGGAGTCATTTACGCTTCCCATCAGTGCGTCGTACTACCTGAACCCCTACAGCGAGCGGAGCTACTTTATCTTCGGGATCAGTCTTTAGCACTCGGGCCGGCTCCCCCTCCGGAGATTGAGGACCTCCGACCACAGGACGGGCGACTGGCCATGGTGTGAGACGAGATCAAGTGCGTCACGGAACGGCCTCAGAGACGGGCCTGGTGGGAGCCCGCCTCTCTGGGGCCGTTCGTGTATGAGTCCGATATACAACTGATACAACCGGAGCATCCGTACTTCTTCAAATGAGACGGCATTGATCCGTGTCGTGATGCGTGAGGAGTGATGCGTGAGAAAGGCTGTCGTCCGTTCACGTGTCACGCATCACGGATCATGCTTCAGTCTCCGGTGGCAAAAATGAGCCTCGACGGTGAACGTCCAAATTTTCAGTGCAAACAGGATCAGTATCCGTAAATCGAGAGGTCCTCGCGCCGCATGTGGGTGTTGAGCACGATGGCCAGGAGCGCCGTATTGGCGAGCATCGCCGAACCGCCATAGGAAAGGAACGGGAGGGGAAGGCCGATTACGGGCAGCATGCCGGTCACCATGCCGATGTTGATGAAAATGTGGATCAGGTAGACGCCCACGGCGCCCGCGGCCACAATGCTGCCGAAGGGGTGCTTGACGTCGGCCCCGAGCTTAATGAGCCGTAGGAGCAGGGCGGCCAGTAGGCCCAGGACGATCAGCGACCCCACGAGCCCGAACTCCTCGGCGATCACGCTGAAGATGAAATCGGTGGTCTGCTCGGGCACGTACGCGCCCTGCGTCTGCGGTCCCTGCATGAAGCCGGTGCCCCACAGTCCCCCCGAGCTTAGGGCGGCCTTCGACTGCACAAGGTGAAAGCCCACGCCCTGCCGAAATTCCTCGGCACCCGGATTCGTGAAGGAGAGCAGGCGCTTGACCTGGTAGGGCTGGAGGATCTTGCTGAGGACGAGCGACACGACGGCCGTCACGCCCGCCGTGAAGGTGGCAGCCAGGGCGGCGATCACGCGCTGTCCCGACAGCCACCAGAGGCCGCCCGTAAACAGGAGGGCGAAGGCGAGGGCGGCCGGGGCCGAGAGAAGAGCGAGGTAGCCGGCGATGGCCGGCGAGACCATGAGCAGGGTGATCGAGAGCGAGAGTCCGCTCCAGAAGAGCATGATGGGGACGAGTCCAAAAAAGACCAGGGCCGTGCCCAGGTCGTTTTGGAGGATGACGAGCACGGCCGGCGCGACGATGAGGCCGGCTGCTTTGAGGGCGTAGCTAAGATCCTGTGTGCCCTGCGCGTGCCGCTCGGACAGCAGTTGCGCCACGGCCAGCACGGTGCCGACCTTGGCAAGCTCAGACACCTGGAGCCGCAGGGGGCCGAGGGCGAGCCACGCGCGGGTGCCATGCACCTCCACCCCCGCCAGCAGCGATAGGATCAGCAGCATGAGGGTGCCGACGTAGGCCGGATAGGCCGCGTAGCGCAGGACGCGAACCGGGAGCAACAGGGTTCCCCCAATGCCCACCGCCGATACGCCAATCCACAAAAACTGGCGGGCAAAGTTGTCCCGCACGCTCGCACTCAAATACTCCACGGCGGGACCGTGGGTCGTGCTGTAGAGGGCCACGAGCCCTACCGACACGAGGCCGACCCACAGCAGGAGCGTCCAGGGGTCCAGTTTCCAGGTCGAGTTCTGCATGGGCGGTTATGGGGTGGGCGCCTCGGAACGCACGGAATCGAGGGGGGAATCAGTGGGCTGCGTCGCCGCCTGTGCGGCCGGAGCGGTCGTGTCGGATTCCGGGGCTGGAGGCGTAGCGTCGGGGGCATCGCCCGGGCCACTGCGCACCTCTTCGCGCAGATGCTTTCGCCAGTAGCGCCGCTCCCAGGTGTCGGCAATGGTCCCCGTCAGGTACTTCTCGGCCATCAGGCTGGCAATGGGGGCCGCGGCCGTGGCCCCGTAGCCCGCATTCTCGACGGCTACCGCGAGGGCGATCTCGGGGTCGTCGTACGGCGCAAACATGATGAACAGAGAGTGATCCTCACCGTGCGGATTCTGGGCAGTGCCCGTCTTGCCCGCGCTCGGAATGTCCGGAATTTGGACCCACCGGCCGGTCCCGTCGGTCATGACGCGGTGCATGCCCTCCTGCACGGCCGCGACGTGGGCCGAGTCCAGGGGAATGTGCTCGGCGGCGGGAACCTCCGGGCGGTGGACGGCGCCCGTCTCGGGATGCACGGCTTTGCGTACGAAGTGAGGGCTGGGGAGGGTGCCCCCAGTACCGAGAGCAGCTGCGTACCGGGCCAGTTGGAGGGGCGTCACCGACATGTCCCCCTGGCCGATGCCGAGGTTGATCGTATACCCCTGCGTCCAGCGGCCGTAGACGCGGTTGAAATACGACGAGTCCGGAATCAGGCCGGGCTCCTGGCGGAATCCGTTGAGCGGGACCTCCCGGCCGAACCCAAATTTCAGGGCCCAGTCGTGCCAGGTGTCCAGGTCCATCTTGTCCATCACCTGGTAGAAGAAGGTATTGCACGACACTTCGAGGGCCTTGGTGACCGTGATTCGGCCTTCGTCCTGGCCGTTGTGGTTTTCGAAGGCGCGGCGACCGATGCGATAGCTCGGGGGGCAATCCATCCGCTCGTCCTCCTCGAGGAGACCGGTTTCGAGGGCGGCAAGGGCCACGAGGGGTTTCCAGGTGGACCCGGGGGGATAGCCGCTTTGGGTGGCCCGGTTGAACAGCGGATCCTGGGAGGCCGACCGGACGCTGTCCCAGGTGGCAGTGCTCACGGAGCCTGCGAAGAGGGCCGGATCCACGGCCGGTGTGCTGACGAGCGAGAGGATCCCGCCGGTGTCCGGATCGAGGGCCACGGCCGCCCCGCGCTTGTTCACAAAGAGCGATTCGGCGAACGCCTGCAGTTGGTGGTCGAGCGTGAGATGCAGGTTGTAGCCGCTCACGGCGGGCTCGTCTAACGTCCCGTCGCGGTACTGTTTGACCTCTGTGCCGTGTACGTTTACCAGCACGAGCTCTCGTCCCCGCTTGCCCCGGAGCGTGGATTCGTACACCTTCTCCAGGCCCGTACGCCCGATCCGATCGCCGGGGCGATAGCCCTCCGACCGTTTCTGGGCAAGGGTCGACTTGCCAATCTCGTGGATGTAGCCGAGGACGTGGGCGGCCTGGGCGTCGGTGTGGTAGCGCCGCCGGAGCTCAACGTCGTACGACACGCCGGGCAGTTTGTACAGGTGCTCCTGCACGCGGCTGAACGTTTCGAAGGACACCTCCCGGAAGGAGGGGACGGGGCGGAAGGCGTTCCGGGCCCGCGCCTCATCGAGCTTCTGTTGCACCGTCGAGTCGGGCACGCCGAGAAGATCGGCCAGGAGAGGACTCTTCGACCGGTCGAAGTACCGGGGCGTGAGGAGAATCGTGTACGTGGGGCGGTTGTCGACCAGGAGCGTGCCGTTCCGGTCGTACATGGCGCCCCGGGAGGCCTCGACGGCCTGTTCGCGCACGGCACTCCCCGGCGGAAGGCCGTCGTCGTCGGCCCCGTTCATGCCTTGCAACTGCACGAGACGGAGGCCGAGAAGCAGAAAGACGGCAAGAACAACCCCGGCGTAAATCCGGACGCGAGTGCGATATTCGTCCATGCGACCTCGGTCGGCTCGGGGGGAGGGCTGAGAGCGTGGGGCGTGGCGGGACCCATCAGTGGAAGTCCCTTTGTGAGGGCCTTGTGAGGGCTTCTAAAACGAAGGGGACAACGGTTGCTTAGGCCCTGCCCATCGACACGGGAGAGAAAACGATCTCGTTCCATCTCTGCCGGACCCCTCATTTGCAGAGTTGGTTTGCATGTACGTGTTAAAGTCTGATCACTCGCAAACGGCTGTGACGCAGTGCTACTTGTGGCCTGTGGTGTCAACACTAGCTTCTAACTGCGTCTGGGCTCTGCGCTGGAATCCTTTCAGGTACACAATCGTCCGGGCCGTACCCACCGGGTTGAACATGAGGATGAGCGGGTGTGTGACGAAAAGAGCCCTTGTGTCCGCGAGACGCGTAACAGCCGAACTTTTCTCGGCACCAACCAATAGGACCTGACCCTTCGACCGGTGCATTTTCCGTTAAGCTTCGCTTACTCCCCCGGCCGCACTATGCGACGATACACCGTACGCGCTACCCTTGCCCTCTTCGTGCTCTCGACGGTTGTGGCGGTGGGACCGGCCTCCGCGCAGTACTTCGGCCAGAATAAGGTCCAGTACGAGCAGTTTGACTTTCAGATGTTCGAGACGGATCAGTTCGACATCTATTTCTACCCGGCCGAGCGGCAGGCGGTGGAAGACGCGGCGCGCATGGCCGAGCGGTGGTACGATCGGCACTCGCGCACCTTCCTTCGGGAGTTCCAGAAGAAGAAGCCCCTGATCTTCTACGCCAACAGCCCGGACTTTCAGCAGACCAATGCCGTGCGGGGGCAGCTGGGACAGGGAACGGGTGGGGTGACGGAGAGCATCAAGGAGCGGGTGATCATGCCGCTCACCGGGAGCTATCAGGAGACCGACCACGTGCTGGGCCACGAGCTGGTCCACTCGTTCCAGTACGACATCGCCCTTCGCAAAGACAACGAGGGGTTTTCGCTCCGCAACATGCCGCTGTGGTTCATCGAAGGGATGGCGGAGTACCTGTCGGTGGGCCGCCAGGACTCGCACACGGCCATGTGGATGCGGGATGCGGCGCTCCGCGAGGACTTGCCCACGATTCGCCAGCTCACGCGCGACCAGCAGTCGTACTTCCCCTACCGCTACGGACAGGCCTACATGGCGTACATTGGCGGCAAGTACGGCGACGCGGCCGTGACGGACCTCTACAAGATGAGCGGCCGTGTGGGCGTGGATTCGGCCTTTGTGTACACGCTCGGCATCACGGCCGACTCGCTGTCGAGGGAGTGGAAGGAGGCCACCAGGGAGACGTTTCTCCCGGAGGCGAAGACCCGCACGCCGGTTGATTCTGTGGGCACGGCCGTCATCGGGGAGCCCGGGGGCGAATATCAGCTCAACATTTCCCCGGCGGTGAGTCCGGACGGGCGGTACGTGGCCTTCATCTCGCGGCGCAATCTCTTCAATACCAACCTCTTCGTCGCCGACGCCGAGACGGGGGAAATTATTCAGCAGCTTGAGGGTACGCGCTCAAATCCGCACTTCGACGCGCTCCGATTTATCAACTCCGCGGGGGCGTGGTCGCCGGACGGGCGTCGGTTTGCGTTCATCACGTTTACGGAAGGCCGCAACGAGATCAACACCTTCAACGTCAAGACCGGGGAGATCAAGACGCGGACGGCGATTGAGGAGGTGGGGGCCATTCACAACCTGGCCTGGTCGCCCGACGGTACGTCCATCGCCTTCTCGGGCCTTGAAGGGGGGCTGAGCGACCTGTACGTGTATGACCTGGAGGCACAGAGCGTGCGCCAGCTCACCAATGACCGATACGCCGCCCTGCAGCCCACCTGGTCGCCCGATGGGGAGACCCTCGCCTTCACGACCGACCGCGGCCCGGACGGCACGAACTTCGAAACGCTCGACTTTGGGGAGGAGCGTCTCGGTCTGATCGACGTGGCGTCCGGCGAGATCCGGACGATTCGTCCCTTCACGACGGGCATGCACCACAATCCGCAATTTAGCCCGAGCGGCCGCAGTCTGTACTTCATCTCCGACCAGGACGGGTTCAAGGACGTCTACCGGTACGATCTCGACGAGGAGGCAACGTACCGCGTGACGGAGCTCCAGACCGGGGTGAGTGGCATCACGGCCCTGTCACCGGCCCTCTCGGTGGCGCGGCGCAGCGGGCGGATGATGTTCTCGGTGTTCTCGAACGGGGGCTACTCGATCGTCGGACTCCCGGAAGAGAAGACGGAGGGGGAGCCGATGGCGTCCGAAGACGGGACAACGACGAACTCGGTACTGCCCCCCGTACAACCGGTCGATGAGGGGCTGGTGGGCAGTTACCTTAACGATCCGATGACCGGGCTGAAGGACCTGGCATCGGTGGACACGACGAACGCCAGTGATCGGCTGTACCTCGACCGCATTGTGCCGCCGTCCGTCGGGGCGTCTACCGGAGGACCCGTGGGCACGCAGGTCGCCGGCGGGGTGGGCTTTCTCTTCAGTGACATCCTCGGGCACCAGAGCCTGAGCGTGTTCCTGCAGGCCAATGGGACCATCAAGGACATTGGGGGTGGGGTGTTCTACACCAACCAGGAGAACCGGATGGATTACGGGGTGGGCGTCTCCCACCAGCCGTCTGCCTTTGGCCGAGTGGGGCGTACCCAGGGTGGAGGATTCGTCCAGATTGTACAGCGCATTTTCCGGACGCAAGTGGGGGCGCAGGCGAGCTATCCCTTCTCGCAGACCAACCGTCTTGAGGTGGGGCTTGGGGGCACGCGCTACGGCTTTGACATCACAGCGCGTGTGTTCGACCGGCTGGGGCAGGCCCGCGAAATCGACGCCGGCAGGTCGCGCGATCCCATCTACTTTGGACGGGCAAGCCTCGCATACGTGGGGGACTTCTCGAGCTCCGGGCTCACCTCGCCCTTGCAGGGCGGACGCTACCGCTTTCAGGTCACGCCCCAGTTCGGTTCCCGAAACTACGTGTCGATCCTGACCGATTATCGCCGGTACATCTACCGGGAGCCCGTTACGTTTGCGATCCGCGGTCTTCACCGGGGAAACTACGGGGCCGGCCAGTTCGAGGGCGAGTTGACCGATTCCTTCGTGCGGGAGACGCTCGGCGACCCCTACCAGTCCGGGTTTGTGCGCGGGTACAGCTTCAACTCGATCTTCGAGGAGCCGAAGTGCCGGCAGCAGGGCGTGTGCAAGGTGGGGCGGTTGTACGGCACGCGGATGGCCCTCGGCAGCGCCGAGATTCGTCTTCCGCTGCTGGGGCCGGAGGTGCTCAGTCTTTCGAGTTTCGAATACCTGCCGACCGATCTGGTGCTCTTCGCCGACGCGGGAGTGACGTGGACGAACGAGGACTTGACCGAGCTCTCCTTCTCCTCGAGTACGATTCGGCAGTTCGGGGAATCGGCCCCGACCCGAACGGGAACGGTGGCGGCAGAGCCCGTAACGAGTGCCGGTGTGTCGGCGCGTGTGAATGTGCTCGGGGCGCTCGTCCTCGAGGCCTTCTACGCCCGCACGTTCCAGCGCACGAAAAACTGGGACTTCGGGGTCATCCTGCGGCCGGGGTGGTAGTTTAGGGCGTTTGGCGTTTGGCGTTGTGCGTTGAGCGTTGTGCGTTAAGCGTTGGAGGTTAAGCGTTGGGGGTTGGGCGTTGAGACGGGAGGGGAAGCCGGGGTCAAGCGTG
>JBDGQM010000199.1:0-4405 GCA_042219065.1 Salinibacter sp. | reverse complement strand
TGCGTCTTAGCCGAAATTAGCCGGTCAACTGGTCCAAAAATTCGGGCACACATCCCCCCGTCCTCATTCTGCCCCTGAGGGGGCCCGGGAACCATACCAGATGCGATAATTAGGACATAAATGTCCGAAAAGAGGTCGAGCCGTTCTCCAAAATGATCAGTGGGCTGACAACTACGACCACGTTCGAACAGTTTGGGAACGCTCCCGCGGGGGGCCTGACGTTCCACGTACGACCATCGTGCAGCCTGCCATAGGGTCACTAAGCACATGTGCTCTCAAATCACAGATTAGAAGACAAAATACTCTTATAACTGATTTATCGTTTCGTACGACCGTCGATCCGGACCTCTCTTCCAACTCCACGCCCCTTTTCACAAACCCCTACGTCCCTATGAGCTCTCTCTCGCTGAATACCCCCGTCGCTGAACTCGTCACCGACCGGCCTGGGCGCGCCCGAATTTTCGAACAGCTCGGCATTGACTACTGCTGCGGTGGCGATCACTCGCTCGCCGAGGCCTGCCGTAAGAACGACCTCGATCCGGAGACCGTCGCCAAAATGCTCGACGCCGCAACCCACACGACAACCGCCAACGACGCGACGGACTGGACCGAGGTCCCCCTCGGCACGCTCATCGACCACATCGTCGACACGCACCACGAGTACCTGCGGCGCGAGCTGCCTCGCCTGGAGCAACTCCTGATGCGCGTAACACAGGCGCACGGCGAGGAGGTCTCCTGGCTCCATCCCGTGCTCGAAGTCTTCCAGACGCTCAAGCCGGACCTCGAAACGCACATGATGACCGAAGAAGAGCGAGTCTTCCCTTCGATCCGTGCCCTGGAGAAATCCGACGCTGCTTCGGAGGCGCCCTCGCTGGACGAGTCAGGCATCGAGGCGATGATCAAGGAGCACGATGACGCTGGGGAGGCCCTGGAGCGGCTTCGCGAACTGACAAACGACTATACCCCGCCCGAAACTGCATGTCCCAAATTCCGGGCGGCGATGGACGGGCTCCAAACGCTGGAGGAAGACATGCATCAGCACGTCCACAAGGAAAATAACGTGCTCTTTCCGGAGGCTCGATCCCTCGCGTAGCTCCAACCAAATCCCGCGGAGGAAAACTCTTCAACGAGGTTGTGGAGAAAGTCCCTACAATTCATCTGGACGGTTCCCCATGACACAAGTCCGGCTGTTCGGAGACCTTGACGCAATGACTTCCTTCAGCCTGACGTGATCTGCCGAAGCGTATCATTCCCGCCTGCCCATGCCCCCCAACATCCCCGTCGACCTTGACCTTATTCGCCGGTACAACCAGCCGGGTCCACGCTACACCAGCTACCCGACGGCGCCGCACTTTCACGACAACTACGGACCGGCGTCCTTCGCCGAAGATCTCGCCACGGGGGCGTCGGATACGCCGCTCTCCCTTTACCTGCACCTGCCGTTTTGCAAGTCGCTCTGCTATTACTGCGGCTGCCACATGAAGGTGACCCAAGACCGGGCCCTCATCGACGAATACCTGACTGCGTTGAAGCAAGAAATTGATCTGGTGGCCCGACACGTGAACACGGATCGGTCCGTGGTGCAGATTCACTGGGGCGGAGGCACGCCCACCTACCTAACCCCCGACCAGATCCGCGATCTAGGCCGACATCTCCATGATCGATTTCAAATTGCGGAGAATGCGGAGATCAGTCTAGAAGCCGACCCTCGCACGCTCACCCAAGACCGGATCGAGGCGGCGGTGTCGGTCGGAGTCAACCGCCTCAGCATTGGCGTGCAGGACGTAAATCGGACGGTGCAGGAAGCGATCAACCGGGTCCAATCGATAGAACAGGTGGAGAACGCTGTGCGATGGACCCGGGAATACGACGTCGCGAGCGTCAACGTCGACCTCATCTACGGGCTTCCCCACCAAACCCCCGACCGCTTCGCCAACACGCTCGACGTGACGGAGCAATTGGCCCCGGACCGGATCGCGCTCTACAGCTACGCTCACGTCCCCTCGATGAAAAATCATCAGCGCGTCATCGAGGAAGAGACCCTCCCCGATCCCGAAGACAAACTCCGTCTCTTCAAACAGGGCATCGAACGCCTCACCGGATCGGGCGGCTACCGATTCATCGGGATGGACCACTTTGCCCGCCCCGACGACAAGCTCGCCCAGGCTCAAGACCACGGGGATCTCCACCGCAACTTCCAGGGCTACTCCACGCGGGCCGACGCCGAGGTCGTGGCCTTCGGGGTGTCCGGCATCAGCCAGTTCGAGGGGGCCTACGCCCAGAATGTGAAGGCCCTTCCCGCCTACTACGACCGCATCGAGAAGGAGCAGCTCGGGGCGTACCGGGGATACCGCCTAACCCCCGAGGATCAGCTACGTCGGCACGTCATCACGCAACTGATGTGTCACTTTCAGCTCGACAAAGCGGCCGTCGAGGAGCAGTTCGGGGTCGACTTCGACACCACGTTCGCGAGCGCCCTGGAACGGTTGAAGCCAATGGAGGCCGACGGGCTCGTGACCCTCTCGCCGGAGGCCATCCACGTCCACTCGACGGGCCGTCTGCTCATCCGCAACGTCGCGATGGCCTTCGACGCGTACTGGCAGGCCGAACACGAACAGCCCGTGCACGCGGAAACCGTCTGACATTGCGTATTTCGTAGTGCCCAGTGCGTGAGTTCACACATGCGAAATACGCACTACGTAGTACGCAATACATAGTACGCAATACGAAATACGCTCCGTTTACCAGCCTCCCTCCTCCCCCTTTTCCTCCATGCCCTCCTCCCCGAACACCAATCGTCCCGTCCTCATCGTCGGAGCCACGAGCGAAGAGAAAGGATTCGAAACCGACGTGACGGCGGGTGGACTCTACAATCTGCTGGAAGGGGCGATCGAGCTCGTGCCCGGGATCCGCGAGCTTTCCGTCCGCACCCTGGACGTGGGGCTCCGCCCGGGCACGCGAGACAATGCGTGAAACGTGATCCTGATAGCCTCTCACGCTTCACTCTTCACCCGCATCCCGCCTCAACACCTACCACTACCCCCTCCAATCCTCTCCTCCACCGTGCCCCGCAAAGACCTCAACATCTCGGCCCTTCCCTCCATCATCCAAGGCGGCATGGGCATTGGCGTGTCCACCTGGCGCCTCGCCCGCCGGGTGGCTCAGCGCGGCGAGATCGGCGTCATCTCCGGTACTGCCATCGACTCGGTGGTCGTACGCGAGCTTCAAGACGGCGACCCCCACAACCGGCGCGGTGTCCTCCGCACGTACCCAGACCAGGACATTGTCGATCACCTGCTCGACCGGTTCTATAAGCCCGACGGGCGAGCGGAGGACGAGCCGTACGATCTGCTCCCCATTCACCGCTTCAACCGACCGGTCCGGTCGCAGCGCATCCTCGCGGCGGCCACCTTCTCCGAGGTTCGCCTCGCCACGAAGGGCCACGACGGACTGGTGGGCATGAACCTGATGGCGAAGCTCAAGCGCTACTCCCTGCCCTGCCTCTACGGTGCCATGCTGGCGGACGTCGACATTGCCTTCATCGGCGCGGGCATTCCCCTCGAAGAGGCCAAACAGATCCCGAAGCTCGCCGCCGGAACCCCTGCGAGCCTGCGGCTCGACCCCGACACCTCACAGGTCGAGGATTCCGAGGTCCTGCAAGACACGTACACCTACGACCTCGACCCGGCCGACCTGCTCGACAATCCGCCGACGCTGGACCGTCCGGCCTTCTTCCCCATCATCGCCTCGGACGCCCTCGCCCGCATCATGGACGCAAAGCTGCCCGACGAGCACATTGACGGGTGGATCATCGAAGGGCCCGTGGCCGGGGGCCACATCGCCCCGCCTCGCAACAAGCAGTACGACGAGGACGATACGCCCATCTACGACGAGAAGGACGTGCCCGATCTCGATCGCATCCGAGGCCTCGGCAAACCGTTCTACCTCGCAGGAGGATACGGCTCGCCGGAAGGCCTGCAGTACGCCCAGGACGTCGGGGCCACCGGCATCCAAGTCGGCTCTCTCTTCTCCCTGACTGAGGAAGCAGGCTACCCCGAAGAAATGACCCGTCGACTCATCCGCGGCCTCCACACCGGCGAGGTCACGGTTCGCACCGATGGCCGCACCTCCCCCACCGGCTTTCCGTTCAAAGTGCTCACCCTCTCCGGCACGCTTGCCGACGACGAGCAATTCGAGCGACGCCCCCGGATCTGCGACCTCGGATATCTGCGGGAACCGTACGTCGACGAAAAGGGCCGCCTACTGGGCCGGTGCTCCTCCGAACCGGTCGACGACTACGTGCGCAAAGGCGGAGATCCTGAAGAGACGGAGGGCCGAGGGTGCCTTTGCAATGCACTGATGGCCAACATCGGCCTGCCGCAGTACCGGGATGGAACCCCGGAAC
>JBDGQM010000198.1:5855-12464 GCA_042219065.1 Salinibacter sp. | reverse complement strand
CCGATGACGTAGCACCCCGGATCCCCCGGCGAGAACGTCTCCTCGGCGTAGTGGCGGTCGGCGGGGCGGAGGTGCAGCTTCCGGTTGGCGAAGTGAAACTCGCGCGCCAGCAGTTGGGTCTCCACGAGGGCGGCCGCGAGCGTTCCATTCTCCAGGTCGGTCCAGTCCATCTCTTCGATCAGGAGCAGGTCGCCCTTCCGAATGCCGGCCCCGTCCATTCCGTCGTCGCCCGCCTGA
The DNA here is from genome assembly GCA_042219065.1 of Salinibacter sp. Classification (GTDB taxonomy): domain Bacteria; phylum Bacteroidota; class Rhodothermia; order Rhodothermales; family Salinibacteraceae; genus Salinibacter. The sequence goes on along the minus strand of JBDGQM010000198.1, from coordinate 12,227 downwards.
CCAATGAGGCAGTCTGCCGGATCCTGGGCCCCGCGCAGGAGACGGTCGTCGACCGAGAGCGTGCCGGAGGGACGCTCGCGGAGCCGTTCCGGCTCGTCGCTGGGCGTGCGGCTCACGATGGGGAGGCTGGGCAGCCCCCCACCCATCCCGAGCGGGTTCTGCTCGTCCTCCGTCAACTGAATGCCCCGGGCCTCGTGCTTCGTGCGCTCAATCCAGCCCTTCTTTTCGAGCGTCTGGAGCAGCTTGTAGACCCCATTCGTCGACGAGATGCTGAGCGCATCCCCAATCTCCTGCAGGGTTGGGGGCTTGCGGTTGCGGTCGAGGTAGCCGCGGATGAACTCGTAAGCCTCGTTCTGTCGTTGGGTGAGGCGTTCCTTTTTCATGGGGACTGATATCAGCGAACGGGGGCGGAGGCAAGCGAGCAGTCCGGCCGACCGGCTGCCCGTCAACATATGTGCGCATTTGCGGTCGGGACAACCGGTGCGGTGGTGAAAATGTTTTTACCCTGAGAATCGACATGGTGAAAATGTTTTTACCCGATGGGGGAATCGCACGCCTTTCGTGGGCGATATTGCATGTGCACATGCTTCAGACATGCCCAATTTTTCCCCTCAAAACGGCTTTTCTCGGCGACACGCCTTGACATTGGGGAGAAAACTCGTACCTTGTGGAGGGCGTGGGGAAAAGTGGGGAACTGTCCCAGAAGAGGAGGCATCCCGATCGCCGTTTCGTGAATCGTCGCTCCATGCCCCACATGGGGACTGTCCGTCATGGCGTTTAAGGGACAGGCGGAATATTCCGTGGACAGCAAGGGCCGGGTGGCCATCCCGGCCAAGATGCGGAAGTCCATGTCGCCCCAGGCAGACGAGACCTTCACGATCACACGGGGATTCGAGGACTGCATTTTCCTGTACCCCAAGGACGAGTGGGTTGAGATTGAGGAGGAGATCGACGATCTGAACATGTACGACCGAGAGGTCCGCAACTTTGTCCGCATCATCATGAGGTGGGCCAACGAGGTCAGCCTCGACGGACAGGGGCGCATTAGCATTCCGAATCCACTGCTCAACTTTGCCGAGCTCGACGGCTCGGCCCTCATCATCGGGGCGTTCGATCACATCGAGATCTGGAATCCGGAGGAGTTCGACGGATACCTCAACGAGCAGCCCGAAGACTACGAGACGCTCGCCGAAAGCGTGATGAGCATGTAGGGCCCCTTGCACGCAGAGCCGAGTTCCTTGGGACCGCGGACGCGAACCAATGTCAGCCAGCGACGCACAGGGCGATGCTCCCGACGGTGGCGACCCGCTGCGGTACGCCACCGAGTACCACGCACCTGTTCTTTCACACGACGTACAGGCCCGCCTCGTCACCGACCCGTCTGGTCGCTACGTAGACGCGACCCTGGGCGGCGGCGGGCATGCCCGAGCCCTGCTCGACGTGCTCGACCCGGAGGGCACGGTGCTCGGCATCGACCGGGACCCCGACGCCCTCGCGACGGCCCGCGATCGTCTCGCCGACGCGCGGGATGAGGGGCGCTTCCGGGCGGTGCAGGGCTCCTTTGGTCGCGTCCGCGAACTGCTGGAGGCGGAGGCGCTTGTGCCCGTCGATGGCGTACTCTTCGACCTCGGGGTGTCGTCGCATCAGATCGACGAGCCCGAGCGCGGCTTCAGCTTTCGCGACGAGGGACCGCTCGACATGCGGATGAATCCGGAGCGCGGCCTCACGGCCGAACAGGTCGTCAACGACTGGAGCGAGCGCGACCTCCGGGACGTGCTCCGTCAGTACGGCGAGGAGGACCGGGCGGGCGGCATCGCCCACGCCATCGTGGAGGCCCGCCCGCTCCGGACGACGCGCGACCTGGCGGAGGTGGTGGAGGCGAGGGTGCCGCCCCCCGACACGGTGAGCAGCCTGACGCGCGTCTTCCAGGCGCTCCGGATTGTGGTCAACGCCGAACTGGACGAGCTGGAAGCAGCGCTGAAGCAGGCCACGGAGAGCGTCCGCCCCGGGGGGCGCATCGCGGTCATCAGCTATCATTCGCTGGAGGATCGGCGCGCGAAGCGGTTCCTCCGCTACGGCAACTTCGAGGGCGAGCCGCGGCGCGACCTGTACGGCAACCTCGTGGCCCCGTGGACCGAACGACCCCGCGGGCTCATCGAGGCGCGCGAGGCAGAGGTCGAGGCCAATCCGCGGGCCCGCAGCGCGCGGCTCCGGGTGGCCGAGCGGCGAGACGAGGAGGAGATGGACCCTCCGGCCCCGTCCTTTTCATGAACCGTCAGGGCGGACACGACGGTTTTGTTCGACAATACATTCAGCAGACCGATGAGCAGACGACGCGGCTCTTCACGTACGAGCTTTCCCCACGGGAGCAGTGATCGCACGCGGCGGACGGGCCGTTCGTCCCGGTCCCGAAGCGGAGACGGAGCGCCCGACGCCGCCGATGCCTCGCGGGCCGCGTCCGGCGGCTGGGTACGGCACGGCACCGCGCTCCCGAGCTGGACGGACCTGGAACCGTCTACGAATCGACGTCGCCGCGCGCCGGGCGACCGGAGCTTCCTCGAAAACGTGTCGACCGGGCGCTTTGCGCTTCTGGTTCTTGCGATTGCGGGCCTGTTCACCTTGTACGTGGGACACGTCCACGCCACGACCGACCTGTACAATCAGCTTCAGGAGGCCCAGGCGGAGAACCAGCGTCTGCACCTGAAGCACAACCGCCTGAAGGGGGCCTACGACCGCCGCACAGGGCCGTCCGTGATTTACGACCGGGCCCGCGAGCTTGGATTGCGGGAGAGCGTCACCTACGGCCCTCCAATTTCAACTGACGAATGACGACTGACGAAGGAGGCGGGGAGCACAGCCACTCGGCCTGACAGCCGCCCGTCGACAATCGCCGTTCGAAACGCCTCATTGCCATGAAGCCTAAGGACCAAATTCTGGCCCGGATGTACGTGGTGCTGACCCTGCTTGGCCTCGTGCCGGTGGCCGTGGCCGCACAAATGGGGCGCATCGTGGCGACGGAAACCGATGCGCTTCGGGAGCAGGTTCAGGAGCAGGCCCGCTCTACCATGACCATTCCGGCCATGCGGGGCACCATCCTCGACCGGGACGGACGGGGGCTGGCCACGAACACGGCGCGCTACGACCTCGCCCTGGACCCGACGGTGACGGACTTCCAGGAGCAGGCAGCGTCGTTCTTTGACAAGTTGGCCGCAGTGACCGACGTGCCGGCGTCCCAGTACCGGCGGCGGGTGGCGACCCGGTCCAGCCCCCAGTACGTGCGGCTCCACGACGACCTCCGGCCCGACCAGTACGATCAGATTGAGGAGTGGGACGTGCCGGGCGTCATCTTGACGCCCGAGTTTGGGCGACGCTACAACTACAAAACGACGGCGGCCCACGTGATTGGACACGTTGGGGCCGGGGGCACCGGCCTCGCGGGCCTGGAACTGGCGTACGACGACACCCTCAGTGGCACGCCCGGCCGTCGCATTGTGCGGCGGAACCGGAAGGGTGAGATTGAGGCGCATGTGGGCGGGAAGGTAGTGCACCCCGACCGGGGCGACGACCTCGTGCTCACGATCGATCTGGTGCGGCAGGCCGCGCTCGAGACGGAACTCCAGCGGGGCGTCCGCGAGAGCGGGGCGGCGTGGGGCACGGCGGTGGCCATGAACCCGAACACGGGCGCGATCCTTGCCATGGCCAACGTCCCGACCTACAATCCCAATCGGCCCGGCGCGGCCTCCGACGCGGCGCGACGCAACCGGGCCGTGACCGACCGCTTCGAGCCCGGCTCGACGTTCAAGCTCGTGGGCGCGGTGGCGGCGGTGGAGCAGGGGATTATCGACCTCGACGACTCCGTCGAGACCGGCGACGGGTGGGCCGTCTTTCACGGCCATACGATGAAGGACGTGGAGGCACACGGCACCATTTCGTTTGCCGACGTCATCGCGCAGTCGAGCAACGTGGGCATGGCCAAGACGGTCAAACAGCTCGCCCGCGGGACGTTTTACCAGTATGCCCGCAACATGGGCTTCAGCCAGCCCACGTGGATCGATCTGCCCGGCGAGGTGGGCGGGGTGCTGAAGCGCCCGCCGCAGTGGAGCGCCACTACGCTGACGTCGATGGCGATTGGCTATGAGGTGTCCGTGACCCCCCTGCAATTGCTGACGGCCTACAGCGCGCTGGCGAACGGCGGGCTCATCATGCGACCCTACGTCGTGGCCGAGCGGCGCGACGTGACGGGCACGACCCTCTCGCGAACCGAGCCGGAGACGATCCGCCGCGCCTTCAAGGAGGAGACGGCCGATACCCTTCGGTCCGCCTTCGAGCGCGTCGTTGAGAACGGGACGGGCACCGCAGCACAAATCGATGGGCTCCGGATTGCCGGCAAGACGGGCACAGCCCTTGCCGTGTCGGACGGGGAGTACTCTGCGGACGAGACCCGCGCGTCCTTCGTCGGCTTCTTTCCGGCCGACGATCCGAAGGTCGCCTTGCTCATTGTGCTGGGCGACCCCGACAACGGGTATCACGGCGGCGACGTGGCCGCCCCGGTATTTCGGCGGGTGGCCCGCCGGTGGGCCGGCACCTTTCCGTCGGTGGTGGAGCGGATGACGCAGCGGACAGAGTCGGTCTCGCAGGACAACACGGATGGGCTGCGGGGCTCGACGAAGGCGCTTCCCCCCGAGCGGCCGGAGGCGATGCCCGACCTCACAGGCCTTAGCACGCGCCGGGCGGTGGCCTGGCTGCATGAGCACGGCGCGGACCCTCGGCTCAATGGACAAGGAGAGATCGTACGGCAACGTCCCCGCGCAGGGGCTCCGTTCCAGACTCGCGTTTTCCTCACGGCTGCCCAGTGAGCCGATGGCGGAACCTGAGTCCGCACGTACGAGACCGGACACGGACGCCGGCCCCGCGCCGCTTCCGTGGTCGGCGCTGCGGCGTCGGCTCCGGGACGCGGAACTGCTGACTGCGGTGCGGGGGAAGGAAGAAGACGACGATGAATCCTTTGCGATCGACGGCCTGACGGACGACAGTCGGGACGTCACGGTCGGCGATGCCTTCGTTGCCGTTCGCGGCGTGGAGGCCGACGGACATTCGTTCATTGACATGGCGGTAGACAACGGCGCGCGTCTCGTCGTGTGCGAGACGGTGCCGGAGCGGGCACGCGAGCGTTTTCCCGACACTGTGTTCGCCCGCGTGACAAACACCCGGACGGCCCTGGCCGAGGCGGCCGCGGCGCTCTACGGCGACCCGGCCGACGACCTGCGCCTCGTGGGCGTGACGGGCACCAACGGCAAGACGACGGTCGCCTATCTCGTCCACCACCTGCTGGACACCCTCGGCACGCCGACCGGGCTTCTGAGCACGATCGAGGTGCGAACCGGCGGGGCGACGACGAAGGACGCCCTCACGACGCCGGGGCCTCTCGCCCTGCATCGCACGCTGCGACAGATGGTGGACGCGGGCTGTACGGCCTGCGTCATGGAGGTCTCCTCCCACGCGCTCGATCAGGAGCGCGTGCACGGCCTCGACTACGAGGTGGCACTTTTCACCAACCTCTCGGTCGATCACCTCGGCTACCACGGCACGCTCGAGGCCTACACGGCCGCGAAGAAGACGCTGTTCGACGGCCTCGACGCGGGCGCCACGGCCCTCTACAACGCCGACGACGAGGCGGGGCCGACGATGGTGGCGGACACGGAGGCGACAGCCGTCTCGTTTGCGCTGGAGCAGGCCGCCGACACCGAGGCGACTGTTCTGGACAGTGAGATCGACGGCCTGCGCCTGCGCATTGACGGTCGGGAGCGCTGCTTCCGGCTGGCGGGACGCTTCAATGCCTACAATCTGGTGGCGGCCTACGGGGCCGGCAGGACCGTCGGCTTCGGGCCGGACGCTGTGCTCGACGCCCTTGCCGAGGCGCCCCCGGTGCCGGGCCGCTTCGAGCCGCTTCGCTTCGCGGACGGCACCACGGTCATCGTGGACTACGCCCACACGCCCGATGCGCTGGAACACATCCTCCGGACCGTGCGGGACACGATGCCCGAGGACGCCGCGCTCTGGTGCGTGTTCGGCTGTGGGGGCGACCGGGATGCCTCCAAGCGCCCCACGATGGGCCGCATCGCCGAGCGACGGGCCGACCGCGCCATCGTGACCAGCGACAATCCCCGCACCGAGGAGCCGGTGGGCATCCTGACGGACATTCGCGAGGGGGTGCAGCGGCCGGACGCGATGCGGTGGATTGTGGACCGCGAAGAGGCGATTCAGGCGGCCGCCGACGCTTCGATGCCGGGCGACGTGGTGGTCATCGCCGGCAAGGGCCACGAGACGACCCAGACCATCGGCACCGACACACGCCCGTTCGACGACCGGACG
>JBDGQM010000198.1:0-5755 GCA_042219065.1 Salinibacter sp. | reverse complement strand
TACCTCATCGACTACATTGAGCAGGCCTACCACCCGCCGGGGTTTCAGGTGATTCGGTTTATCACCGTGCGGGCGGCGCTGGCGTCCATCACGGCGCTCGGCATCGCGCTGGGGGCGGGCCAGGCCATCATCCGGTGGCTGCGACGGCAGCAGCTCGGCGAGACGGTGCGCGAGGGCGAGACGGCCGGGGCGGTGAGCCACGTGCACAAGGCGGGCACGCCTACGATGGGCGGCATCATCATCCTGCTGTCGGTGGGCGGCGCCACGCTGCTCTGGGGTGCCGTCGCCAACACGTACGTATGGCTGTCCCTCGTGGCCATGGGCGGGCTCGCCGTCGTGGGGTTCGCCGACGACTACGTGAAGACGGTGAAGAAGGAGAAAGAGGGGCTCAACCCCTGGTACAAGATTGCCGGACAGGCGGCGGTCGGGCTTCTCGTGGGCGGGGTGCTCTACTTCCACCCCGACTTCGCGGCGTACAATACGTTCACGTTCGTGCCCTTCCTGAAGAACCAAGTGCTCGACTACGATGTCTTCCGGTTCTGGACGACGGGCCTCGATCTGGGATGGGTCGTGTACCTGCCCGTGGTCGTGTTCATCATCACGGCCGTCTCCAACGCCGTCAACCTGACCGATGGGCTCGACGGCCTCACGACGGGCGTCACGGCGTTCGTGTCGCTCGGGCTGATTGCGCTCGTGTACATCTCCGGAAACATCAAGTTTGCCACGTTTCTCAACGTCATGTACCTGCCGGGCACCGGCGAGTTGACGGTGTTCGTGGCGTCCGTGGCGGCGGCCTGCTTCGGGTTTTTGTGGTACAACGGCTATCCGGCCACCGTCTTCATGGGCGACACCGGGGCCCTCGCCCTCGGCGGGGCCGTGGGCAGTACCGTCCTGATGGTGCGCAAAGAGCTGCTGCTGCCGCTGCTCTGCATCGTGTACTTCGCCGAGGCGCTGTCGGTAATCATTCAGACGAGCTATTTCAAATACACGCGGCGTCGCACCGGGCGCGGAAAGCGCGTCTTCCGGATGGCGCCTTTGCACCATCACTACGAGGCGGAAGGGCTCCACGAGGCAAAAATCGTGACGCGCTTCTGGATCGTGACCGCCATCACCGTAATCGCCGCCCTTCTCATGCTCCGCATTCGATAACTCCGGCTGAAGGTCTCTCGGCTCTCACACTCAACAGACGGATTGTTGCATCACTGCCTCTTCGCGGACTGTGACTCGTGATGCGTGAACCGTGATGCAGAATCGACGGACGTCCTCACGCAGTACTCTTCACGTATCAGGCTCTGCAGAGGGCGCAGCAACAAGAATTCGTTCTTGCACGCACGTTCAGGCTCCTGCATGACCCCAGAGAAAGTGCGCACAAAACGAGGGACGGTGGTGGGCGGCGCCCGCAGCGGGCGGGCCGTGGCTCAACTGCTGGCCGAGGCCGGGGGCGAGGTGTTTCTCACCGAGCACGGGCCGCCGCCGGAGGGCACCGTTCCGGTCCTCGACGAATACGGGATCGACTTCGAGTTCAACGGGCACACCGTGCAGGCCCTCGACGCCGACTTTTTCGTGCTCAGCCCCGGCGTGCCCACGCAGTCGAACATTGTGCAGCAGGCGCTGCGGGCCGGGATCGACGTGTACTCCGAAATCGAAGTCGCCTCGTGGTTCTGCGAGGCGCCCATCGTGGCCATTACCGGCACCAACGGCAAGACGACCACGACGAGCCTCACGGGGCACGTTTTCCGGCGGGCCTTCGGGGACGATCCCGATGGGAGTCAGGGCCGAGCGTCGGGCCGCGAGGCCATCGTGGCGGGCAACATTGGGTACCCATTTTCCGACTACGTGCTCGACGTGGAGCCGACGGACGTGGTGGTGCTGGAGGTGTCCAGCTTCCAGCTCGACCACGTGGACACGTTTCGGCCCCGCGTCAGCGTCGTGCTCAACATTACCCCCGACCATCTGGACCGGCACGATGATTTTGAGGCGTACGCCCGGGCCAAGTTCAACATTTTCCGCAACCAAGCGGACGGCGACGTGGTGGTCTACAATCACGACGACGACCTCGTGCGGGACGCGGCAGAGCGGGCACGCCGGGCCCGGGATGTCCGGCTCATGGCGATGACGCTGGAGACGGTGCCGGACGCGGGGGCGGGGTTGCGGGACGATCACATCGTTCTTCGAATCGACGACGAGGAGGACCCACTTATGCCTCACGATGAGCTGGCCCTCCGAGGCCGCCACAACGTGTACAATTCGCTCGCGGCTGCCGTGTCGGCCCGGGTGATGGAGGTCGAAAACGACGTCATCCGAGAGAGCCTATCTGGCTTCGAGGGCGTGCCCCACCGGCTGGAAGAGGTGCGCACGATCGACGGGGTGCTCTACGTGAATGACTCGAAGGCCACCAACGTGAACGCGGTCTGGTACGCCCTGGAGAGCTTCGACCGGCCCGTCGTGCTCATCGCCGGGGGGCAGGACAAGGGCAACGATTACAGCGACCTCAAGCCGCTCGTCCGCGACCGGGTTCGCGCCGTGGTGGCCCTCGGGGAGAGCGCCGACAAGGTGGCCCGGGAGCTCGGCGCGGAGGCCGCCGAGTGCACCCGCGCCCAGACCATGGAGGCGGCCCTGAGCCGGGCGCAACGGTACGCGCAGCCGGGCGACGCGGTGCTCCTGAGCCCGGCGTGCGCCTCCTTCGACATGTACGAGAGCTACGAGGAGCGGGGCACCCTCTTCCGCCGCCTCGTGAAAACGTTGCTGTAGTGCGTAGTGGGTTGTCAATCCTCATTCTTGGCATCGAATGCGATCTCAAAATCCCGCAAGCCTGGCATGTCATTTCGAGCGCAGTCGAGAAATCTCCCTGTCGAAGCCGCTTGCTCTGGGGAGGCTCCTCGACTCCGCTCGGAGCGACCTGCCCAGGGATTTTGAGATCGCAGAACCGACCGTAAGATCACGATTGACACCGTAGTAGTGCGTAGTGCGTATCGGGTCGTCTTTCCGACGAAATACGCAATACGAAATACGCAATACGAAATACGCAATACGAAATACGCAATACGACCAAATAGAAGACTCGATTTTCCGACTCAGCAGTGACTTTCGATGGGCGTCATTCAATCCCTAAAACATAAAATAACCGGCCACGCCCCGGCGGACAAGTACGTGGTGTGGGTCGTGCTGGCCCTCGCGGCGGTCGGCGTGGTGGCGGTATACAGTGCCGTCACGTACCTGGCGGAGGTGCGGGCCGGAACGGAGCCGGTGCACTTTCTGGTGCGCCACGTGCTTCGCGTGGGCATTGCGCTGGGGGCGATGGGCGTGGTCAGCCTGATCGATTACCGCACGCTGGCCCGGTACAGCCAGATGATCCTTCTCGGGACGCTGGCCCTCCTGGTCGTCGTCAAGATCGCCGGGCTATTTTCGTCGGGGGTCGATCGCTGGTTGCAGATTGGCGGCATCGGATTCCAGCCCTCGGAGCTCGCACGCATCGCGCTGGTCTTTTACGTGGCGGTGCTGTTGGTGAAGAAGCAGAACTACATCAAGAGCTTTTGGCGAGCGTTCGTGCCGATTCTGGTGTGGGTGGCGCTCACCGTTGGGCTCATCGGGCTCGATGATCTGTCCACGGCCCTGGTCCTGCTCGCCGTGGTTCTTTTGATGTGCTTCGTCGGGCGCGTGAGCCTCCTCCAGATTTTTGGGCTCGGCCTGCTGGGGGCGGCCATGGCGTTCGGGGTGCTTGCGACCTCGCCGGACCGGGCGGCCCGGATGGAGGCCTACCTGGGCACGGATCTTTTTGCCGCGACCGACACGACGAAGGTGATGGATGCGCAGGGCGAACGGTATCAGTCCCGTCAGGCCCGCATGGCCTTTGCGGTGGGCGGACTGACGGGCGTGGGGCCGGGGAAAAGCGTCCAGCGCGACTTCCTGCCGGCGCCTTACAACGACTTCATCTTTGCGATCATCGCCGAAGAATACGGGCTGCTCGGGACGCTGGCCCTGCTGTTTGGGTTCTGCGTGCTGCTCTTCCGGGGATACCTGCGCATCGCGCGGGACGCGCCGGATCCATTGGGACTTATTCTGGGAATTGGATTTACGACCCTGATTGTCACGTACGGGTTCGTGCATGCGGGCGTGTCGTGCGGGTTGCTGCCGGTGACGGGGCTCCCCATGCCGTTCGTCTCGTACGGCGGCAGTTCCATGCTGGCCAACGGCATCATGGCCGGGGTGCTGCTAAACATCTCGCGGCACGCCGACGGCGAGGCCTCGGACCGGGGACGCGGGACTCGGGCCGCGTTCGGGGACGGCTGAGAACCGGGGACCGGGGACGATGGATACGCACCGCACGGGCGTCCCGCCGGGGCGCCCCTTTATGAACGCTTTCCTGCTCATGAGCGAACGCGCTCCACACATTCTGATGGTCGGGGGCGGCACCGGGGGACACGTGTACCCGGCCATTGCCATTGCCGACGCGGTGCGCGATCTGCGCCCGGACGCCCGGATCGTGTTTGCGGGCACGCAGAACCGGCTCGAGGCGCGGGCTGTGCCGGACGCCGGGTACGCCCTGCACCCGATCACCGCCCAGGGCCTGCAGCGCCGGGCCACGGCGGCCAACCTCCTTCTGCCGTTCCGGGTGGCGCAGGGGCTCATGCAGAGCTGGCGCCTGGTGGGGGCCATCGACCCGGACGTGGCGGTGGGCACCGGCGGCTACGTGGCGGCGCCGGTGCTGGGGGCCGCGTGGCTCCGAGGACGCCCGCTGCTGGTGCAGGAGCAGAACGCCTACGCGGGCCTCACCAACCGGATGCTCTCGCGCCTCGCCTCGCGCATCCACCTTGCCTTCCCCGAGGCGAAGGACTGGGTGCCGAGTGATCGGGCGGTCGTGAGCGGCAATCCCACGCGCCGGTCGCTGCAGGCGGCCGATCCGGCCGCGGCGCGGACGGCCTTCGATCTTCCTGAGAATGGGCGCGTGCTGCTCGTCATGGGCGGATCGCTGGGCAGCGCGGCCATCAACGGGGCGGTCGAGCACAACCTGGAGGCCCTCCTTTCCCGGCGCCCGTCGGACGACGTGCACGTGATCTGGCAGGCGGGGACGCGGTACTACGACGCGCTGGTCGACGAGATCGACGAGCGTCCCCGGCTCCGCCTCGTCGAGTACATCGACCAGATGGGCGCAGCCTACGCCGCGGCCGACCTCGTGGTGTGCCGGGCCGGCGCCCTCACGTGCAGCGAACTGATGGTGACGGGCACGCCCGCAGTGCTCGTGCCCTCGCCCAACGTCACGGCCGACCATCAGACGAAGAACGCGCGCAGCCTGGAACAGGCCGGCGCCGCGACGCTTCTCCCGGAGTCTGACCTCGACGCGCAACTGGCGGAGACGGTGGGGGCGCTGCTCGATGACCCGGAGAAGCGAACCCGGATGGCCGAGGCTGCGCGGGAGCACGCCCACCCCGACGCCGCGGAGACCATCGCCCGGGACGTGCTCGCCCTCGCGGACCGCTACCGCATGAATTAACTGCTCAAGTAGGTCAAGGAAAAACATTAGCCACGCATCCGAAAAACCCAGGCAGTCATCCCGCACCCCGATGCGGGATCTCTTCGCCTCAGGCGGTGCTCACTGTCGAAAAGATCCTGAATCAAGTTCAGGATGACGTGCTCACGAAGGGTTTTTCGGATGCGAGAAGAATAACGTACTTTCTCGGGTCTACTTAACTGCATTTGACCGTGCACAGCCGCGCCATCGGCGCGGTGCTGCTGGAGACGATGTTCCCGACAGACG
>JBDGQM010000197.1:0-13200 GCA_042219065.1 Salinibacter sp. | reverse complement strand
CCCCCCCAGTGTCCGCTCCCCTCTTCGACTTCACCGCCCCGTCCCCCGATTCCCCGACCGAGTGGCGGAGCATCGACGATCCGGTGATGGGCGGCGTCTCCGAAAGCGAGTTCGTAGCGACGGACGAGGGCGCGGCCTTCACCGGCACGGTGTCGCTAAAGCAGGGCGGCGGGTTCGCGTCGGTGCGGGCGCCGGTGTCGAGCGATGACTTGAGCAGACACGAGGGGCTGCGGCTGCGCCTCCGCGGCGACGGGAAGCGGTACTGGATCACGGCCTACACGGAGGCGGGCGGGTCCATCAGCTACCGCACGCCGGTTCAGCCGCCGGAGCACTGGACCCCCGTCGCGGTGCCGTTCGACACCCTCACTCCGTACCGTCGCGGCAGCACGGTCCCCGACGCCCCCGCGTTTGCCCCGGCCCAGCTCCGAGAGCTCGGGATTCTGATCGCCGACGAGCAGGCGGGGCCTTTCCGTCTGGAGATCCAGTGGATTCGCGCCGGGCTCGGCGACGCCCCGTCGTGAGCGTCCGCCCCCGCTGGGGTTCCACTGCGTCCCTCGGTCGCCCATCTCTGCCCGTCCGGGTCCGGTGGTCGTCTCGGCGTCCTGTGCGGGCCGGTCGCAGCCCCGCTCTGTCTTCGCAGAAAAGAGATCGACGCACCGTGTCGTCTTTCCGGCGGCCCTCCTAGATTGCAACGCTGTTCGACTCCCCCTGTCACGATTGCCCCGTCCATGACCGCCCCTCCCGATAAGGCCTCTCGCGCCCAAAAACACGTCGCGGTCTCCGGCAACATCGGCGCCGGCAAAACCGCCCTCACGGACGTGCTCGGCGAATACTTCGACTGGGAAACCGTCTACGAGCAGGTCGACGACAATCCGTACCTGGGCGACTTCTACGACGACATGCGGCGGTGGTCCTTCAACCTCCAGGTCTTCTTCCTCTCCAAACGGTTCGAGCAGCTGCAGGACATCGAGGAGATGGACGCGTCGGTCGTGCAGGACCGCTCCATCTACGAGGACGCCCACATCTTCGCCCGGAACCTGTACGAGATGGGGCACATGAGCGCCCGGGACTACCGCAACTACACGGACCTCTTCTCGATCATGACGACGCACCTGAACCCGCCGTCCCTTCTCATCTACCTGCGGGCGTCGGTCCCCACGCTCGTCAACCAGATCCAGAAGCGGGGGCGCGAGTTCGAATCGACCATCCGCATCGACTACCTGGAGCGCCTGCAGGGCCACTACGAGGAGTGGATCGAGGACTACGACCGCGGCCCGAAGCTCATCATCGACGTCGACGAGCTCGATTTCGTCGACGATGCGGACGACCGCCGGGTGGTGCTGAACCAAATTGAAAGCCGGCTCTTTGGACTCTTCCCCGACGAAGGCGCGTGACACGGAGTCCAGCAGAAAATGTCGGCAGAACCCGAATCGCTCGGGACGGCAGGCACTGCGACGTGAAAACTTGGGGGGCATTTTAAGTCTGTGAATTGGAATCTCGGAGCTGTGCCCCCGCGGGAAGACAGCCGACGGCGGACCGCGGAATAGAGCGGTTCTCGGTGGTCCGCCGTCCGCGGTCTGCCGTCATTGAGGCAATACCCCTGTACCCCGCAACTTGGGTTAACCATTGACCGTCCCCCCCATCTGCCGACGTCGGTTCATGGTTGAGCCGACGCGATGACGGCGACCCGGCGCAACGGGCCCCCCGGTCGGTCCTCTTTCTGATGCACTGCGGCTATGCCCGTCCCCAACGGTTTCATGGCACCTCCTCCCTCGTGGCAGTTTCTCCCGCCTCTCGGTCGGCCCGTGCTCGTTCTCGTGGTGGGGCTGGCGCTCGGAGGGCTCCCACGGGCCGCCTGCGGACAGGCCGACACGACCGACGCGGCGCCCCCGGACACGGTCCGGCCGCCCCCCGCGGACACCATGGCTCGCGCGCCCGCCGATACGATTCCGGAGGCCGCCCCCGACACCACGGATCCGTCCGATCGGCCCCTGCGCCCGCTTCCGTTCGCCGGTCCGGCCTACGGCCGTCCTCAGACCGATTCGATGCCGGCCCGCCTGCCGCACGTGAGCCTGGAGCCGCTCCTGGTCGAACGGGCCGGGGGATTTCTGTACGACCTGGGCGAATACGGGTGGCCCCACGGGTGGAGCCTGCGCGGCCTTGCCCCGCACCGCGTGCAGCTGTGGCTCGACGGGTTCTCGTTCAACGATCCGCTGACGGGACGCCCCCGCTTCGAACTGCTCCCCCCCTCCTTCCTGGCCGTGCCCCGCACCGGCATGGACCCCGGCGGGCAGGCGGTCGGCGTGCACACGTCGTGGCGCGCCTACGAGCCCAAGCGCCCGATCACGAATCTGCGCTACCGATTCGACCGGAGTGGCCTCCACGCCATCGAGGTGGGGCACTCCCAGAAGCGCCGGCTCGATCTGTTTGGGACCCCGGGGGTGCTGCAGGCCGCTCTCGGATTCGGGGGGCGGAAGGCGGACGGCGTCTACAACGGCAGCGCGCTGCGGCGCGAGCGGCGCATCTGGGGCCGGCTCCGGTACCAGACGAACGACTGGGCCATTGAACTGAGCGATCAGTCGTCCCGCTACCGCATCCGGGCGCACGGCGGGGCCACGCCGCCGGGCGAACGGTTTCGTACGATTTACGCGCTTCCCGTGGCCGCCGGCAGTGTGCGGCGTCCCGGGGCACGGCGCAAGACGACCCGCAACGATCTCACGGCCCGGGTGCGGGGGCCGCTCCTGCCGGGCCTGGACCGCCGCACGGAAGTGTCCGCGCGGTGGACCACCCACACGTTTGACTTTCGCGACGGAGCGCGGGACACGACGTGGACCCAGAAGCTGAACGGGGCGCACGCGCGCCTTCGGCAGTCATTTACGGTGGGCCCCCACACCCTCACGGGCACGGCCCGCGGCCACCTCTGGAGCACCGATCGGCGCAACGTGCCTACGCTCGACGGCATGCGCGGCGCCGTGCATCTGAACCTCCGAGATTCCCTCCGTCTGGGACGGACCGATCTCGTTCTCGACGCGGGCGGCCACCTCACCTCCGAGCAATCGTATCCGTCGCTGCACGCCCGTGCCCAGCGGTCGGTGGGGCCGGTGCAACTGACCGCCTCCGGAACGGTCACGGCGCAGCGCGGCTCCTGGATCGAGGACGAGGGATTCCCGCCGTTCGTCCGGCCCCTCCCCACCGACCGCTCCGGCCTTGCCGATGGCCTGGTCGAGGGAACCCTGGAGGCCCGCATCGCCGTCGATCCCTTCGACTTCGGCGTCCAGGGATTTGCCCACCGGATTCGGAACGCCGTCGATCTCTACGCCGTGAGGCCGGACGATTCGCTCCCCACCACCCTTACGGACACCGTGGCGGCGCGTGCACTCCCCAGCCCGATACAGCGGGCCGGCGTCACCCTCACCGGGGGCTGGCGCCGCGACGCCCGCCGCGGCCTCTACGCCACCGGCCGCGGGACGCTCCTCCAGACGTTGAATGCCGGGGCCTCCCTCCGGCACGACCGCCTCGCCCGCACCCTTCCCTCGGCCTACGGCCGCGCCCGCATCGGGGCCCGATTCGTCATCTTCACCGACCTCGTCACGGACATCTACGTGCAGGCCCGCGGATGGACCGCCATGAACAGCCGGTGGTTCCATCCGCCCACCGGTCGCCTCGTCGTGCCGCCCCGGCAAGTTCCCATCCCCGCGCCGAACGCTCCCGCCCGGGTTGGCCCGAGTGGAACCGTCGACGTCCGGGCCGAGGCTCAGCTTCGGAGTGCCACCCTCTTCTTCACCTTCCAGAACGTACAGGCGGGCACTCAGCTGCAGGCGGGGACCTTCGTCGTCCCGGTGTACCCGCTGCCGCCGCAGCAATTTCGCTTCGGGGTGTTCTGGCCGATCTTTGACTGACCGCCCTGGCCTTCCCGCAAAAGGAATCACCGATGCGGGCCACCCAATACAACCAGCGTAGATCGCCCTGTACTTCCCCGCCTACAGCCGCGAGCCGGCCCTCGTGCATGCTCTTCAGGCTTCTTCTGCCAGACTCCGTTCGGAACCGGCTGTCGGACCTCTGGACCGGCGTGCAGTACTACGGGCTCGGCCTGTATCTGGAGCTGTCGTCCAAGGACGTCTTTCTGTGGGCCCAGGCCATTGCCTTCAAAGTCCTCGTCACGATCGTGCCCATCATCATTCTCGCTACGGGGGTCATCGGGCGCATTCTTCAGGGCAAGGATGCTTTCACGGCCGTATCCCGCTTCATCCGCGAACTCCTTCCAGGAAGCCAGAGCCAACGGCTGATCGACTTCCTGACGCAGCTGCAAGACGCGAGCGCAACCATCGTGGGAATCGGAGGCATTGGCCTTTTTCTCTCGGCCCTGTCGCTATTCGTCACCCTGCGGATTGCGGTCAGCAACGCCTTTGAGCAGACCTGGCACGAGCAGCGCTCCCTCCTGCGGGGCTATCTGTTCGATGCGCGGATGGTTGTGCAGGTAGGAATCCTGTTCATCATGACGGTGGGCCTTTCGGTGTTCATTCCGCCGTTCGTCAATGACGTGCTCCTCGGCCAGCTCATCGGTGAGGAACAGTGGCTGCGGTGGATCTGGGAACGCACCGTCTGGCTCACGGGACTGCTGCTCCCCCTCCTGCTCACCACCGCCATGTTCTACCAGCTCTACTACCTCGTCCCCAAGCCCCATCCCAAACGGCGGAACGCCCTCGTCGGCGCCGTGCTGGCCGCCGTGCTCTGGGAGACCGCCAAACAGGCGTTTACCTACTATGCCACCTACGTCGGCTACGGCACCGGGACCGAGGCGCTGGGGAACACGTTCGGGCTGATCGTGGCGTTTGTCTTCTGGGTGTACTTCTCCGGAATCGTCCTCATGCTTGGCGCCGTCGTGGCGTCGCTTCGCGAGCATCGATACGTGACGGCCGGCGAGCTGCCTCAGGTGGACCTGTCTCCGGAGATCTCGTCCCTGGCGCCCGACCTGGACACACCCGACAGTCTCCCGGAAGGGGCCTCCGATGGGGCTCAGGAACCGGCGCCCTCCGATAGCCCCAACGCGCCCCACTCCCCCTCGCCCTCCTCGTCTCCGTCGTAGACCGGCGCACCCGTCTGCTTCACTCACCGGCTGGTCCTCTTGGTCAACGTGCTGCCTTTCCTCTGTCAATTGCCCAGATGCCCCTGGCGAGCCTCACTCGTTCTGCTTGCGCTTCTGATTGGCCTCGCCGGCCTTCCGAAACCGGGCGCTGCACAGGCGCCCCTACAGCAGGTGAACAGCGAAACGACGGTCCAGTCCGTCTCTTTTCGCTTCGTCGACACCGCCACGTTCAGTCCAGACCGGCTGAAGAAGCAGATTGCGACGGACGCCCCTGGCTTTTTCCGGCGCCTGCGCAACCGGGTTTCGTTTCTGCCGGGCCTGGAGCGTCGCCGGTTCTTTTTCGATCCGGTCACGCTGCAGAAGGACGTGGTGCGGCTGCGCCGGTTTTACCGGCAGAACGGATTTCCGGAGCCCGAGATCGACTACCCGGCCTCTCAGCTCGATACCTCCAGCAACGACATCCGCGTCATCTTTGCCATCGAGGAAGGCCCCTCCCTGGAAATTCGAGAGACCGACTTCCTGAACGCGGACGGGACCGCCCCGGTCACCACTGTCCTGGACGAGTCCCTTCGGGACGACTGGCGCTCGTTCCGCGACGGCCTGCAGATCGGCGGTCGCTTCACGGACTTTGAGCAGACCCAGCTCGTGGATGAGATCCAGCGCTGGTTCCGCAACCGTGGCCACGCCTTCGCTCAGGTAGAGTCGACCGCCTCGGTAGACACGTCCCAGTACGCCGTCGACCTGCGGGTCCGCGTGGATCCGGGGCCGCGTGGGGTGATTTCCGAGATTGAGATTCAGGGCAACGAGTCGGTGGGGGCGTCCATCGTTCGACGGAACCTGCCCTTTTCGGTCGGCGATCGCTTCTCGGCGGCGGACGTGACGGACGGCCAGCGGAATCTCTTCGATCTCAATCTCTTCCGCGTGGCCATCGCCGACGTTCCCGACCAGCCGCGCGACTCTACCGTCCGGGTGCGCTACCGGGTGCGCGAGGCAAAGCTCCGCTCCCTCTCCGGACAGGCCGGGTACAACACCCGGTCGGGGGCAACACTGGAAGGCGGCTGGGAGCACCGCAACTTCTACGGCGACGCCCGCACCTTCAGTGTCAACCTCACGGCCGACACCGGCTTTCCGGAAACCCCCCCCGACTTCCTCCCCAACTTTCTCACCCGCGCCTCGTCGCAGGCAGTGAGCCGACAGTTTCGGGCGTCGGTGACCCTGCGGCAACCCTACCTGTTTTCGAGCCGGCTCTCCGGCTCACTGGCGCCGTTTGTACAGGAGCGACTGAATCCCAACCTTTCCCCAAATACCGACCGGCTTCTGGGCCTCAATGAGCGGCAGTACGGGCTCAACTCGACCCTCGTGTTCGACGTGCTGCCCTACCGCACGCTTTCGCTCCGGCACTCCGTGTCCCGCACCCGTCAGTTTTTAACGACCGCCACCGGCGACACGGTGCGCAGCGAGACGCCCCGGTTCGCAGACGAGGACCTCTTCAACAGGAGTGTCTTCACCCTAAACGGGACCTTCGGGGAGGCCGACGACTTCGTCAATCCCACCCGGGGCGTTCTCATTCAGCCCTCGGTCAAGCTGGGCGGATTCTTCTTCGAGTCGGGCGTCGAATTCGTGCGACTGAACACGACCCTCAGCGGGTACCTGCCCCTCTCCGACTTTGTGAAGCTGGCGGGCCAGGTGTCGGTGGGGGCGCTGTGGCCCTTCGAGGAGAGCCGGACCAATCTCACCTCCCCCGACGCGCCCCCCGAAAAGGCGCAACAGCTGAACCGGATTTTCCAGAATCGGTTTTCCGACGTCCTCTTCTACGCCGGCGGTGGGAGCGACGTGCGCGGGTGGGCGCCGCAACTGGGCGGCGGAAAGGTGCTCCAGGAGGGACCGTCGTACCGTCCCATCGGGGCCCGTACAAAAATCGGGGTGAACCTGGAGGCCCGGTTTCCACTTCCCGGCCTTGGGGCCAACTGGCGCACCGGCGCCTTCGTGGACGGGGCGTACGTGTCCCCCGGCCCCCTCATGCTAACACCTCCGGCAAGCGTACCGGACGTCATTACGGGACCCGAGGGAACGCCCATCAGCACGGATCCGTCGCAGTTGCTCGTCGGAGCCGGGGCGGGACTGCGGTACCAGACGCCCCTTGGCTTTCTGCGCATCGACCTCGCGTACAAGTTGACCCCGGATGCCCTGGACCTCCGAGCGGCCGAGACGGTGGAGCGAAAGGTCACCGGCGACGATCCCGTCCCCGTTCCGGACATCGAGCCCAGCACGCTCCGGCGATTTCGCCTCCACTTCGGCATCGGCCGGTCCTTTTGATCACGGCCGTGCCGTTTGCTCCCAGTACGCGTTGTGCTATATGTCGAAAGTATGTGTGCCCCTTTCAACGCCAGAAAGGAACTACGTTGTCGTCCCAAACTTGATTTGGGACCCATCCGACTGGACGGGGAGGCTTCGACCATCGTCAGATAGGCTCCAAATCAAAGCCTGTGCACGATTTCCATCGGCATTTGGAGCGACGGGTGTGATGTGTTCTCCCGGAGGAAGCAGTCTTCCGGTGCCGCGCACATGTCTTACACCATAGCACAGGCCGCTCTCAGTGTCTCCCCCTTCGATGGCTCCGCCCTCCAACCCACCGGACTCGGCCCCCGACGCCCCTGCCCCCGACGACGCGTCCCGTCGTTGGCGCTGGGGCCGCCGTGTGCTGTGGGGCCTCGGCGGGCTGATGGGGACCGTCCTGCTGGCCGTGGGCCTCTTCCTGCTCGTGCTGCAGACGGAGACGGGCGCGACCGCAACGGTGCAGGCGCTGGCCTCCTACGCCAATCCCCTGCCGGGGACCACCCTGTCGGTCGAGCAGGCGTCGGTTGACGGGGTGCGCGACGTTCGCCTCACGAACGTGTCGCTCACTCGTCCCGACAGTACCGCCGACATGCCCGTCACGATGGCTCGCGTCGACACGCTCGCGGTGCGGTACCGGCCCAGCGCGCTGCTGTGGGGCCGCCTGCACCTGGTCTCGGTCTCCGTCCAGGGCCCCTCGGTCACGATGCGGCAGGCCCCCGACTCGACCTGGGACTGGGCGCGGCTGTCTCCGAGTGCGGCGCCTGCCCCCGACGACACGAGTGCGTCGATGCCCGTTCAGATAGATCAACTCCGCGTGGGCGACGGCGCCTTCAACGCCGCGTTTTTCGCCGAGGAGCGCGACTCCACCGCTCGCGTCCGGGGCCTGGAGATCCGGGCCCAGGATCTGCACTTCGGCGACGCAGTGGGCGGGCGCCTCGACACGCTTGGGCTTCGGGGCGTGCTCCCCGCCGACACGACGACGCTGCGCCTGGGCACGCGCGGCGCCCTGTCCTCCAGCCAGCTCCGCCTCGACACGCTCCGGCTCTCGTCCCCGCACAGTCAGGTGCACGGCCACGGCGTGGCGCGCCTTCCTCTCGGTCCCCACGACACGCTCGACGACGTGGACCTCTCGCTCCGCGCCGCCCCGCTGGTCCTCGGGGACCTGACGATGTTCATCCCCGGCGTGGCGGTCGATCCCAACGAAACCATCACCCTCGACGCGCGGCTCACAGGATCGGGGCGCCGCCTCTCCCTCACCACCGAGGCCCGCGTCCGGAACGGCGGCACGGTGAGCGCCCAGGTGGACGCCACGCCGCGCCTCGAGACGGCGTCCGACACCGCGGCCCTCCGGTACCGGATCGAGGCTCGGGCCGACCGCCTCACAACCAGCCTGCTGGGCCCTCCCGACCCGACCCAGAACGTCCTTACGGGCACCGTGGCGGCCACTCTCAGCGGCCAATCCCTGGACGCCCTCTCCGGAACCGTCCGGGCCGAACTCACCGAGACGCGCCTCTACGGCATCGACGCGTCGGCGATCACCCTGGCCTCCACGGTGGAGGAAGGGACGGCCGCCGTTGATCTCTCGGGCATCCTCAACGGCACGACGTTCTCGGTGGACGGCACGGCGCGCCCGCTGGCCGCGGCGCCGTCGGCCACCCTCTCGGCCCGGGTTGATTCGCTCTCGCTCGCCGCCGTCGCCCCGGACGCCGAGATCGAGGGACGGATCTCGGGGACGGCGCAGGTCGATGCGCAGTCGATTGGGACCGACACTGCCACCTACAAGGTCGACGCGACGGTGACCGATTCGCGGATCGGCGCGCAGCCGATCGAGTCCGGCCGTCTCTCTCTTGCCCTCCGTTCTGAGGACGCTGTCGTCAATGGACAATTCCGGTTTCCCAGAGGGCGGCTGTCGGCGGCCGGATCCGTCGCCCTCGACGGGTCGGAGCAATTCGCCCTCGACCGGGGCCGCCTCGAGAACGTGAATCTGGCCGCCCTGACGGGCGACACAACCGCGAGTCGCCTCAGCGGCACGGTGCAGATGCAAGGGCAGGGCTTCACGCCCGCGACAATGGAGGCCCAGACCACGCTCAACGTGTCGGACGCGCACTACGGGCCGCACCGGATGGCGTCCCTCGACGGCGAGGCCCGTCTCGACGACGGCCGGCTCACCGCCGACGCGTCGGCCCGGCTCAATGGAAGCGACTGGACCGTCTCGATCACCGGCCGGCCCTTCGCCGAAGTGCCAACCGTGGAACTCACAGAGGGACGCTTCCGCAACGTCGACATCGGCCCGTTTCTGCAGGACACGACCCAGTCCAGTGCCCTCCACGGCACCGTTCGGGGCCGCGTGCGGGGTACGACCCCGGATAGCCTCCGGCTGGACGCCGACCTGACGCTGGCCCCCTCCCAGATCAATCGCCAGCCGATCTCGGGCGCGACCCTCAGCGCGACGATGCGGGCGGGCACGCTGCGGTCCGACGTGGACCTGGAGACCCCTGAGGGCGCGGTCCGGTTTGCGGTCGAGGCGCAGCCGTTCGCAGAACCCCCGCGGTACCGCGTCGCGAACGGGACGTTTCGCAACCTCGACGTCGGCGCCCTAGCCCGGGTGCCCGGCCTCACCACCGACCTGTCCGGCAGCGCCGCCCTCACGGCCCGGGGCGCCGACCTTTCCCGCCTCTCGGTCGAGTCGGAGCTGACGGTTCAGGCGTCCACCATCAACCGCGCCTCTGTGTCGGACGGGCGCCTGACGGTGACGACGGATCAGGGGCGGCTGGAGACTGAGGGCCGGTTTTCCGTGGCCGGCGGCTCATTCCGGCTCAACGGCCATCTCGACAGCCTTGCCTCCACGCCGACCTACGCCCTCCGCACGACGGCCCGATCGATCGACGTGGGGACCCTGGCCGGCCTCGACACCCTCGACGCCAGCGTGCACCGGGCCCGGTGGACGGTGGAGGGCCGCGGCACGTCGCTGGGCCGCCTCACGGCGTCGACCCGGCTGTCGGTGGACTCCATGCGGCTGGACCGGACCCGCCTCCACACCCTCAACCTCACAGCGGCGATCGACGACGGACTCCTGCGGGCGGACACCCTCCTGGCCCGCTCCAACGTCGGCCGGATCGAGGGAGGAGGCCTGCTCGGCCTTGCGCCACAGGCCGGCGCGTCGAAATTTGACCTCCGGGCGACGGTGACCAACGCCCGCCCCCTGCGTCGCCTCGTTGGGGCCTCCGCCCTCGATCTCGAGGAGGGCGTGCTCGACGCGCACATTTACGGCGCCGCCGGGGCACAGCGGTTCGACGGCACGGTGGAGCTCAATGGATTCATCTACGACGACCTCCGACTGAGTGCCGTGTCGGGGTCCTTCAATGGGA
The DNA here is from genome assembly GCA_042219065.1 of Salinibacter sp. Lineage (GTDB taxonomy): Bacteria > Bacteroidota > Rhodothermia > Rhodothermales > Salinibacteraceae > Salinibacter. The sequence continues at coordinate 2,409 of JBDGQM010000197.1, read as the reverse complement.
AACGCGGGGCCTCGCAGCTGCTGGAACGTATGAAGGTGGAGGCCGACGCCGGCTATCTGTCGGTGCCGGGCCTCACGGCCAATCAGACTCAGCTCCAGGCGCGGTACGACGGCACCACCGTGGACCTCTCGACGACCGTGGAACTGGACGAGACGCACACCACCAGCCTTGAGGCCTCGTTCCGGCCTACCCTCGACTCCCTCAACCTGCACCTCCGCGACGTCAGCGCGCGCATGGGGCCCGACCGATGGACCCTCGCCCACGAGACGACCCTCAGGCTGGGCATGGCGTACCGGGTGGACAGCCTCCGCCTCGAAAGCGACTCGCAGTACGTCGAGGCCGGCGGCATTATCGACCCCGACGGGTCGCAGGACTTCCGGGTCGATCTGAATAATGTTCGCCTCGACGGCATCGCGCCCTTGATTGGGCTCTCGGGGCTTGGCGGACGGGCCACCGGCCAATTGGAACTGACCGGTCCGGCCACGGCGCCCACGTTCGACGGAGCGCTCGACCTTGATCTTCGTTCGGAGGAAAACAAGGTGGGGACCCTCCGCCTGATCGCGGACTACGAGGACCTGGCGATGGACCTCGATGCCCGGCTCACGCATCGAGACGGCAGCCTCCTCACCGTTGCGGGCTCCGTGCCGGCCGACTTGCGGCTCCAGGCCCCACCGTCCGACACGATCCCCGACCGACCGATTCGCCTGGACGCCTCGACCGACCGGTTCCCGATCAACTGGGTCGATCCCTTCCTCGACCCGGCGACCCTGCGCTCCGTCACGGGGACCCTCACCGCCGACGCCAAGGTGCGGGGCACCCTCGACCAGCCCGACCTCTCCGGCACACTTTCGGTCGCCGATCTGGGGGCCTCCATTCCAACGCTCAATACGACCTACCGGGACGGCTCGGCCCGTCTGGAGCTGAACGGCAACACGTTGCAGTTGACCGACAGTCAGATTCGCTCGTCCAACGGAGGCTCGGCGCGTGTCACGGGCTCCATCAACTTTCCGGAGCTCACCGTCGGGGAGTACGACCTGTCGATCAATGCCTCCAATTTTCTCGCCATCGATACCCCCGCCTACCGGAAGGCTGTAATCGACGGCACGGCGACCCTTCGCGGCACCATCCAGCGTCCGGCCCTCAGCGGCAACGTGCGCGTTCAGCGAGGCGACGTGCATTACGGGGAGGTGCTCGCCGAAACGGAGGGCGCCCTGTCCACCGTCTCCCTTGACGCCCAGGACCAGCTTACGCTGGAGGAACGCTTTGGCGTCCGACTCAGCTCGGCGGACACGACGACCTTCGACACGTATGATGCGATGTCTCTGGACCTCAACGTCGAGATTACAAACGACACGTGGCTCCGGTCGAATAGCTCGCCCACGATGAACCTCCAGTTTACCGGCGACCTGGACGTCCAAAAGTCCCGAAAACAGGACCCGCGGGTTTTCGGGACCATCGATGTGGTCGGTGAGCGGAGCACTCTCCGCCAGTTCGGCCAGGAATTTCAGATCACGGAGGGCAATCTCACATTCAACGGCGATCCGTTCACCCCCTACCTCGACCTGACGGCCGTCTACGACCAGAAGGCCCGCGGCACCCAGGGCTCGGAAGTGCGCATCACGCTCTCGCTGTCGGGCCGCCCCGACGAGCTGTCCCCCACGCTCTCGTCGGAGCCCCCAATGACCACGCGAAATATTCTGTCCTACCTCGCGACGGGGCGCCCGGCCAACGCCCTCCTCAGCGGCGATTCGGAGGGGGGAAGCCTGGCCACGCAGGTGGCTCTGGGGCAGGCCACCGACTTCGTGGAGAATCTGGCCGCCAGCAAGCTGGGGCTGGATGTGGTTCGTCTGCAGGTGCGACCGGGGGGATCCTCGTACTTGACGGTCGGCCGGTACCTGACCCCGCAACTCTTCGCCTCCATCGAACAGCCCGTGCTCACCTCGTCCACTCAATCCTCATTCCAGTCCACGGCCCTCATCCCGGACGTGACGGTTGAGTACCAGTTCAGCGACTACCTCCTGTTGCGCTCGCGCAGCAACCAGCAATCCCTGCAACTCAATCTGCTCTTCGAGTACGCCTACTGACGCGCGATCTGTGAACCCACCAGCGCCCCAGCGGTTTGCAGGGGCAAATCGGCTCGTAGACGCAAGGCGTCCCAATTAGCTACCAGACACTTTTCGGTGTATGTCGACCGGTGTCCCGAAAAATCCCGAATTTCGAGCACGTCATCCCGAACGCCTTCGTGGATCTCTCCGAATCCGGCAATGCTATCCCCAAAAAGATCCCGCATCGGGGTGCGGGATGACCTGCCATGGGATTTTTCGGGACTGAATTCAAAACTGTCCGGTAGGTAAGCGTCCCAGTTCGTCCTTGCCCCCCATGTCTTCCCGTCCCTCTCGCCCACCGTCG
>JBDGQM010000196.1:3462-5607 GCA_042219065.1 Salinibacter sp. | reverse complement strand
CCGTGGTGCCGGGCCGGAGGTCGGCCAGCATGTGCATGATGACGATGCCGGACGGCCCAAACCCGGTGCCCTGCACGAGGTCGTCGCCGAAGGTGTGCGCGGCCCAATTCAGAATCGCCTTGGGGCCGTGGGGCTCGAACTGGGCGTTCAGGGCCGCAATCCGCGTGCTTGTCCAGGGGGCAGAACCGTCGTCGGAGGAAGAGGCCATTGAACTGCAGGCGAAACCGTTGGGGGGTGGGGAGCGTGGATGGGGCGCACAGTCCCGAGACTCGGCGTGTCGAGCACCAGTTCGAAACAAGGGGTCGGCACGGTGCCCGTCAACCAGCCCGGTACGTGAAAGGGCTTTTGTGAAATCCTTCGAACCCTCATTGAACAATTCTTTGCTGGCCGGTAACAATGTGCGCGTGTGATTCGCCGCCGACCCTCAGTCACAGAGCAATTCTTCCGGTCATCCTCCGTGCCCATGATCAGTACGTGCCCATGATCAGCTATGCCTCCACCACCCGTAGCATCATCGTGACCGTCCGGCCCATCTATCTGGATGAGCCGTCGGATCTTCTGGAGCGCGAGTTTTCGTTTGGGTACGCCATTTACATCAAGAACGACGGGACGGATGAGGTCCAGTTGCTCCGACGCCGCTGGATCATTGAGGAGGCCGACGGCAGCCGCCAGGACGTGACCGGCGATGGCAATCTCCGCCCACACCCGGTAATTGCGCCCGGCGAAACGCACGTCCACGACGGGTCCTGCACGATCGAGTCCTTCAATGGAACCGTGGAGGGCAACTACCTTGTGCAGCGGGCCGATGGGGAGCAGTTCCGCGTGTCCGTGCCGTCGTTCCCCCTCCACGCCGCCGCAAATTAAGGATGGAAAGTGTGAAGGGACACTTCTCACAGTACCGACATGCTGCCTCACGTTAAGTGTTTGACGCTCCGAACGTACCCAAAAAAATAAATCCCGTCGATTCTGCCGACGTTTTCCACTGAAATCCGTATCAGGGGAAACGGTCGTGCGATCGCCGCGGGAGGTGGTTGACAGACATTGACAGAGGTGTTATATTTTGAATTAAAGTGTTCTACACACGATTCCCACAACACCTTGAAGGGCTGATGTCATGCGTACGTTACAGCGTCTCTGCATTTGCATCCTCGCAATCCTTCTCACTGGGGGAACGAGTGCCTGGGCCCAACTCCCGTCCAACGAACTGGAAGGAACATGGCGAATGGTGTCGCAGAAGCTCGTCTACCCGGATTCCGTGGTCGATCAGAGTGGGAACTGGAGGGCAAACTATAAAATTCTAAACTCGACCCACTTTGCCTGGGGCCGAGAAACCGAGGACGGCGAATCGGTGCTCGCCGGCGGGGGGCGGTACGAATACTATCCGGAGCGGAACCTCTACGTCGAGCACATCCAGTACCATTCAGATCCCGCACTGAGCGGAGAGACGCTCCGGTTCGAGGCCCGTGTCGAGGGCGATACCTGGTACCACATCGGTGAGGTCGGCGACTACAAGCTGCGCGAGGTCTGGAAGCGCGTCGATCCGAAGCAGGTTCGGGCCGAGCTCCGAGGGGAGGCGTCGTCCGAAGAAGGGACGGCAGACTCTGGGTCGCAGTAGCCTGTGATGCACCGGGATTGCAGAGGAATCTCTGCGGCCGGTAAGACTGGAGGCGCCACCCGACTGGCGTTGCTCTGTGGGGTGTCCTCACGGGTCGAGTGTTGACGACGATTGCTCGGAGGCCCCCCGTTTGGGAGCATGCTCCTCGATGAGCGAGACGGCTGTTTCGATGTCGTCGGTGGCCGTGAGGTGCCCGTCGTATGCCGTGCCCTCGGCCAGCGTCTCGAGGAGGGGATACACGGACTTCGTCTCGGTCCAGTAGGTGCGGTCGAGGAACATCATGGGGCTGGCCGGCCCAAACGTTTCGTAGTGGTTCTGGGCCGCGTCCATGAATACCTCCTGGATGGTGCCGGCGCTGCCGGGGGCGTAGACGACGCCGTACGTGGCGATGGCCAGCAGCCCGTCTTCCCGAATGCTGTTGGCGAAGTACTTGGCCACGTGGGTGGAGAAGAGATTTGAGGGCTCGTGGCCGTAGAACCAGGTGGGCACGGCGAGGCTCTCGGCCCGGTCGGGGTAGCGCTCGCGCACGT
>JBDGQM010000196.1:0-3362 GCA_042219065.1 Salinibacter sp. | reverse complement strand
CTCGCGCACGTGCTGCTCCGCGGCGTCGGAGAGCTCGCAGCCCAGGAAGCAGGCATCCTCGGCCGGGACGGAGGTCAGGAGGGCCTCCACGTCGGAGCCCGCAAGGTTGATGCCCTGGACGACGACGTTCTGGAGGGAGCGCCCCTGCTGGAGGTGTCGGCGCAGGGCGCCAGTGGACTCGATCTCGGTGACGTCGTAGGGACAGCAGTCGTACATGGGAAACGGAGGCGGGAAGAGGGAAGAACGTGGGACCTCTGTCGTCCGGGCGTCGGGGTCGTTACGGCTGCGTGCCGTCTCCAGCGGTCGGCGTCCTGGTTCCGCCGTCGGGCCAGCACGACATGTTCAAAACAGAGCATACGGAAGGGCGCATCGGGATGTCCGGCGGTGTGCGCACGGCGTTGGATTTTGTCGCTGTGCGCCGTATTCTATGAACGTCTGCTGTGCGGAAGAGTCCTCCGCTCCATCCGCCGAACTGCCCGTTTCCGCATCCCCCGTCGGTCCTGCCCGTCGCTATGCGTCTCCACCCCGTCGTCCTCGCCATCCTCGTGCTCACCCTGACTGCCTGCTCCTCCAACGACGCCATGATTGCCACCTCTCCCGACGACTCCCTCACCATCGGTGTTGAACTGCTCGACGGCCGGCCCCACTACCACGTGGTGGCCGACGGCGACACCATCGTGGCCCCCTCCCCGCTCGGCTTCGATTTTGAGGACGCCCCGCCCCTGCGCGACGGGATGGACGTGATCGAGACCACCGGACGCACGGTCGACACCACGTGGACGCCCGTCTGGGGCACGCAGGACACTGTGCGCAACCACTTTGCCGAGCGCACCATTCGGCTTCAGGAAACGGACGGACCGGAGCGTCGGCTCGACCTGGTCCTGCGGGCCTACGACGACGGCGTGGCCTTCCGCTACCGGTGGCCCGAACAGGACGGCCTCGACTCGCTCCGCATCGCGTCGGAGGACACCCACTTTCGCCTTACAGCCGACCACACGGCCTGGTGGATTCCCGACGACTACGACAACTACGAGTGGGTCTACCGCCGGACGCCTGTGAGCGCGATCCGCGACAGCGCCGCCGAGATCAGCTACAACTCGTATCTCGAGGAGGAAGACGGAGGAGCGCCCGAGACGAGCGTGAAAGAAGATCGGCCCGGCGCCGTCAATCCGCCGCTCACGCTGCGCAGCCCGGACGAGGACCGCTACCTCGCCCTCCACGAGGCCGCCCTCACCGACTATTCGAGCATGACCCTGCAGGCCGACCCGGACGCCCCGACCACCCTGCGCAGCAACCTGGTGCCCTGGCCCGACGGCGTGAAGGTAAAGGCGGACGTGCCCCACGAGACGCCCTGGCGCGTCCTGCAGGTGGCCGACCGTCCCGGCGGCCTCATCGAGTCGCACCTCCTGCAGAACCTCAACGAGCCGTCGAAAATCGACGATCCGTCGTGGATCGAGCCGATGACGTACGTCGGCATCTGGTGGGGCATGCACATCGGCAAATACTCGTGGGGACAGAGTGGAACGCACGGGGCCACCACCGAGCGCACGAAGCGCTACATGGACTTCGCCGCCGAGCACGACATCGACGGGGTGCTCGTGGAGGGATGGAATACCGGATGGGAGACCTGGCTTGGGGGGGACGAGTTCGATTTCACCGAGTCGTACCCGGACTTCGACCTCCAGGAGGTCGTGGACTACGGCAGGGAGAAGGGGGTGGCGCTCATCGGGCACCACGAGACCGGAGGCGACGTGCCCGCCTACGAGCAGCAGCTGGACGAGGCCCTTGCGCTCTACGATTCGGTCGGTGTGCCCGCCATCAAAACCGGCTACGCGGGCCCGATCCGGCCGGAGGGGGTGCACCACCACGGCCAGCAGATGGTGAACCACTACCGCGAGGTCGTGAAGAAGGCGGCCGAGCACGAGATTGTGCTCGACGTGCACGAGCCGGTGATGGGCACGGGCATCGAGCGCACCTGGCCGAACATGATGACGCGGGAGGGGGTGCGCGGGATGGAGTACAACGCGTGGAGCTCCGGAAATCCCCCGCGGCACACCGTGACGCTTCCGTTCACGCGGATGCTCGCGGGACCGCTCGACTACACGCCGGGGATTTTCGACCTCACTCCGGAAGAGATTCAACCGGACCACCGCGTGTATACTACGCTGTCGAAGCAGCTGGCCAACATGGTCGTGCTCTACAGCCCGGTCCAGATGGCGTCCGACCTCATCGAGAACTACGAGGGCCACGACGCGGTCGAGTTTCTGGAGCGCGTGCCCGCGGACTGGTCGGAGAGCCACGTCCTCGACGCCCGCATCGGCGAGCACATCTCGGTCGCCCGCCGCGCGGCCGACGGCGACGAGTGGTACGTGGGCACGACGACGAATGAGGAGGCCCGCACGGTAGAGGTGTCGCTCGACTTCCTCGATGCCGGGCAGCCCTACGTCGCCCACGTCTTTGAAGACACCCCCGACGCGGACTACGAGGACAATCCGCACGCCTATCGCATCCGCCGCGGGCTGGTGACGAGCGAGGACACGATCGAGGCCGATCTTGCTCGGAGCGGGGGGCAGGCAATGATTCTGGCGCCGGCGACGGCGGCCGACGAGGAGCAGTACGAGGCGCTGGAGTAGCGTGCCTCTCACGGCCGGGGGATCAGATAAAGCCGGGTCTGCCGCCCGTCGAGGTATCGGACCGTCTCGCCCGTGAAGAGGGCGTCCTCCTCCACGCGGAAGAGGACTTCCTGCCCGCCCCACTCCGGCACGTCGACCGCCGCGTTTAGCTCGATTTCGGAGAGGCCCGTCGAGATGATGGATCGGGCGAGGCGGACGACCTGCGGGTAGACGGCCTGCTCGGCCGGGATGCGCGTCTCGAGCCAGCGCACGGCCAGGCCCTCCCCGGACACGATGCGGTTCCGGTAGCGCTCCGGAAGCGCGGCCCGAAGCTGGGCGTACTCCGTGTCGGTCATCCCGTCCGCCAGCGCGAACGTCTCCGAGCGGTTCACAGCGATTCGGTCGGGCGCCCGGGCCTCGATGATCTCGGCGAGGCGGGCCCACTGGTCCGGCTGCTCCGCCTTGTCCCACGCCGTCTTGAAGAGGTCGCCCACGTCGTACCGCGAGACGGCCAGCCGTTCGACGCCGGCCGCCAGCCCTCGGTCATAAAACACGAGAATCGTGCGGCGCCGCGCCGACTGCCAGGTGGCCGGCAGCATCGTCTCCAGCACCGGATCCTCGTTGTACTCGCGCCCGCTTACGATCCACAGGTCGACGTCCTCGGCGCGCATCGCCGCGGCCACCACCGTGTCGAGCCGCGTCTCGAGCCCGCCGTTGACGACGGTGGCCCGCTCGTCCATCGAGAGCACC
>JBDGQM010000195.1:0-9670 GCA_042219065.1 Salinibacter sp. | reverse complement strand
AATTGCAGGGGCATGCCACGCGTCAGGCCTCCGAAGTGTCCGGGGGCGGCGGAAAAAATGCAACCAAGAGAATGCCGGAAGCCGTCGGCCCATGTCTCTGGGACAGACGATTTTCTCGTGTTCAGGTTGCAATGGACCTTGGTCTTTCGCTGCGAGGGGAGCGGTGGAGATTCCGGGCGTCGACGAGGGAGGGCAATTTGTGATGCACAGCGGTCGTTCGGTATCTTCAACTGACCGTCGCACTTCAATGCTGTGAGTTGACCAAGGAGATGCCGGCTTGACGGGCGACGACCGCGGACAGCGGACGGCCACACGGGATGACCTTCGCTGGGCTCAGGCCCCAGACCGCCGATAAACGACGAGAAACGGCCGTCCGCGGTCCGCCTTCGGCTCTCTTCCCGCGGGGGCACAACTCTGACCGCGGGGGCACAACTCTGAGATTCCAACTCACAGACTTGAAATGCCACCCAACTGAAAGGAAAATGCGCAGTCTTCGCACCACCGGACCCCCGAGACCATGGAGCGTCGCAGCACCCTCGAACAGGCACGGCAGGTCTTCTTCGGCACGCAGGCCCTGGAAGACGAGTCGGAGTTCGAGGCGACCCTCGCCGGGTTGGCGTGTGCGGGGCTGCAGTGGGGCGGGCTGCTGGGCCTGCTCGGCATTCTCATCCTCGTGCCCGTCAATGTCGTCCTGCTGGGCCGTCCGACTGCGTGGTGGTATTCCGGGGGGGCGGGGCCGGAGGCATTTGTGCTGTGGGACAAGGCCGTGGTCGCGGCCCTCTGCGTCGGCGCCGTCTGGATCGGGCGATCGGCGTGTCGGCTCTCGGTAAGCCGGGGCGCGGCGGCGGGGCTCGCCCTTCTGGTGGCCGTGGTGTCGCTGGTGCACGATGCCTACCGGGGCGTCCTGAGCATCGAGTACGTGATCCTCATCTATCTGCTGGTCGTCGGGGTGATCCCCTATCGCCCCTGGCAGACCCTGCTTCTGGGCGCCGCGCTGGGCGGTGTCTTGTACGGAGTGGGCCGGATCGGCATCCCCGGCACCATCGCGGCGGCCCCGGGATTGGTGACGCCGGGCCATCTCGTGCGCATGGGATTCGTCACGGTGGTGTTGACCGGCATCTCGGCCCTGCTGTATTCCGTCCGCTACCAACAGTACCGGGCGCGGCGGGAGGCGGAGGCCCTCCACGAGCAGGTGGCGCGTCTGGAGCGGGCCAAAAGCCGTTTCTTCGCCGACCTCTCCCGCGAGTTTCGGACGCCGCTGACCCTCATTCTGGGGCCGTTGCGGGACGCCCTGACGGGGCGGCTCGGGGAGGTGCCCGATCCGCTCCGGGAGCGGCTGGCCGGGGTGGAGGGACAGGCGCGTCGGATGAAGCGGCTGGTGGACCAGCTGTTCGATCTGGCCATGCTCGACGAGGAGGACATGGTACTGGCGATGCGCACGCACGATCTGGGGGCTGTGGTGCAGGAGGTCGTCCCGCCGCTTCGCCAGTGGGCCGAGCAGAAGGGACTGACGTTTCAGGTCGAGGTTGCCCCGGATCCGCCGGCCGTGTGGATGGATGCGGACCGCATCCGGCACGTGCTGACGACGCTGCTCTCGAATGCGATTCGCCACACCCCGGAGGGGGGACGGGTTCGCATCCGCGGGGGGCGCGCCGACGGGAGCGCCGAGATTGCCGTCCGCGACACCGGGCCGGGACTGCCGGAGGCCCTTCGGCGTCGGATCTTTGGGCAGGAGGACAGCTACATCCCCCTCAGCGACGAGATGGAGCCGGACGCGGACCGGGAGGCCGAGCAGTGGATCGGAATGGGCATTGGGCTGGCGCACGCTCGCGCCCTGGCGCGGCGTCATGGGGGCACGCTCGAGGTCGAAAGCGAGCCGGGGTTCGGCACAGAGCTGACCGTGCGTCTGCCCCTGGGCCGCGCCCACGTGTCGGACGCGGACGTGGCCGACGCGGACGCGACCGGAGCTGTGGACGGGGCGCCCACGAACAACGGGGACCGACGCCCTGCTCCCACGGAAGACGCGTTCGCGGATCCGGACGCGGAGGCACCGCCCGACGCGCCGGAGGTGCTCGTGGTCGACGATGAGGCCGCGATGCGCGAGTATCTGCAGGGCCTGCTTGGAACGGACTACCGGGTCGAAACCGCCGCCGACGGGGAGGAGGCCCTCGACCGCCTGCACGCGAAGCCGATTGATCTCGTCATCAGTGACGTGGCCGTGCCGGGCATGAACGGGGCGTCTCTCTGCGAGGCGATCCGGGACGACGAGCAGCTTCGCCACCTGCCCGTGATCCTGCTCACGGCTCGCCCGGACGACCGGGCGCGCCGCGCCGATCTGGAGGCCGGGGCCGATGCGTACGTGGCCAAGCCGTTCGATCCGACGGAACTCACGGCACGGGTGGAAAACCTGATCGAGATTCGCCGGATCGTGCAGGATCGCATTCGCCTCCCCGACTGGATGGATCCGGACGAGGCGACCGTGTCGTCCGAGGAGGCAGACTTTGTGGAGGCCCTGAACGCGGCCGTCGACGCGCACATCGACAACAGCAACTTCGGGGTCGACTGGCTGGCCGACGAGATGGACCTGAGCGCGCGGCACCTCCGCCGTCGCATCAAAGACACCACCGGCCTCTCGGCGTCGGGCTTCATTCGCACCCGGCGCCTGCAACACGCCGCGTCGTTGCTGGAGGAGGGCGCCGACACCGTTTCGGACGTGGCGTCGGCCGTCGGGTACCGGGACCCGAGCTACTTCTCGCGCCTCTTCCGGGAGACCTTCGGCTGCTCGCCCACCGAGTACGCCGCGCAGGAGGCCGAGTCCCCGGACGACCCGGACACGTCGGCCTGAGAGACCGGACGCGACCGGATTCTACGGACCTGTGTCTGGTTTTTCGGGGACGTGTAGAGACACATTGGGACCGCGCCGTGGCGGGGCTGTTACTGCGGCGGTCGCTCGCCGCGGCGAATGTGCACAGCCCTTCCGTTCAGTCTTCTCATTGGTCCTCAATGTCCGTCATGCTCCACACAAACACGCAGCGTCTTGTCGTGCGATGCTTTCACGAGCTCTCTAAGGCCGGTCGGGGCCTGCAGAGAATGGGCGTTTTGGTCTCCCTCCTGCTCAGTCTCGCCGTGGGCGTCCAGCCCGGTCTTCTCCACGCCCAGGAGACGACCCCGGAGAAGCAGATGTACAGGGTCGAGACGACCGATGGCCAGGTGGTCGTTGGCACGCTGGTGTCCAAGACCGAACAGGAGGTGGTCCTCGAGGCCCGGGAACTCGGCGAGGTGACCATTCAGCGGGAAAACATCGAGAGCCTGGAGGAACTTCCGCCGGATCGCTTCCGAGACGGGGAATACTGGTTCCAGAATCCACAGTCGACCCGGTATCTCTTCGCCCCCAACGCCCTCGGGATTCCGAAGGGGGAAGGATATTATCAGAACACCTGGATCTTCTTCAACAACGTGAACTACGGGGTCTCCGAGAACTTTTCGGTTGGAGGGGGAACAGTCCCTGTCTTCTTGTTCGGGGCAGATGCGTTTCCGTTCTGGTTCCTTCCGAAGCTGTCGATCTCGACGCCCCAGGAGAACCTCCACCTCGCGGGCGGGGCCGTGCTCGGGGGCGTCCTGGGGGCAGGCGACGGGGGAGGGGCCGGCCTTCTTTATGGATCCGCCACGGTGGGGGACCGGGACCACAACGCTACGGTGGGACTCGGATACGGCTACGCGGACGGCGGATTGGCGGACCGGCCCGCCATCAACATCAGTGGCATGACGCGCGTGGGACGGACGACCTACCTCGTCTCCGAAAACTACTTCTTCCCGGGCGTCGAAAACGCAAGCCTCATCTCCTTCGGCGTCCGATGGGCCCCGAAAAACTTCGCCCTGGACTTTGCGCTGGTCCGGCCGTTGGACGCCGAGGGGATCGTCGGCATTCCCTGGCTGGGGGTGACCGTTCCCTTTGGGCAGTAGGCGGAGGTTGACTCCACAAACGCAATTTTCCGTCATTCGGCCCTTCAACTCCTGTGCCTTTGCCAGCAGCGAACACGACGATTCCGACATGCGTCCAGGTCGGTGCTTCCTCCGAGACGGCTTATGGCGTAGGCAGTGCGGGGGCGGGCGCACCCGTCCTCACGTTCGGGGAGATCAATCTGGCACGGCCGCGTCCGGGGCATCGGATCCGTCGCGCTGAAAGCATCGGCCGTGTCCCGTTTTGAACGGAGGATCCAACTAGGAATGCCAAACCCGGTCACGAGTATCGTATAACCGATCAGTTTTGGGTCAACAACATCGTCTTGTATCCATGTCTTTATCGACTGGAAGTGGAGTGACGTGGGTTCTGCGCATCATGAGGATGCGTTTTCGATGGACGGCGGTGCTCCTCGTCGTGCTTCTCGGAGGGCTTGCCGGGTCGCCCGTCGCGGCCCAGGACGTGCAGGTCCCGCTTGACCGCGACAGTACGCGCTTCGTGGTCGACGCCGAACTGCGTCGGGACGTTGGTCTGTTTCCAGAGGTCTCGGGCTTTCAGGAGGCACGATTGTACCGGTCGGGCGACGCGGAATACGTGTTCGTGATCCGGTACGAGCAGGAGGGCCGCGTCCTGCGTGAGCGCCGCTCCCTTTCCCCCGCGGAGGTGACGGATCTTCGGGCGCGGGTTACGAAGGCGCTCGCCGGCACCGATCGCCTGCTCTCCAGGGCCCAGGAGGGCCGCTACGGGCTCGTCGCGGCCACGACCTTCCACGGCCTGGTCGAGGGCGCATTGCTCGCGGGGGCCTTCGACTTGGGCGCAAGCGAGTCCGCGACGCTCGCGCTGAGCGGGGGCGCACTGGGCTTCTTCGCGCCCCTCTTGGCGACCCGAAACATGCCCGTTTCGGAGGCGGAGGCCGACATGGTGGGCTACGGAGGCCTGCAGGGCTATGCTCACGCGGGGCAGGTGATGGGCGTCCTCGCGGGCGAGGAGCTCCCGGGACGGGCTACGGCGGGGGTTGTCGCCCTGGGAGGCGTTCTCGAGGGGGCGATCGGCTATCGGGTGGCCCGGCGCAACAACTGGAGCACCGGCCACGCCGAGATGGTGACGGTCAATGGCGCCGGGGGCAATCTTGTGGGATTCGGGATTGGTGCATCTCTCGTCGGGGAAACCGATGAGCCGGGGGAGGGCACGCCACGACTCGTCGCCGGCGCGTCTCTGCTCGGTTCGCTCGGCGGAATGTACCTGGGGCACCGACTGGGACAGACGGACCGGTACACGGAAGGGGACGCGCGAGTGTACGCCCTGTCCGCCCTCCAGGGAAGCTACCTCATGGGCTCTGTCCTATCGCTCCAGGACGACGGGAGCCCTCGCGCCGGCGCCCTCCTTCTCACAGGGGCGGGAGTGAGCGGAGCGGCCCTGGGGCATCGCCTCATCCGCAACCGGGACTTTACAGCGACGCAGGGGAGCCTCGTGGGCCTTGGGGCAGTCGCCGGGGGACTTCTGGGAGCGGCCGTCACGGTCAGCGCAGAGTCGGGGACTGCGACGACCGTCGCGCAGGCCTTCGGGTCGGCCGCTGGGTTCGGCATTACCTACGCCGTGCTGGAGGGGGAGGCCCGCCGCCAGTCCGACCGGCGTTCGTCGGCGGTCAACCTCAATCTCAACGTGGGGCCGGCAGTGGCCCGCACGTCGGGCCGGGTGGGAACGGCGCGCGACGTTGTTCCCCGCGTGACGCTCACGGCCTCGTTCTGAGCGAGAGGAGGGCGACGTCCGATTCCTGGCTTCGCGGAAGCGTCCCCAAAACGGCCGAGAATCCTGACAGTGCCTCCCGAGAGAGAAGACGCGGTCGATTTCCACGGGGGCATGTCTCGTGGATCGGGGCAATGAGCCGTGCCCATGCGGACGCTGCGTTGCGGGGACTGCACCCCGACCCCAAAACGAGCTTGCCGTCGACCACTCTTCGTGTCGCCCCGGGCAAGGTGCAGACGGCCGCAGAAATCGGTCAGACCGTTCGCCGCTGGCATCGCTGTTCTTCACGTTTCCCAGGCCCGCCGCTCTCATGCGACGTATCGTCTTCATGTTGCTCGTCGTCGGCCTTCTCGGCGGGGCGGCGCAGGCCCAACCGGCGGACACAACCGACCGCTCGGCGGCGGACACCTCTGCGACCGCGGACGAGCAGACCGCCGACTGGCTCCTGCTTCCGTTTGCTTCGTACGCCCCGGCCACCAAGATCGCCGGGGGGCTCGTCGTCGGCTACTACCGTTCCGCGCCCCCCGGCCGCTCCCCGTCAAGCGTGGAGCTGACGCTTCAGGGCACCCAGCGCCGGCAGTTCACCGCCCAGATTGAGCCGGAGCTCTACGTGAGCGAGGGCCGGTGGCGCGTGCAGGGCGAGCTGCTGGCAACCACGTTTCCGAACGTTTTCTACGACATTGGAGGCGACACCCCGCGGGCCGCCGAGGAGTCGTACACCGCCCGCTACGGTCGGATCGACCTCGCCGCGCAGCGCCGTCTGGGCCCGAACCTGCGGGTGGGGCCCCGCCTGTTCGTGCGGGCGGGCACCATCACGGATCCCGAGGAAGGCGGTCTCATCGATCAGGGTCTCGTGCCGGGGGCGAACGGGGGCGTGAACGCAGGCGTCGGGCTGTCGGCCCTCTGGGACGCCCGCAACAACATCTACTATCCGACGACGGGGGCCTACGCGGAAGCGGCAGCCACCTGGCATTCCGCGGTGTGGGGCAGCGACTATACCTTCGGGCGCCTGACGGCGGATCTTCGGGGCTATCGGTCCGCGGGGGGCGGAGTCGTGGCCGCGCAGGCCTACGCCGAGGCGACCCTCGGGCAGGCGCCCTTCCAGCTTCTCCCCCTGCTGGGCGGGGCCGACCGGATGCGCGGCTACCGCGAGGGGCGATTTCGGGACGATGTGTACTGGACGCTTCAGGCCGAGTACCGGCTTCCGCTTTTCTGGCGCCTCAAGGGGACTGTCTTTGCGTCCGTCGGCGAGGTGGGGCCTCGAGTGGGGGCGGATCTATTCGACGAAGTGGAGGCGGCCGTCGGGGCCGGGGGCCGCTTCCGGCTTACGGAGGATGGGGTGCACGGGCGTCTCGACGTGGCCTACAGCCGGACGGGGGTCGAGCTCTACATCTCGCTCGGCGAAGCATTTTAGGCACGACGCCCGACCGCGGTCGAGGATTCTCCCTGAGCGACGCAGGGACGTGGTCTCCGGGCCGCGCCCCGCCCGAATGTACGCCGAGCAGGAATGCAAGATACACCGGACACTGGGACTTGAAAGACCGGACATGGCCGCTCTCTACGGACAACTGGCCGGTTTGTCGAGCTGCGCATTGCGTTTTAGGGACTGCACCTCGCGGGGACGATTTCCGAGCCCGCGAGCTTTTCGACACACGGTCTCATTCAGTCCCCAATCCAACCATGAACCGCAGACCTCGACCGCTCGACTTGTCCTTCCTGTTCGCCGATGTATCACAGACGCAGCTCGGACTGGTGCCGCTGCTGACAGGGCTGCTCCTCGTAGCGACGGGATGCAGTTCGACCCAGCAGGTCTCGCGCACCCGTTCTGACGGATACGCCCGCGTGACCGAAGCAGCCACCGGAGAGACGGCCCGGGTTCACTTGCGGGACGGCCGCACGGTGAAACTGAACAATCTCTACGTCGGCCCCACGTCTACGACGGGCGTGGTGCCGGGCTCCGGTCAAAAACAATCATTCTCGACCGCCTCCCTCCAGAAGGTGGAGCTCGTTGATCGGAGCAGCGGGTTCTGGCAGGGAGCCGGCATCGGAGCCGGGGTGCTCGCCGCGTCTGGACTGCTCATGGGGGCTGGTGAAGACGACGAACTTGGTAGCGCGTTGGCGATGATTTCGGGGTTCGTCTTGAGCGTCCCGGGCGGCCTCATCGGAGGCGTCGTCGGTGCGATTCGAGGACAGCGAGAGACCTATCTCATGCAAGCACCCTCTCCCGAGGCGAACTCAGCGACCGCTACGGCCCGCTCCCGCGTGTCGGGATCGCCTCGCAAGTAACTAGTCCGCTGTCAATCATGATTTTGTGGATGGGTCATGCGATCTCAAAATCCCCCCATTCGGCACGTCATTTCGAGCGGAGTCGAGAAATCTCCCGACCGAAGCCGCCTGTTTCTGGGAGGCTCCACGACTTCGCTCGGAGCGACCTGCCTTGGGATTTTGAGATCGCTCCGGAACTGCAAGAATGAGGATTGACAGAGCACTAGTCCGCCGTTCAACCGATGATCGATACCGCTGAATCCACAGATTCCGGTCCCATGCACCGCTGGTGGACCTACCTTCAGGAACGCTTTCCGCCGCTCGAAAACGGCCTCCTCGTGGCCGTCTTCGGCCTGTCGGCCCTCTACCACTCGGCGCTGCTGCGGGACCGGGCCGACCTTCCGGGTGCCGAGTCGGCCCTCGTCGCGTTCGGGCTTACCCTACTGTTCTTCTTCCTGCTGCGGGTGGCCGACGAGTTTAAGGACCTCGAAAAAGACCGCCAGTACCGCCCGGAGCGTCCGGTGCCGCGGGGCCTGATCAGTCTCCGGGAGCTTGGGCTTGCCGGGGCGGCGGCCGCGGCCGTTCAGTTCGGACTGGCGGCGTGGATCGACGCGACGCTCCTCCTCGTGCTGCTGGGCACGTGGGCGTACTTCGGACTCATGTGGGTCGAGTTTTTCGTGCCCGACTGGCTCGACGAGCGTCCCGTGCTGTACATGCTCTCGCACATGCTCATCATGCCCGGTATTGCGCTGCTGGCCGCCGGGGTGGACTGGGCCGCGGCGGGCGTCGCGCCCCCGGTGGACCTTGCGTGGTTCCTCGGCGCGAGCTTCTTCGGCGGCCTCGTCTTCGAGATCGGGCGGAAGATCCGCGCGCCGGCGGGGGAGCGGACGGGCGTGAAGACGTACAGCAAGGTGTGGGGGCGTCCCCGCGCGGTGTCGGCGTGGCTCCTCGTGATGCTCCTGGCCGGCGGCGGGGCGGTCGGGGCGGCGGGGCAGGTGGGCGCGGGGCGGATCGTGGCGGGGCTCCTTGCCGTGGCGCTCATTGCGGCGGCGGTTGTCGCGGGGCGCTTCTTGCAGTCGCCCACGCCGGACCGGGCGGGGCCGATCGAGGTGGTGTCCGGCGTCTGGCTCCTCCTGCTCTACGGGGGGATGGGGCTGCTTCCCATGTTTCTGTAGAGGCGTTTCGGCGAGAGTGTGCATCTAGCCAGTCTCGGAACTTGGCCGATTGCTCCGTGATGACAAACAGATTCCGCTCCGCCGAACGGGAGGGCATCCTACACGAAGAGGGAGCTTCGTTCTCTGACCGGCGTACATTTTGGAGGCCCCAAAATGAAACGAAGGATTTCGGTGTCGGCCGGGCAGGGGTCTGTCGCTCCACGCCAGTAGAATCCTACCCCGTCATTTCGACCGAGGGACCGGCTTTGCCGGGACCGAGTGGAGACACGAGCGAAGCGACTGACGCAGTAAATCTCCCTGAGAACAGGCGGAGCCGGCAAATCTTGGCGGTTCAGCCTTCCTCTGTAAGATTCCTCGACTCCGCTTCGCTTCGCTCGGAATGACGGAATTGGCTTCGATTGTTGTGGAAGACATCCCGACATCATGGCCTGGAATCCGTATTAGAGGATGGAGACCAATTTCACAAAATCAAACTCGTTCGATCATGCCGTCGCAGGGTCGCTAAACGCGACTAGCGAGATGC
>JBDGQM010000194.1:0-15660 GCA_042219065.1 Salinibacter sp. | reverse complement strand
CGGCTGTGCCCAGAGCCCGCGGTCGTCCGCTCGGGCCTGTTGCTCCAGGTGCCGGAGATGATCGGCCTCCGGCGCCTGCCGACGCTTCCACCAGGCGAGGCCGTCCCGCACGAGTCGCTCGTTCAGCACCCGGCCGTCCACGCGGAGCTCGTAGTGGGGACGCCCGTCCTCGTCGCGCCCTTCTGCCACCGCCCGAACCCGCACCCGAAACGCCGCCCGCCGGATCGCCTGGCGGGCCTCCGCCCCATACGGTTGCCCGCGTTCGGGCGCATCGACGCCGTAGAGCTCCACCCGAACAAGCTGCCCGGTCTCGCGGAGCAGATGCACCGTATCGCCGTCGAGCACCCGATGCACCGTTCCCGCAAACGACTGGCCGGCGGCAGAGATCGGAGCGCCGAGGAGTCCTCCAAGCAGGACGACCGCGAGGCATGGCTCCAGGGACGGAAGCAGCGACCATTCCGAATGGACCATCCAGGCTCGTACCATTACCGAAGGGCGCGAATGACGTGCCGGTGAACAGCGGGGCGTCAGAAGAGCAAGCTCACCAGACCGCCCAGGGCGGTCGCGCCCCACACCGCGAGGCTCAGGCGACGAAGCCGGTCGTCCCCGCCCAGTCCTTGCCGGGACCGCCACGCCCCCAGGGCTCGAAGTCCAACCCCGACGACCACCCCCATCAGGACCCAGGTCCCGGCTTCCGCAAACGGATCCGACCAGTGGGCCGCCAGCGCAATGTCGATCGCGAGCGCCCCGACCAGGAGCGCAACGATCGTACAGAAGACCGGCCAGGTGGCCAGGTCGGGAAAAGCCGAGTGATCCGGAGTCGCCATCGCAGTGATTGATGAGTTGTGTCCCACGCACTGGCTCCGACCGCACGGGAGGGGCCTACCGCACCACGTCGCCCTCCGCCCCACCACGTCGCGCCGGTACTAAGCAGGCCCGGAAAACTACGTTAGCAAGAAGCAGTCATTTCGAGCGGAGTCGAGAAATCTCCCGACCGAAGCCGCCTGTTTCTGGGAGGCTCCACGACTTCGCTCGGAGCGACCTGCCTTGGGATTTTGAGATCGCTCCGGAACTGCAAGAATGAGGATTGACAGAGCACTACCCCCATCCCCAAAACGTCCACACGGCTCTCTCTACACGAGCCGCCCCAGAAAAGTACCCCTGCGCGGACTTGAACCGCGACTTGCGGCTTAGGAGGCCACCGCTCTCTCCAGTTGAGCTACAGGGGCATTGAAACCGAGAGATTGGATGTCCGGAGCGCATACAGACCTAATCGACGGGGGCGAAACAGTTCCCGTCGAACGTCGACGGGGCCCCGGCGTTCGAGAACGCTCGCGTTTTCCCACTTCTCATCCTGCCCCATGTCCGAGTCCTCGACGTTCTCTTCCGTCCGCCGCACCGCCCTCACGGCGGGCACAGTTCTCGCAGGAACGTATGCGGGCCTCCGGGCGGCCACTTGGCTCTACCGCCGCACCCTGCCGTCGCCCCTCTCGCTGCCCCCGGCCCTCGACCTCGCGCCCCACACCTTCGATGCCCCCGACGGCCGCGTGCAATACTACGCCTGTCCCGGCACCGGGCCGCCCGTCGTGCTCCTCCACAGCTTCAACGCCGTCGCGTCGAGCCGCGAGATGAAACCGATCGCGGAGCACCTGGCGGCGACGACGGACCGGCCCGTGTACGCCCTCGACTGGCTCGGCTTCGGGCGGTCCCACCGCGGGCCGCTCGACTACGCCCCCGCCCTGTACCGGCGACAGCTCCATCACTTCCTCGCGGACGTGCCCGACACCCCCGTCGACCTGATCGCCCTGTCGCTGGGGGGCGAGTACGCGGCACAGGTCACCCTTCAGGCCGCCCCGCAGGTCCGGCGGCTGGTCCTCATCTCCCCCACCGGCTTCGATGCCACCCAGGGCCCCTCGCGTCCCGGCCGATGGGGCCTCGCCCTCGCCGACACGACCGGGGCCTTCGAGCTGCTCTACCAGCGCCTCACCCGCCGCGCCTCCCTGGAAGACTACTACGCCCGCCAGATCTTTCTGGACCCCGACGCCATTCCCGCGGCGCTTCTCGACTACGCCGAACAATCAGCGCACGTCCGCGGGGCCCATCGGGCACCGCTCCGCTTCATCGACGGCACCCTCTCAATCGAGGACGTGGCCGCCTCCGTCTACGCCCGGCTGTACCGCCCCACCCTCTTGCTGACGCCCACGTCGCCGGGCCGGACCGTACAGTCGTTCGAGGAACTCCCTCCTCTCTTGGACACCACGTCCCGCGACCTCTCCCACGAGACCTTGCCCGGCGGCCTTCTCCCCCACTGGGAAGCGCCCGCCCCCTTCTTCGACACCCTGGACGCGTTCCTTGATCTGCAGTGACCCAGTCATCTTTGGGCGTGCTACGGCCCTCGTCTCTCGGACTGCAAAATTATATTTAATCCCCTCAGTTCATCGAAAGTTAGCGGAGCAAAAGACTGTTCACAGGTTATGTTACAGTGACGTTTTGGGAAACGGCAACCACTGGTTGCCGCACAATTCTCCTCCTTTCTCCTCCCCTTTTTGCCCCGGGCCGTTGCCCTCCCCTCCCCGCCCCGCGGTCCGGGGCTTTTTTATTTTTGGTCCGGTGGGGGGAAGACGCACGTCTCTACCTTCCGGACCCGCGCCCTGTCGAGACCGTGCGCGCTCATGCGTCGGTCGTCTCGGCCAGGAAGCCCGTCACCGCTTCGGCGAGGGCCTCGGGCGCATCGGCATGCACCCAGTGGCCGGCCGCCTCGATGGTCACGAGCTCGGCGTTGGGGAACCGCTCGCGAATGTCGTCCCGATCCGCGTCCGATACGTACTCAGACCGGCCGCCCCGCACGAAGAGCGCAGGGCCGTCAAAGGTCGAATCCGCCGGGAGGGCCGCCGTGATGTCGTCGTAGTGCGCCCGGATGGCGTCCAGGTTCATCCGCCAGGCGTAAGTGTCGCCGTCGTAGTCGAGGTTTTTGAGCAGAAACTGACGGATGGGCCGGGACGGCACGTCTTTAGCCAGCGCCGCGTCGATGGCGTCCCGGTCCTCGTACGTCTCCGGGTCGATCCGGGCGAGGGCCTCCATCAGGTCGGTGTGGTGGGGCGGATACGCCTTCGGCGCCATGTCCACCACGATGAGCGCGTCCACCCGGCCGGGGAACGACAGGGCGGTCTGCATGGCCGTCTTGCCGCCCATTGAATGGCCCAACAAGGCGGCCGGCGCGAGGGCGTGCCGATCAATGAAGCTCCGCAGGTCGGCCGCCATGCTCGGGTAATCGATGCGGTCCGCATGGGGAGACCGTCCGTGGTTGCGCTGATCGACCGCGTACACCCGCGCCACCTGCCGGAACGCCGTCCGGCTCAGGGTGTGCCAGTTTCCGTGCGCGCCGAGAAGCCCGTGCAGGATGATGAGCGGAGGTCCCGATTCGCCGTACTGGTTGTAGAAAAGCTCCATGTGAGACGTGGATTAGAGGAGAATCATCGAACACCCGTTGCCTGGGGCGGTGCAACAGACGAGTTGTTCTGGTCGTCTGACCGTGGTCTGCATTCAGGAAAGCCCCCCACCGAAACGCATTCGTTTGAACAAACACGACTCAGCTTCTTGCGCGGTCGTCTGTCGGCCCTCGTGGCACTGATTCATCTGTTCGGACTTGCAACGTGCGTGGCCCAGCCCACGGATGGGGCGCCGTCTCCGGAGGCGTCTCGGCCGGACACGAGCACCACCCCGCAGTCGTCCCCGTCGTCATCGTCCACAGCAGCCGTTCAGGCCCTCTCGGCCCATACCTTCAGCGCGTGGGGAGAGGGCTCCGTCGCAACGGGCACCCTTCTCGGAAACATTCAACAGGCGCAGCTGGGAATCCTCGGCGTCCGGTACGAGCGGCTTCTTGTTCCTCCTCCTCACGATGCCACTTCGCCCTCGGGCCCGACGCTCACATACACGGCGGCCGTGGTTCCGGTTCTTCGGCTGTCCATGTCTTCAAAAACGGTTTCTCCGCTTCCCGAGGGGCGCTCCCCGGCCGCCCGCACGAGCCACCTGGACACGTACGGAGTGGGCGTCAATCCGGCCGGACTTCGAGTGACGTTTCGGGCGGCCAGGCGTGTGCAACCGGTTCTCTCGGGCAGCGCGGGACTCGTCTATTTGGGCCAGCCTATCCCCAGCAAGCGTGGAACACAGTTCAACTTTGTGTTCGACGTGGGGGCTGGGCTCCGCGTCGTGCTAACCCCTGACCTCTTGCTCTCCGCGGGCTACCGCTACCATCACCTGTCGAATGGATTTCGTGGACAAGTCAATCCCGGCGTTGATGCAAACCTTCTCTACCTCGGCGTATCGTTTGCCCGCTAATGGGTCCGCCCCCCGGGCAGGAGGCCTCGCGTTCCGCCCGGTCCTACTCGGCCTGTTTGCCCTCGGTCTTCTGCTTGGGGGGGTGCCGTCACAGACCTGGGCGCAGTCCGACCCGATCCGCGCCATTCAGGCCGAGGACCTGTATCGGATCCAGGACGTCCGCGATGTTCGCCTGTCGCCGCACGGGCGATCTGTCGCCTACACGGTGCGCAGCGTTGCCTCTCCCCCGTCGGGACCGTCCCCCCGCGCCGATCGCACCCAGCTGTACGTGACGCGAACGACCGGCGATCGAGGCCCCCGCCTGCTCGCCCGCGATCACACCGACGCTTCGCACCCGGCCTGGCACCCGGACGGGACGCACCTCGCCTTCGTGCAGCCCGTGGACGGGACGCCCCAGGTCTTCGTCGCCTCGCTCACCGGCGGCCCCCCGTATCAGCTCACCGACACGCCGCACGGGGCCCAGCGTCCTCAGTGGAGCCCCGACGGCGAGCAGCTTCTCTTTGCGAGTGCCGTCCCCGAGCCGGCCTTGGAGCAACGCACCGGCCGTCCGGCCCCCAGCGAGCGCCCCGGCCGCACGCCGCAGGATCTCACGCACAGCGTGCCGCCCGACACGCTCCTCGTGCTCCGCCACAGCCGAACGCTCGATCCGGTCGACACCCTCGCCCTGCGGCCAGAAGACCGCCAGGTGCGACGCGCGGATACGGCCCGCACCCTCCGGACCCCAGGGCATCCGAGCGTGCCCGACTCCCTGGCCGCCCAGCCGATCGACAGCCTCAACGCCCTGACGCCGGACAGCCTGCGGGCCCTGTTTGATCGGCTCCGCCTCCGCCCCGACACCACCACCGTCCCGGTCGTTCCGGACACGGCCGCCACGCCGGACGGCAATCTCGTGCAGGTGCGCCGGTGGTTGAACCGCGCCCGTCGGCCCGGCGCTCCCCTCGTCTCCTCGCGGCTCGATCTGCAGGGCGAGCACAAGCTCCAGCCGATCCCCACGTACCGACATCATTTTGTTGTCGACGTGCCCTCCAACCTCCGCTCTCGAACACCACCCCGCCCCGAGGCCCGGCCGGTGACCCAGGGCTATCGCTCCTTCGGCCACGCCGAATGGCTCTCGGGCGGCAGTCAGATCGTGGTGAGCGGCATGCCGTCGACCGGTCGTCCGCCGGATCGCGTCCAACAGCGCAATCTCTATGTGGTGGACCTGAACCGAAACGAGATCCGGCGCCTCCTGAAAATCGAGAACTACGCCCTCACGGCCCCGGCCATGACGGCGGACGGCAACACGGTGGCGTTTCGGGCACAGCGCATCGCCCCGACCCGGGCGGAACAGGCCGACGTGGGCCTCTTCGCGCTCAACGGACGCTCCCAGCCGCGATTTATCACGGGCGAATTCGACCGCGACGTGGAGTCGTTTCGCTGGGCGCCCAACGGCTGGCACCTCTACGTCACGGCCCCCTCGCAGGGCCGACGCCCCCTCTACCGGTTCACGCCCTTCGCCCGCGACACCAGTGCTCAAACGACGCGCCCGGTCATGACGCCCGACCGAACCACCTCGCGCGACCAATTTCCGTACGATTCGACGACGGCGGATCCGGCCGGGTACCGGCAGATGACGGTGGACGCACGGACCGTTCACGCCTTCGATGTGAACAATGCCACCATCACGTACGCCGCGACGGATCCCAGCACGCCCTCGGCCCTCTACACCAACACCGTCAGCTTCGACAACGAACGACCGCTCGCCACCCCCAATGCCGACTGGCTGTCGCGGCGGCGCCTGGCCACTCCAACGGAGATCGTGGTGGCGAACGACAGCCTCGACATCTACGGTCGGGTGACGCGGCCGTCCTCGGCGACCGATTCGCTTCCGGCGCCCCTGCTCGTGCAGGTGCGGGGCGGTCCGGAGGCGCTGAGCGACGCGCACGCGTCTGGACGGTGGTTTGAGCGCCAGTACCTTGCGAGTCGCGGGATCGGGCTTCTGGAGGTCTACCCGCGCGGGTCCGAGGGCTTCGGCGCCGCCTTCCGGCGCGCCAACGACCAAGACTGGGGGCCGGGTCCGGCCCAGGACGTGCTCGCCCTGACCGACTCCGCCGCGGCGCTGTCCTGGAGCGACTCCACACAGGTGGCCGTGAGCGGCACTGCGTACGGGGGCACCGTGGCCACCTGGCTCCTCGGACACACGGATCGCTTCGAGGCGGCAGTGGCCCTCAATGGGATTTACGACCTCTCTGCCCTCATGGGCGAGGGCCACGCCTGGCGGTCACTGCCGCGGGAGTTCGGGGGATATCCGTGGGAAGGGGGGCCGTCGCTGCGCGCCGACTCTTCGGTCCTCTCGGTGGGCCTCCGTCCCCCGTCCTCGTCGGTATCCCCTGTACAGGCCGCCCTCCGGCGCAACTCGCCGATCACGTACGCCGATCAGATCGAGACGCCCCTGTTGCTTCTCCAGGGCGCGCAGGACCGTCGCGTGGGGCTGTCGCAGAGCGAGCGCATGTACAAGCGCCTCAAGATCCTCGAACGACCGGTCGAATACGTGCGCTATCCGGGCGTGGGGCACGACTTCAGTGCCACCGCGTCCCCCACCCAGCGCGTCGACCGACTGGTTCGGACCTACGAATTTCTAGCGCGCTTTCTCGATGTGCCCTCGGCACCGCCCCGGTCGTTCGAGCCCGCCCTCAGCCAGCCATAAGCCCATACGCGAGCCGGGGTTCCCTATTCCACGTCGACGAGCGCGATTTGCTCGGCGGAGGGCGACACCGCGAGACGAGTCACGGCACGATCCTCCAGCGGGGCCACGGGTCGCCACTCTGGGTTGGCCGGCGCCCACGCCTGGAGGGCCCGGTCCGTCGCCATCAGGAGCGTGCCGCCCGGCGTCCACGCGTGAAAGTCGCCGGTGCCCGCCCCCGGCGTGGCCGTGAGGCGGCGCGTGCGAAGCCCGCCGTCGTCTTCGAGCGTGTAGAGGGCCGTCGTGGAGTCCGCACGGACGCGGACGAAGCTTACCGCGGGCTCTCCAGGAATGGAGCGCAGGGAGCGCCCGATGCGCGACGCGAGTATCGTGTCCCGCCCGGTTTCCAGGTTTGCCAGATGCAGGGTGGGGGGACTGCCGAGCACGAACAGGGCCACTCGGTCTTGATCGAGCCACGCGTGATAGCCCACAGAGTCGGCGTCGGGAAGAATGGGCGCCATCGGTTCCCCCTGCGCCGAGTAGTGCCAGAGGCGCTGGCGCCCGTCCTCTTCCACCCGCACGATGCTCAGCCCGCCGCCGGGGCGGGGCGTGGGGGAGTACTCGCTCACAGACGTCTGCGTGAGCCGGGTCGTGGCCGTGTCACCCGTCCCGGTCGAGCGGCGGTAGATGTCGGACTGCCCGCCGCGAATGGAGGTCCAGAGCAGATCTTCCTTGTCCGGCGTGAAGGCGGGCTGGTTGTCGTAGCCTGTGCGCTGGGTGACGGGCGTCATTCCTCCCAGGCGTACCGTGCCGCCCGTCGTGTCGAGGGGCGCGAGGCGCACGTTCGAGGTGGGAGCGGCCGTGGCAATCGAATCTCCAGCCGTCTGCGCGTCGGAGCCGGTGTCGTCCGCACAGCCCCCGGCGGCGAGACCAGCAACCAAGAGCGCGAGCAGACCGCCGTAGACGCGGAATATGGAGAACATGGGAGATCGGGGCTGAAGAAAGAACATACGGTGGGAGTGCGGCTACGACGTCTTCTCCGCCGGGGCCGCGCGGGGGACCTGCGGGGGCAGGGGCACGTCGAGCGCGATGGTGACCACGCGGAGCAGATCGGCCTCCGCGCTCGTGACTCGGTCGTCAAAAAGGGCGCACTGGACACAGGCGGCCACCACGTGCCCGCCGTCGCGGAGCGACAGGATTTTGACGACGCTCCCGCCGCCCACGAGCCCCAGCGTGCCCAAAAGCACGACCAGTGCGAGCCCAGGCTGCACGAGACTGCCCGTGCCCCCACTCCACGCCACGACCAGGACCACCGCGAGGTACACGCCCGCGACGAGGCTCGTCACGGCCAGGGCAAACAGGCCGATGAGCGTCGTGGTGTTGCGGCGCGCCTCGTCCTGCCGCTCAAAGAAGTTGCGCATGGGCTCAGGGTCGTTGGGCAGGGACTGTGCCAGATCCCGATGGGCCGTGACTTTGTGAGGAACCGTGATGCGTGAACCGTGATGCGTGAACCGTGATGCGTGAACGGGGAGTGCGTACCATAAGGATGAGACGGGAAAAGTGGAACCCCCATCGGGTCCTGCCGTGCGTCCCGTGGGATTTCGCGTTGCGCTCAGAACCATCATTTCGGCATGCTCCACACCTTGGCCGCCCGTCTTCGGGCCGAGTGGACCCGCCTCCGCCGCGCCGCCGCGTCGCTCGACGGACAGACGACGTTCGTCCTCGTGGCCGCGTCGCTACTCGTCGTGCTTCAGTTCGTTCTGGGGAATCGGGATCTCTTTCGGACCCACCTCGCCCCACTTTTCCCCGACGGCCTTCGGGGCTGGCGGGGGCTGGCCGGCTGGGGCTGGTGGTTTGGAATGCAGGGGCTGCTCGGCTTTGTGGTGCCGGCCGTAGCGCTGCGGCTCGTGTTCGCGGACGACGCGGCCGAGATGGGCCTGGGGCTCGGGGAGTGGCGGTTCGCAACCGTCGTTGCGGCGCTCTACCTGCCGCTCGTGGCCGTAGGCACGTGGGTGCTGTCCGACGGAGCGGCCTTCCAGGCGCAGTATCCCCACCACACGCCCGCCACCCAGGACTGGAGCGTGTTTCTGATCTACGAGGCCCTCTTCCTGTTCTACTGGATCGGCTGGGAATACCTGTGGCGCGGCTTCGTGCTCTTCGGGACGGCCCCCACCTTCGGACTCTACGCCATCTTCGTGCAGGCCCTGCCCTTCGCCGCCCTCCACGTCTCGAAGCCCTGGCCGGAGGCTCTTCTCTCCATCGTGGGCGGTATTGCCCTGGGCGCGCTCGTGTGGCGCTGCCGCTCGTTCTGGATCGCCGTCCCCATTCACGCGGCGCAGATGATGCTCCTCGACCTCTGGTGTACCCTGCGCGTCCGCACCGGCGTGTCGGGAATTGGGCTCGACGCCGTCCTCGATCTGATCGGCCAGCTTGGCGGATGATGCACGAACTGAACCGCCGCGTCGAAAACGCCATAGGAGAACGAACCGGGCGCTCGCGGACCAGTCGCTCCGACACCGCCTCCCGCGAACGCTCAACTCTCAACACTCAACCCAAAACACTCGATCCTCAACGCAAAACGCCCGACGCAAAACGCTACAGAAAGAGCTCCACGGTCCCGGTGCTCATGACCGTCCGCACGTAGGGCTCGAGCGTCGCCGTGTAGCTGATCCGGAGGTCCAGATTTCCCACCATCTGCCGCACCCCAAACCCGGCACTGGGCCGGAGTCCGCTCGCGTCGTCCACCCCGATGCGGTCGAGCCCCGCCCGCACCTTGAGGATGTCGACCGGCTGGTAGGACGCCCCGACCCGGCCCCGCAGGGCATGTACGAGAAATGATTCGGTGCGGGCCTGCTGCTGAGGACCGGTGGAGGTGACGCGGAAGTCCTGCACGCGCCGGTCCCGCTCCGTGTAGCGAGACTCCACCTCGGCCAGGAGGCGCAGGCGCTCGTCGAGGAGGCCATAGCTGGCCCCGAGCTGCACCCGCACCGGGAAGCGGTCCGTGTGGCTGCTGCCGCCCGCCGCCGAGGCGTCCCAGTTGTACTTGGCAAGCAGGTCGTGGACGGTGCCGGCAAGCCGCAGCCGGTCGGTAACGTCGACGCTCACGCCGAGGTCGATGCCAAACCCCCGCACCGGATCCACCTCGGGCACGAGGTCGGACTGGTACAGCGTGAGCGCGGTGCCCACCGCGAACCAGTCCGCGAAGCGATTGCCGAAGGACAGGGACAGGGCAAACTCGTCGGTCGACAGGGTCTCGGTGTGGACGCCGTCGGCGTTGCGGCCGTCAATGTTGCTGACCCCCGCGTGGGTGAAGCTGAGCCCGATCCCGGCCGTGGGACCGAGAGGCGTCGTAAACTCCAGAAACTGCAGCTCCCGGTCGAAGGACAGAAGCGCCGCCGAGGCCGAGACCCGCTGACTGGACGCCGACGGCAGGAGGGCCGGATTGTAGTGCGGGCTCACGTCCGCCGACGGGTCGGCCACGAGGGCGTTGCCCAGTGCCATGCCCCGCGCCCCAAATCCCAGCCGTGAGAACGCCCCGGCCCCAGTGTCTTGCCCGACCGCGGGCGCCACGCCGCCGCCCCCAACTAGGCCCGCCCCCAGCACGAGAATTAGGAGCGCCGATCGGGCGGCGCGCCGACGCAGCGATGTGAGGAGGGAGGCGTGCATGACACAGTAGGGGAGCAGTGGAAGAAGGGCAGTGCGGCTCGGGTCCGCGGCCGGTCAGTTTGAGACGAGAATCTTTCCTCGGGCCGTCGCGCCCCCCACCTCTACGGTATACAGATAGGTGCCGGTCGGCAGGCGAAGGCCCGATTCGTCGGTGCCGTCCCACACCATCTCTTGTTGCCCGGCCGGCTCCTGGTCGCGGAGCGTGCGCACGCGATTCATGCCAAAGTCGTAGATGGTCACCTCCACCTGTTGCGGCTGCGGCACCTCGTACGCGATCCGCACCACCTCGTCGCGGGACGGAATGAACGGGTTCGGATAGGCGTACGTCTCCACGTCCGGCACCTGCTCGGAGGGCTCCTCAGGGTTGACGGGCACCCGGGTGCGGAACAGACGCCACTCGGGCGGACTCGCTCCGGGGTCGTCCGGCAGGAGGCGGGCCTCGTCCGCCCGGTCCAGGCGAAGCAGCCCCTCGGTGGTCCCCACCCAGAGGGCAGAAGGGGTGACCTCCACGGCGCGCGCCGTAATTCCGCCCGGCAGCACCTGGTCATCGTCCCGGAGCGTCACCTCCTCGATGCTCCGCCACGTGTGTCCCTGATCGCCCGACACGAAAAGGCCGCTTTCGGCGGCCGCGTAGACGCGCTCCTGCCGCGCCGCCACGTCGTTCACCTGCTCCCCGATGAGGGCCTGCCGGAAGGTATCGCCCCCGTCCGGCGTCACCGCGAGGCCACTTCGCTGGACCGACTCGCCGGTCTGGGCGCGCAGGGCGGCGATCCAGACCGGGTTGCGCCCGTCGGGGCGGGGCTGCTCGGCCAGGGCAAACACGATCTGACCGTTCAGGCTGTTCGGGGTGCCGTCGGGTCGAAACAGCCGCCAGGCCCGCTCCCCGTTCGGCCCCACGTCGTCCGGCGTCGAGCGGTTGAGCCCCGCGAGCGTCCCGGCCCAGACCGTGCCGGTCTCGTCCACCAGCACGCTGA
Source organism: Salinibacter sp. (assembly GCA_042219065.1). Lineage (GTDB taxonomy): Bacteria > Bacteroidota > Rhodothermia > Rhodothermales > Salinibacteraceae > Salinibacter. The sequence goes on along the minus strand of JBDGQM010000194.1, from coordinate 4,020 downwards.
GCACCTGGTAATTCTGGAAGCCGCGGCCGTCCTCCAGGGGCGGCGCCACGAGAAAGTCGTAGAACCCCGACGGCTCGATGCGCGTGCTCGTATCCGGCGGCAGCACGACCCGCGACCAGGTTTGCCCCTGGTCGACCGAGCGCCGAAGCCCACTACGCGACCCGGCCACCCAGACGGAATCTTCGCCGCCCAGGGCAATGTCCCGCGGCGGGCTGCCCCCCTCCTGCGTAATGGGCACCGCCGGAAGCGTGGAGGCCCCGTATTCCACCGTCGTGTCGGTGGGCGCATCGAGCGGAGCCGGACGCGCCTCAAACGACTGCCCCCCATCCGTGGACACGAGAAACCCGCCCGCCCCCACCGAACTGCCGCCCGCGTCGAACGCGAGGCCGGCCCACACGGTGGACGAATCCCGAAATCCCGCCTCCGCGGCCAGCGAAAACACGACGTTGCTCCCCTCCAGGAGCCGACGCTGGACCACTGGGCCGTCCGGCGCAAACAGGCGTCCCTCCTCTTCCACGTACACCGTCAGGAGCGGCCCCGCCCAGAGCGAATCGCCCGCCGCGGCGAGCTCCTGCACCGTATTGGTCACAATCGTGGGCGTCGGGCGGAGCTCCTGCAGGCGCTTCTGGGCCGGTCCCTGCCCGCTGGCGGGCGTCGCCCAGAGTCCCAGTACGAAAAGACACACGAGAAGTCGTCTCATCGGCCGTCGGGCAATCGATTCACAGCAGCGGGTCGAGCGGTAGCGGACGTGTCCGACGCCCCCGACGGCACAAACCGGAACTGCCCCGTCACCTGATTGCTCGTGAGGCTATCGTCATCCACGGCAAAGACCCGAACCGTATAGATCTCGTCGACGAGGGGCACCGAGAAGGCGAGACGTCCTCCGTACAGCGCGTCCTCCACCACCGGCAGGGTTCCCGACGCCGTGCCCCGCGGGTTCGAGGACGGTTCGAGCACAAACACGACGCGCGCGACCGACCCATCCGGATCGGTTGCCCGCGCCGAAATGTTCAGCGGGACCCGTGCGGAGGAGTCCTGGACCTGATCGGACGGAAGCTCCGACTCGTGTACACTGTCCGGAACGACCTCCAGCGCCGACACCGAAGGCGCCTGTCGGTCCCGCTCCGGCGCCGGCACCGTGTCGCAGCCGCCCCACAGGCCCAGCCCCCCCACCAGCAACACAGCCGCCGCGAGGCGTCCCAGAATGGACGAAGCCGAGAGGTTCATGCAGTGCAACACGATCCGTCAGACAGAATTCCAGTCGCAATCCCCCCTCCCCAAACCCCCAACGCACAACGCGAAGCGCAAAACCCTACAGTGTGCTAAGCGGCTGCAGGCTGAAGCAGAGGATGAAGATGGCGATGGCCGCGTAGCCCAGAATCCGCCGCGTCGGGGTCAGTGACTGCGGCCGCATCACCGGCGGATGCTTTACGCGGACCAGAAAGATGATGAGCAGGCTCCACACCAGCCAGCCGGTCCAGCCGACGCCGGACAGCCCAAGCATCATCGCCGCGGCGACACTTCCGAGAAGCCCACACAGCCCCAGCAGGGTTCGCCGCGACGTGCCCCCGAAAATTTTATACAGGTATCCATAGTAGATGGCCGCCAGGATGATCCACGAGGAGCGCCCCACCCAGGGGCCCAGCTCAAAGAGCGCCCGGCGCGTTTCCGCCATAAACCCGACCCCGCCCGAAAACAACAGCACGAACACAAAGGCTTGCGCGAAGCGACGGTGCCACTTGTCGCCCAGCAGGGCGTACAGCACGTGGCCCCCATCGAGCTGCCCCACCGGAAGCAGGTTCAGCGCCGTGAAGAAGAGCCCCAGCCACCCGGCAAAGAGCACCGGGTAGTGGTACATCTCGTACATCGGCGGCACGTTGGCAAAAAACTGCGACAGGAGCCAGTAGAGCGGGGTCTGCCCCACTACGATGATGGCAGTCCCCTCCCCCGTCGCGGGCGGCGCATCGGGAAACGTCCCGTACTGCCGGATGTGCTCCTTCAGGGCCTCGTGTGCGGGAAGGTCGAGCAGATACTCCGGCGGCGGCAGGGTGGAAAAGCCGTAGATGAGCGCCCCCAGGGCCACCACGAAGCCCGCCAGCGGCCCGGCCACTCCGATGTCGAAGAGGGCCCGCGTGCTCGGAATCCGCTGCCGGATGCTGATGACCGCCCCAAAGTTGCCGATGCCGTTGAACGGAAACGGAATGTAATAGGGCAGCGAGGTGCGCACCCCATGGTACCGGGCCGCAAAGTAGTGCCCGAACTCGTGGACCGTGAGGAAGCCGACCAGCGGAATCGCGTAGCGCAGCCCGTCGATCAGCCAGGCCTGATTGACCGTCAAGAACAGGAGCGAGATCGTCTGGTCCTGCGCTTCATAGAGGAGAATCCGGTTGGCCCACCACGACGCCCCCACGTAAATCGTGGACGCCAGCGTGAGGGCAAACAGCAAGAGGTGCAGCCAGTAGCGATCGCGGACGGACTGCTGCACCGATGCGGATTGCTCGGACGACGGCGGGACTGCTTCGACCTCGAACGACGGGTCGCGGGAAGACTGATCAGGTTCCACAAGTGAAGACGTGCGTGCACGGCAATCGAGAGGGTGCCCGGAGCGGCCGCGGGACGCGGCCGCCCCCCTGCTTAGTGTAGGGCAGACAGGCCTGCTTCGATACGATCCAGGGCCGTCTCAAGATCCTCCATCGACGAGGCGTACGACAGACGCAGTCCCTCGGGCGCCCCGAAGGCCGTGCCCGGCACGAGCGCCACGTCGTGCTCTTCCAGGAGATAGAAGCACAGGTCGCTGCTGTCCTCGATCGTCGATCCGTCGGGCGCCTCGGCCCCCAGCACGCGCGACACGTCCGGATACACGTAGAAGGCGCCTTCGGGCAGGGGGCACCGCACCCCCTCGATGGCCCGGAGGCGCTCCACCACCACGTCGCGGCGGCGGCGGAAGGCGGCCACCATCTCGTCAACGGGCCCGTGGTCCATTTCCAGCGCCGCCACGCCGGCCTTCTGCGTGATGCTGCACGGGGCGGAGGTAAACTGTCCCTGAATTTTGGCCGCGGCCCCGGCGATGGGCGCGGGGGCGGCCATGTAGCCGAGGCGCCAGCCCGTCATCGCGTAGGCCTTGGAAAATCCGTTGACGGTGATCGTCCGGTCCTTCAGCCCGCTGAACGAGGCGAAGGCCCGGTGTTCGGCGTCGTAGAGCACGTGCTCGTAAATCTCGTCGGAGACGACGTAGACCTGCTCGTGGTCGCGGAGCACCTCCGCGAGCGCCGCCAACTCCTCCGGCGGATACACGGTGCCGGTGGGATTGGAGGGCGTGCAGAGAATGAGAAGCCGCGTCCGCTCCGTAATGGCGGCCTCCAGCGCGTCGGGCGTGAGGCGGTACTGATCGTCGACGTCCGTGGAAACCACGACCGGCTCGGCCCCGCTGAAGCGCGCCATCTCCGGGTAGCTCACCCAGTACGGCGCCGGCACGAGCACCTCATCCCCCTCGTCGCAGAGGGCGTGGATGGCCAGCGCGAGCGACTGCTTGGCCCCGTTCGAGCAGACGATGTGGTCCGGGGTGTAGGACAGGTCGTTGTCGCGGGCCAGCTTATCGCAGATGGCCTCCCGCAGCTCCAGGGTGCCCGGATTTTCGGTGTAGTCGGTAAAGCCGTCCCGGATGGCCTGCACGCCCGCCTCGGAAATCGGGGCGGGCGTGTCGAAGTCCGGCTCGCCCGCACTGAGGGCCACCACGGGATGGCCCTGACGGCGCCGCTCCTCGGCCCGCGATTTCATGGCGAGCGTGGCGGACGGCTGCATCGCCTCCACGCGGTCGTTGAAGTGGATGGTCGTTGAAGAAGACATAGTGCACGTTCAAGAGTCTGTTGTGGATCATGAAGGACTCGTCGTTCTGAGAGAGTCGCCAGGCGAGCGAAGAATCTCTTCGACTCCAGCGTTTCCGCCGCGTTCAGAGAGTCCCGACAGCTGTCGGGATCCGCTTCGCTCCGCTCAAGATGACTCCATTGCAAAAGGAATTGC
>JBDGQM010000193.1:4339-11175 GCA_042219065.1 Salinibacter sp. | reverse complement strand
GGCCAATCATGGAACGTGGAGAGACGTCGGTGCGAGTACGGTGAGCGGCAGGTCCTGAGGGACAGCGTCCTTTTGTCCGACCTTCCGGCACTGAATAGAGAAGAAAACTCCGTACCGAACTCGGTATTCGGCCAAAATCACCCAATCTCGTCCGTTATTCAGAAATTTGCGGGGCCGAGTGACTCATTTTGCAACAGTGGGCGTTTTTGTCCCGTTGCAGGATCGGACGCGTTTCAAAACCAAACAGCACACTGCTGCCCGGTCTCTTCCCGGGCCGTACTCGCCCGACGGTGCCGACCGGGAACAGTCAGCCGCGTCGGGTGCGTTCCGATCAAGCCCCGTACGCACCACGTCTTTGCAGACCGCTCCCCGCTCCCGTGAAAAAGAAGATTTGCATGCTCGGCGCCTCCGCTGTCGGCAAGACCAGCCTCGTCCGCCGCTTCGTGAAGGGCATCTTTCGGGACGAGTACGTGACGACTATCGGCGTGCAGATTGAGAAGAAAACCGTGGACGTGGCGGGGGAGTCGGTGCACCTGATCCTCTGGGACGTGAACGGGGAGGACCGCTTCCAGAGCGTGTCGAGCAGCTACATTCGGGGGGCGGCGGGGTACCTGCTGGTGGCCGACGGGACCCGTCCGCAGACGCTGGACACGGCGCAGTCGCTCCGCAAGCGTGCGCGGGACGAGGTGGGACGGGTTCCGTTCTACCTGCTCGTCAACAAGGTCGACCTGCGGGGCGGCCCGGACGGCGCCGGCACGGACTGGTCGGTCACCCCCGAGACGCTGGAGCAGTACGGCCTTTCGGACTGGCCGGTGCTCTACACCAGCGCGAAGGACGGAACGCACGTGGAGCACGCCTTCACGGGCCTGGCCAAAGTGTTTGCTGATGCGTAGATTGCCCCGCCGTGTGCGTGGGTCCGTCCTCCGAACTAAGTAGGTCAAGGGAAGAACATTAGCCATGCATCCGAAAAACCCTGGGCAGTCATCCCGCACCCCGATGCGGGATCTCTTCGCCTCAGGCAGTGCTCACCATCGAAAAGATCCTGAATCAAGTTCAGGATGACGTGCTCACGGAGGGTTTTTCGGATGAGAGAAAAATAACGTACTTTCTCGGGCCTACTTAGCCGTCGCCTCGTCTGACTGTTGCTCTCCGGATCATGGCTGAGTCCTCCGCGCCGCTGTCCCCTCGGGTTCTGGCCGCCCTGGACGTGGCGCTGTTTGAGCGGACGGCGTCCGGCCGGTTCACCCGCCTCACCCCGGCCCCGGCGTGGCTGGAGGCCCTGTGGCCCGAGGCGGCGGAGCAGGAGTCGGGCCTCGCGCCAGCCGAGCGCTTTTTGTTTCTGGAGAGCTTTCTGCCGGAGGCACGCTCGCTCTGGGACGGCGCGGCGGAGCCCCCCTCGGAGGGCTCGTTCGGGGGAGCGGCTCTCCGCTCCGACCCGTGGACCGAGACGACTGAGGCGGGGGAGGAGTGGTTTTTGGAGGCGGCGGCCCTGCGGACGGACGATCGGTCGCTGCTTCTGCTGCGCCCGGCCGCCATCGACGTCGCGGAATACCGGGCCGTGCTGCAGGAGGGCCGGTCGCTGAACCTGGCGTACCAGGACACCCAGCGGGCGCTCCATCAGCGCGAGATCGTGATCGAGTGCCTGCTCCACGACCTGAGCGGTCCGCTCGCCAACCTTCAGGACGCGCTGTCGCTGCTCGGCGACCAGGCGGGGTCCGCTCCAGGCGACGCCTCCGACGATCTGCTGCACCTCGCGCGCGAACAGGTCCACGAGCTCAGCGACGCCGTCCAGAACGCCCTGTCCGAGGTCGACGCGGCCTTCCGCGCCGAGGACGATGCGCCCGCCGACCTGAGCCGCCTTCTCCGGGCGGTGGGGGCGACCCTCCAGTCCCGAGCGGAGGCGGCGAAGACGCCCCTCACGCTGGCGGACGTGCCGGAGGAGCCGCTGCGGGTGGTGGCCGCCCCCGGGCGCCTGAAGCGCGTGCTGCGCTCGCTCCTGGAGCGCGCCCTGCGCCGCACCCCGGAGGGCACGTCCATTCGGGTCGGCGTTCACGTGGAGGAGCGCTCGGCCACCGTGACGATCACCGACGGGGGCGTCCCGCCCCCGGAGCACGCCGTGCCGCATCTGTTCGAGCGCTTTGGGCCGGACGCCCCCTCCGAGCATTCAGACCTGTCCCTCTACTTCGCCCGCGTGGCGGCCGAGTCGTGGGGCGGCACGGCCGGGTACCAGGAGCGCGAGGAGGGCCCCACGGTCTGGCTCCGGCTGCCCACCGCCGATGCGGCCTGACCGGCCCGCCGCACAGTCGAGTTCTTCTGTCTGGCCGTCGTTCTCATGTCCGCTCACGTTCTTCTCATCGGCACCGATCCCGACTACGTCACGCTCGTGCGGCATCGGCTCGATCCGGTGCAGTCCGGGGCCGTCGAGCTCAGGCACGTGAAGACCGGGGCCGTGGGCCTGCGGGCCGTCTCCGACGCGACCCTGCTCGCCCTCGTCGACGTGAGCCTGTCCGACGACAGCGGGCTGGTCACCGTCGACCGCCTCCGCGCCCAGCATCCGGATCTGCCCGTGCTCCTCCTGACCAGCGCGGACCAGCGCTCCGTCTCGTCCGAGGCCTTCGGGCGGGGCGCCACCGACGTCCTCATCCGGGGCCGGAGCGACCTTGCGCGCATCGAGGAGTGGCTGCGACAGGCGCGGGACGGCGACGACGACGCGGCGGTCCCCACCCCCGACGACGACACGACGCTGGTGGGCGAGAGCGCGGCGATGACGCGCGTCTTTCGGATGATCGAGAAGGCCCAGCAGGGACGGCTGTCGGTGGCAATTCTCGGGGAGAGCGGCACCGGCAAAGAGCTGGTGGCCCGTACCCTCCACGAGCAGTCGGACCGGGCGGCGGGGCCGTTCGTGGCCGTCAACTGCGCCGCCATCCCACCCGACCTCGCCGAGAGCACCTTCTTCGGCCACGAAAAGGGCGCGTTTACCGGCGCCACCGAACAGCAGCCGGGCCACTTCGAACAAGCCGACGGCGGCACCCTCTTCCTGGACGAGATCGGCGAACTCGACCTCGACCTGCAGTCGAAACTCCTGCGCGTGCTCGAGACCGAGGAGGTGCAGCGCGTCGGCAGCAGCACGCCCATTCCCGTCGACGCCCGCATCCTGTGCGCCACCAACGCCGACCCGCAGGCGATGATCGAGGCCGGGACGTTCCGCGAAGACCTGTACTACCGGCTCTTTCAGTTTCCCATCCGCCTGCCGCCCCTCCGCGAGCGGGGGCACGACGTCATCCTGCTCGCCCGCCAGTTTCTGTCCCGCGAGGCACGCACCGCCCCCGACGCGCCTCGCTCATTCTCCAGGGAGGCCCGCCGCCAGATGCTGCAATACGACTGGCCCGGCAATGTCCGCGAGTTGAAGACGCAGGTGCAGCGCGCCGTGCTCCTGGCCGACGGCCCCGAGATCACCCCGGCGGCCCTGTTTCCCGAAACCGAGCCGCTCCCGTCGACGCACACGGGCGACGGGTCCCCGCAGCCGCTCGACGATGCGCCCGGGCCTGCCTCCACCTTCGACGTGCCGGAGGCGCCGTCCCCCGCAGACGACGAGCCCTCTTCGGCTCCCTCACCCGACCCGGCTCCGTCCTCCCCCGAGACGGCCTCTCCGACCGAAGCCGCGCCCCGCCCGTCCGAGGTCACCTCGGTGGAGGACATCGTGCCGCTCGACCAGTTAAAGGTGACGGCCGCGCGGCGCGCCGTGGAGGTGTGCGACGGCAACGTGGCCCGGGCGGCCGAGGCCCTAGAGGTGGCCCGCTCTACGGTCTACCGGCTCCTGGATGAAGGTTAAGGGTTGAGGGTTGAGGGTTTTGGGTTGGGAGTTGAGAGCTTGGGAGTTGAGAGCTTGGGAGTTGAGAGCTTGGGAGTTGAGAGTGCTGGGGTGTGTCGGGGCAACAGGAGTCGACGTTCTTGATTGAGACGCCTCGCGTTTCGCATACTCCCTCTCACACGATGACCGTATCTCGGTCTCGCCGATCTGGTATTCTGCTCCTCCAGTGGCAGTGTGCTTGTGCGCCCATGCTCCCACGCGCCCTTTCGCCCGCACTCCGCGGGCTGGTTCATTGGTCGAAGGTGCGGGAGCGGTAGGCACTTCGAATCGGCCGTCACATCTCACTCCCGCGTGATCTCCACGTGCAGGGTGACGCCCCGGTTGAAGGTGCGTCCCTCCTCGGTGCCGACGGCCTCAGGATCGATGGGGGTGTCGGCATCGCTGACCGGATTCAGCACCGCCTCGGGGACACTGCGCTGACGGAGGCGCCGGGCCACGAAATCCGCCCGGGCCTTGGCGAGGCGCCGATTGACCTGATCCGGCCCCTCTACGCTGTGATGGCCCCGTACCTGCACCTCCATCTCGCGATTGAGCGACTGCGCGGCCTGATAGAGATCGAGGAGATGGTCCGAGAGACGACTGAGCACTCGCTGCTGGCCGTCCTGCAGATTCGTTTCTGTGTCGAAGCGGATGATCTGCTGCTCTACCTGCTGCTTCGCACGGCGGAGCAACAGTTCCGGTTCGAGGGAGCGGTAGGGGCGCCACGTGCTCTGGACCTGGGTAGAGTCGAGGGGCCCGCTGCGGAGAATCGAGTCGGGGTGCGGGGCCAGGGGATCGTGGAGCCCCTGCACGGACCAGCGCCCGTCGGCGGAGCCGGTCTGGGTGACCACCACGCCCGGGGTGGCCCCGAGCCGCTCCAGGTAGTTGTTCCAGGTCCGATGGGCCGTCCACGCGTTGTACCCCCACCATCCCAGCCCCGCCAGCAGGGCCAGAAACAGGATCCACAGGACCGGCGAGGGGCGACTGCTGGGGGTCTCGCGACGGGTGAGCAGGGCCTGCTCCAGCACAGGACGCGCGTCGTCCAGGGTCGCGTCGTCTCCGTCGAACTCAGCCAGCGCCCCCCGAAACTGACGGTGCACCTGCTCGGTGACCTGGTGCATCACCTCCCGCAGCTGCGGATCCGGCGTCCCCCGAATGACGGCCGCGAGCGCCGCGTGCGGGCCGTGATCGACCCAGACGCTAAGCTCCCCGACCGAAAAGTCCTGCAGGGTGTCCGCCTCGTCCACCTCGAAGGAGTCGTGCACGAAGTCCTGAATGGCGGTGAGCATGCCGGAAACCAGCGACTCGTCCTCCGCGTCCACCGCCTCGGCGGTCAGGTGCTGCATGGGCAGGCCCGTCTCCCGGTCGATCAGGAACAGCTGCTCGACCCGGAACAGGAGCGTGTGCCGGAGCACCACCTCGGCAAACGGCTGGCCGGTGCGCCACGCCTCCCAGCGCCACCGCAGGCCCTTCAGGGAAAAGCTGTGCTCTATGGTTTCGTTGACGTTCGTGAGGAGCCGATTGAGCGCCTCCGAGACGCTCTTGCGGATGGCGGGGCCGATGACAGGAAAGATGGCGTCCACGATCGGCTGGGGGTCACGCTCGATCGAGGACTGCAGGGTGCGCTCGATGGTGGGGGACAGGGCGTTGGCGAGGACGGCCCGGTCCGTCTCGTCCCGCATGTTTCGCTGAAAGGCTTCGGGAAGCACCTCGCCCACCTTCTCGCCGGTCAGGTCGGGCTTCTCCGCCTCCTTCTCCAGCCGGACCACACGCTCGTCGAGGTCCGCGAGGGCCTCCCGGTTGGGACGGAGCAGGATTCGCCGCAGCGCTTCCATCCGGCGCTGGTCGTCCCCCTCGGACGACGCGGACCGGGACGCCGGCGCTCCGTCGGATGAATCTGAGGACGCGCTCATGTCGGCTCGGGATTGGGTGCGGTGCACGATGGCCGGCCGCGAGGACGCTCCAGGCTCCTGAGGACGGGACGGCCCTCAGCGCGCCTGGTCCGGGACCGGATGCCTGCTCGTGCGACTGGTGGGCCCCTATTCGCGGAGGTGGGCGGCGGCCTGCTCGAGCAGCGCGGCCAGGGTGCGACTGTCGGCCGTCGTCTCTCGGAGCTGGTCGACCTCTTCGTCGAGCGTGGACGCAAGCTCCTCGTGCTGCTCGTTCATCTGTTGCGTCAGCTCGTTTTCCTGCTCCGCCATCTTCTGCATCAGCTCGTCCTCCTGCTCGCGCAGCCGCGTGCGGACGCGATCCTGGAGCTTCTTGAGGGCCTCGACGAAGTCGGTGCGCGTGCCGACGAGTTCCTGCTTGAGGTCCTGAATCTGATCCTGCAAGTCGCCAACGTCGGTGCGGTGGATGTTCTCCTGGTCCACAATCCGTTCCCGGAGTGCCTCCAGAGTTCGCTGGGTGGCGTTCTCCAGCTCCTCGAGTTGCTCCTCCAGGTCACTGCGCAGGGCCGACAGCTGGACGTCGACCTGCTCCTCCAGGCGCGAGAGCCGGGCGTCCGTCTCGCGGGCATGCTCGCCCACGAGGAGATCTTGCACCTGCCGGAACTCGCTGCCTGGCCCATCGGCGTCCGCCGACGGGTCGCCGAGGTCCTCCAGCACGCCCTCGGAGGCGGACCGGTCGGCCGAGTCGCCGGAGAAGGCCGACGCGAACGAGAGATCTGCGGAGGGGGACGAATCGGACGTGCCGTCGCTCGAAGACGAGGGGGCCATGGGCTTGGGCGGTCTTCTACAAAACGTCGCTGGGACAGCCCGCCACCGGAATCGATCCCCGGCGCCGAACGGCCGGCCCGACGATTACATTCACTGAAACCGTGGGGATGGCAAAGGCTGTTTGACGGCGGATTTCTCAACGCACCAAGTCGGGAGTGTTTCCCAACGTCAGTACCGGAGGCGAATCGACACCGTGGCCCGTCGCCCCGGCAGGGTACGGGCCCAGCGGGAGACGGTGTCATCGTCCCGCAACATCAGGGTTCACTTGG
>JBDGQM010000193.1:0-4239 GCA_042219065.1 Salinibacter sp. | reverse complement strand
GTACGGGCCCAGCGGGAGACGGTGTCATCGTCCCGCAACATCAGGGTTCACTTGGTTACTTGTGGCGACCACGTCGGCCGCACCGTCAGTAGCGACAACCCAGTGGCGAGCAAGTCTGTTCAGTCCTGCGCTTGTCGGAGCAGCCACCGATACAGGTCGGGCGAGGCACGAAACGTTGTGTTTTTGAGCGCCCTGGCGGCGTCGGCGGCGTCAAGGTGTCCTTTTTGGGCCGCCGCACCGAGAACGCCAATCGTGCCAGTGACCACCAGGCCGTGCGCCCGAGCCGCCTCACGCCCCGCCGTCTCGTCGATAAGGAGAAGCCGGGCGTCTGTCTGTTCGGCCAGCAATATGGCCGCACGCTCGCCTGGATCAAGGTGCTGAAGCGACTCTTCACTGGGGCGTGAGCGGTGCCCCCCGCTTCCGGGTTGGATGCTCTTCACGGTGAGCCACGGCGGGGGTGCCTCGATCCAGGCGGAGACCGGCGCCGGACCCTCCGGATGGCCCAGCTCACGGAACACCGCCTCCGGGATCAGGACCTCTCCGTACAGGGTAGGAAGGATCTCTTCATACCCGGTAATCACCAGATCACTAATCGGCGAGGTGTCGCTGACGATCAACGCGAGCCGAGCTCTCTTCGAAGAATTGGGAGATCTGAGGGGGCCTCGCCAACGGAGCAGCGGCTCGGGAACGACTACTGTTCTGCGGCTTCGAGGGCTGCCTGTAAATCCTGCTCCAGTTCTTCCTCGGAATAGTCGAACAGCGCGCCTCGCTCTTGGAGAAAGGCTTCCGTTTCCATGCGGGTCTCATGCCCAAGAAGTGCGCGGATTTCTCCGAGCGTGAGCGACCCGTCGCGATAGCCCTGAGCGGCCACCGATTCGAGGGCGCCTCTGGAAAGGTCCCCCCACTGCTTCTGAAGGCGGCGTGCGAGGTCTTCCGGAAGGGAAAAGGCCACATCCATAGCGGAAAAGGGAGGACAGTAGAAGAAGATTCGGGAATGCTAAGACTGGGAGAGGGCGGACAAGGTTCGATGTCGCCGTGCAATGCCTGTGCCTCTTCTCCATCCCACCAAGAAGTGCAACTACGGGACGGGGGAATGCTCGCGGTGAGGAGGGGCAAATTTGTGGAGGGAGACGGGGCGTTTCTGTCCCCCCTTCCAGACCACCGACACGGATCCGATCCCTCCGCTTTCACTCCTGCGATGCCCACGTCGCTCTCTCGCCCCAGGCTCCTTCGCTCCTTTCTTTCCGAGAATCGGGGCCGTCATCGTCCACCACCGAACGCCGCGGTCGGCCTCATCAGTAGCGAATGCGAATGGAGACCGTTGCCCGTCGCCCCGGCAAGGTACGGGCCCAGCGCGAGACGGTGTCCCCCTCCTGCGGCTCCAGGGCCCAGTCGGCGACATTGTCCCGATTGAGCACGTTGGCGACGCCGAGCCGCCCCTTCACGTCGACGCCCGCCCAGGAGCGAGTGACGCTGAGGCCAAGGTCGAGACGGTACCGGGGCGGCAGCACGTGCGTGCCCGGCCGGTCCAGTCGGAGACGCTTCCACGCGTCGCCCAGGTCCGAGGGATCGAGGTACGCGTAGTACGCCCGCCGGTAGCCCCACCGGCGCCCCCACACGCCCTCGCCCTGCGCTTCGAGCGCGACCCCGGCCCCCACGGGCACCTCGGCATTCAGGGTGAGGCGATGCGGCTCCGTCCAGGGCACCGGGGTCAGCCGCCCGTCGAAGCGGCCGGGAAAGGTCCGCCGGGCGCGACTATAGGCGTAGCGGACCGATCCGGCGAGACCGTCGTGTTCGTATGCGACTCGCAGGCCGCCGCCGTAGGCCGCCCCGTGACTCGACGACAGAATGTCCGCAGGCTCGGCCGCGCCCCCCGGCGTTTCGGACTGTGCGCGGAGCGCCGGATAGTCGACGGCGAGCAGGTGCGGCTGCCACTTCCGATACCCTTCCAGGTCCACGGTCCACGGCGGGGCGGGCTGCCAGGACAGATCGGCCGCGAGGTGGTAGGTGCGGGGCGGCGTGAGCGTGGCGGACACCGGAAGCCAGATCTGAGTCGTGGGCACGACCGCCGTCGCCCCGTCCCGGCTCAGGTCGAACTGCGCCGTAAACTGCCGGTAGAGCCCGCCGCGCACGTTGAGGCCGACGGTGCCGAGGCCGTCAATCGCCCGGTGGTAGCGCAGGGCGCCGCGCGGCTGCGCGTAAATGGCGCCCCGGTCCGGAATGCCCGTCAGACGCAGGCCGCCGTCCAGTTGCGTGTAGGGGCCGAGGCTCATCGTCACTTCGGCGGCCGAGTACAGCCGTGCCGTGCTGGTCCGGTGCTGCAGACGCGGGGCAAAGGCATTCCCGATGCGGAACCGGCTGTCCTGATACGTCCCCCCTGCCGACCAGACGAGCCCCCCACCCTCCGAGAACGAAACATTGAGCCGGCCTTCAAGGTCGACCTCCGTCACCTCGTTTGCCCCTTCCTGCCCGTGGGCGGCCCGGCGCGCCGCGACCAGCGCGGGCCCATGCCCCGCCCGACGGGCCGGCTCTACCGTTCCGACCTCAGACTTCGTGTCGCTCTGGTAATGGCTCACGGCGGCCTGGAGGCTCCCCATCGCTCGCTCTCCCACCGGTGCCTCGTAGCGGGCCTGCGCGACCGTATTCGTCCAGGCATACTCGTCGCGGGTGGGCACCGTAAAGGCCGAGGTGTCGAGGGGCGCCTCCCGACCTCTGATCGTGCTCGTGGTCTGAGTCGCGCTTTGCCCCAGCACCAGATCGGCCCCCAGGTTGCTCCCCCCGTGGTAGGCAGAGACGTGCAGCTGGTTCGAGGGGCCGAACTCGAAGCGCGCCGCCCCATGCACGTCGTAGAAGCCTGCGTTGGGCTGAGCCCGGGCCCCCAGCGAGCCCGTGAGAGAGGTGTCGGCCGGAATCTGTGCCGCTGCGAGGAGCGGGTCGAGCGTCGACCATCGGTCGATGAGGGCGGCCAAGCCCCTGTCCTGGTACACGTCCCACACGCTTACGCGACCGGCCCCCATGACCGTGACGGGGGTGGAGCCGAGGGTCGTCGTCCCCTGCAGACGAGCGTCCAGGCTGCGCGGATCCACCCGCATCGCGCCGTACTGGGCGTCTTGCCCCGACAGGTCGTGGTCGAGGGCGAGGGCGCCGGAGAGGGCGTTCCCGTGGAGGGCGCCGAATCCGGCCTTGCGGGCCGTCAGGCCGTCGAGCGCCAGGGGGCTGAAGGCGCCCAAGAGCCGCCCCGCGCTCGCCGGATTCCGCACCGGCACGCCGTCGAGGCGGAGCGTGTGTCCCCCCGTGGCCCCGCCCTGGATGCGAAGATCGGTGTGGGGCGGCGACGAGGTCACGCCCAGGAGCGAACTTGCCGCATCGAGCACGTCGGGAGACGCCGCCGCCTGCTCCCAGCCCGGATCGCCCCCCGACACGCGCTCGACCTCGCTCTGGGCGCCCCCCGGCCCGTACCGGTCGGCGTCAACCACGAGCGAGTCGGCGGCCACGATGGGCGAGGGCGAGAGCGTGGCCTCGTGGCGCGCCGTCCCATCGGGCGGCACATAGACCGTGGCCTCGTGGCGGCTGTAGCCGAGGTGGGTCACCACGACGGTGTGGGGGCCGGGCAGCAGACCGCTCAGCCGAAACTGGCCCGTCGAATCGGCCGCGGTCCCCGTGACGCTCTGGGCCTCCGGAAGCTGCACGTGAGCGCCGGGTAGCGGGCGTCCGTTCTCGCCGTCCCGCACAAGTCCGGCCAGTTGCCCCCGCTGCGGGGGACGCCGGACTGCCCCGCGGAGCACGTACGTTCCCTTCGAGGTCTGGATGTAGTCGATGGGATGCCCGTCGAGCAGGCACCGCAGGAGGGCCTCCGGCCCGGCGTCCTGCGTGATGCACGAGGTCCGTCGGCCGGCCACGAGGGCAGCGTCGTAGACGAGGCTGATGCCGGACGCGGCGGCGGCCTGCTCCAGGGCCTGTCCCAGCGGCGCATCCTGAATGCCGAGCGACACCGGCTTCGCGTCGGGCGACTGGGCAAGGGCCTGTCCCCCGAGGGCCCAGAGGAGCAGGACCGCCAGCAGTCCAGCGCACCGAAATGGACCGAACGCGTTGTCGCTCACGACAGACGGAACGCGATGAGGGATGTAGAACCGACGATGAAAGATGACGGACTGGATGACCGGGGACGATTTTCCAAGTTCCCGAGCCGTGTAGAAATCTCCAAAGACGAAGCCTCTGGGTATGGGCGTTTAGTATGAA
>JBDGQM010000192.1:0-7739 GCA_042219065.1 Salinibacter sp. | reverse complement strand
CCCTGCCGCCGGGCCGGGGCGCGTGGGTGCAGGTCGTGGACGGAACCGTCTCCGTCGGCGGCGTCACGCTCCGGACGGGCGACGGCGCGGGCGTCACAAATCCCACCGCGCTCCGGTTCTCGTTCGAGGAGGACAGCGAGGTGCTGCTCATCGACGTGCGGATGGACGTGCCTCGAATCTGGGAGTAGAGAGGATTGACCGATCAGGTCTGGGCCCCTAATTGCAAAAATACGATGAAGGAGTGCGTCTTTTTTGCTCCGACCCCGACTACCTGACTGGAGCCGACAGTAAATCCGCGCTGCTTTATGCGACAGGACGCCCGGGGTAGTTGAAGTGCAATCAAGCGTACGGTCAAACATCCTCACAGATTGAAACGCGACGCCATGTCCCAGCTCGAGTACCTCATCGCCCTCGTGTCCATCATCGTCGGCCTCGCGCTGGCCGACCTGGCGGGGAGCTTCCGCGAACTCGTTCGCCCGCGCCGAACCGTGCGCTGGCACTGGCTTCCGCTGATCTGGGCAGGCATCGTGCTGCTGATCCTCGTCCAGGTGTGGTGGACGTCGTTCGGTGTCCTGCAGGAAGCGGTGTTTGGGGAAGCGGTCGCGTTCCTGCCCTACCTGATGGTCTTCCTGGTTCTGTACCTCGCCTGCGCCTTTGCCCTCCCCGACCCCGACTGCCGCCCCAAATGTGCCCCGGAGCTACAGTCCACGGGGGACCGCTCCGCCCTGCCGGAGGACGCCCTCGACATGAAGGCGTTCTACTTTTCGGCCACGCACCGGCGCTGGTTCTTCGGCGCCCTGATTGTACTGCTCGTCCTGGGCCAGGTCATCTCCATCGTCTCCTCCGTGTTTCTGGGGAACGGGGCCGCCGCGGAGGTGGCGATCACCGCAACCACCAACCTCACCGCGGCCGGTCTTCTCGGGGCGCTCATCGCGACGAACCGGGAATGGGTCCACGCAGCGATTACACTTCTGGTGCTGGGCGCCACGGCCCTCATCTTCGTCACCGGCCTTCCGACACTGGGCTAACGAGACTCACCGATCTCGAGACGGATCGTCGAGCAGGGCCATCCGTCGCAGCACGAGGCGGCGGAGCGGACCAATCCGGAGCAGCATCCCCAGGACCTTGAGGGCCGGGACGAGGAACGCGCCCTCTCGGGCGAGCAAGATGCGCGTCAACGTGTCGGTGACTCACACGGCTCCTCCCTCAAGGGCCTCGGGGCGCTCGGCCTCGTACCGCACCTCCACGCCCCCGGTCTGAGGGGCCAATCCCGTCATCTCCACCGAGAACCGAACGTCGGCCGATGGAGCGTCCGAAGGGCGTCGCACAGAATCTCTTTGGTCCGGGATTGGGGGCAGAAAAGCAGGTACGGGCACTCGGTTTCGTCCCGAAGTTCTTCAACGGCTACACTGAAAAAAGGGAATTTCGGACGCTTTCGCCCACGCTCAGACGTTCCAACCCGGTCTTTTTGTGCAGTGCAGACGTTTTTCAGCAGAGCCAATGATAGAGACGTGAAAGGCGGGCCGCGGTGTGCCGTCGACCAGAAAGGAATTCCTGATCGCTAGGTTTGCCCTGACGCCTCTACGCTTCAGAAACGTCAGTTTGCGGCTGCACGGGCGGATGGCCTGAAAAGCGGATGGCCTTGAAATACGATTGACATGGACTGTGCTCGGCACCGATTGACAGACCCGGGATCGCGCACATACGTTTGGCAAATGCGGAGGCACCCCAGTCGCCCGGGTCCTTATCTGGACCACGGCGGCTGTGCTCATGCTCTGTTTTCCCAATGCTCATTCATATATGCTCCGATACCTTCTGTCGCGATCCGATCGGGTCTCGATTGTTCTTCTTGCACTTGGCACCGTCCTGCTTGCCGGGTGTGGCGGCAACAGTATTCCGAAGAAATACAGAGACGTAGAAATCACGCCGGTAAAGCGGTCTCCGTCCCTTCAGGAAGCGGGGGTCCAAATTACGTATCCGAAGGACGGAGCTGTCGTCGAAAATGCCGACGTCGACCTCAAGCTGAATGTGGATAGTTTCAAAACGGGTGTTCAGACGAACACGCCCCGCGCCGACTCACTGGCCAACTCCGAAAAGGGGCAGCACCTACACGTCATCGTCGACAATGAGCCGTACATGGCGTGCTATGACCCCAGCAAGCCGTTCGACATCGGAGAGCTGGACCCGGGCGTACACACGGTCATCGTGTTCCCCAGTCGGTCCTACCACGAGAGCGTGAAGGGACCGGGCGCGTACTCGCAGGTGGACTACTTTGACGGGTATGCGTGGACCAACTTCTACGTGAAGGAGAAGACGGGAACGAAGATGCTGAACGAAGACAAGGTGTCTGTCGTCTACAGCCGACCGAAGGGCACCTATACCGGAAAAGACGCCGAGCGCATTCTACTTGACTTCTATCTGCACAACGTTGAGCTCGGCAGCTACAACGCCAGGTACAGCGTCACCACGGCGGAGACGGGAACGGAGATCGCGTCCAGAAAACTCACGGACTGGCGGCCGGCCTATCTCACGGGGCTTCCGTCTGGGACCTACAACGTGACACTGGAGCTCCGAAATCCCGCCAACGAGACAGAATCTGGTCCGTTTAACAAAACCACGCGGGAAATTGTGGTGGAGAACCCCGCCAGCTAGCAGTGAGGCCCCCATTTCAACATGCGGTCCATCGTTCCGGGCCGCGACGCTCCTCCCGGTTTCGGGGGGAGCGCTCTTTTTTGAAAGGGGAGCTTTTTTGGAAGGGAAGCTTCTGTAACTGGAGTCCCGCCGAGGATTCGGGGTTGCGGGGGATGAAAGCTGAGGCTCGGTCTCTCGAACGTGGGCGCTCGTCGCCTGTGCGCGGCGGCGCATGGGCTTCAGAACCTATTTTGCGAGCAGGTGTGTAGCCGAGACACAGTGGACAACGCTGCAAAACGGTGCCCAAACGATCACCGACTTTTTTCAGCAGAGCCTTCAACGGGCACGCGGAGCAACACCTCGTCACGATCGGCGTCCCAGAGCTGGAGGCGCGACCGAACGATGCCCGCCTCCTGAAACCGGTCCATCACGTCGAGTCCCGCGAGGACCTCTTGCGTCCGCGGCCAAACAATCGGCGCCCGGGAGTGCTCACTGAGGCCGTCCTCTTTTTCGAGCACGAGCACCGATCGGCCGTCGCGGGCCAGGCCGAGCGCTAAACTCAGTCCCACCGGACCCGCCCCCACCACGATCACGTCACGACGCGGATTACCCATGAGCTTCGAACCTGTATTCCTCCGACGATTGCTCCTCTCTCCTGTTAGACAAAGCGCGCAGGTTGCGCACACAACCAATTTTATCGTAAGCTGCGTTCCCCGAAACAACAACCGGGGCCGCGCGAACAGCACGTCCGGGTGCCACCGCCTTGCAGTGTTCGAAGTGCTCCGTCCCGCATGATCCCCCCCGTCCCTGTTCTCGCGCAGCAGGTGTCGCCGCCTGGCCCCTCCGCCTGGCCGCTCGCACTCCTCGCCCTGGGGATCGCGGCGCTGCTCTGGGGCCTGTATCGACGCGCCTACGAGGGGCGAC
Organism: Salinibacter sp.; assembly: GCA_042219065.1. Lineage (GTDB taxonomy): Bacteria > Bacteroidota > Rhodothermia > Rhodothermales > Salinibacteraceae > Salinibacter. Next base: position 4,184 of record JBDGQM010000192.1, on the reverse strand, counting down.
GAAGGTCCCCCGAGGCCCCGAGCGACCGTCACGACGGGGGCTCCGTCTACGTCCTGAGCAATTCCGGCTACGACCGCCTGGTCAAGATCGGCTACACAACCCGCGACGCGGCCACCCGGGCGGCGGAGCTTTCCGCGGACACGGGGGTGCCCGGCGACTTCAAGGTCGAACACGAGACGGCGGCGGAAAATCCCGAGGCGGTGGAGCAGGCGGTGCACGACCGGCTCGCGGCGCACAAGGTGAACAAGGATCGGGAGTTTTTCGAGGTCGGCCCCGACGAGGCCCGGCGGGTGATCGAGCGCGTGCTCGGCCCCGAGGCGTCCGTCGTGCGGCAGAGCCTCGGCGGGCTTCTGTGCGGGCTCGCGGTTCTCGTCACATTCGCCCTCCTGACGTACCACCCCGCGGACAACGAAATCGCGCGGTCGGTCCCGGCCCTGGAGGCGATGACGCCCCTGGGGGGCGGACCGGGTCTGCCTCCGACTCAAAACGCGCTGGGCCTGTTCGGCACTCGGCTCGCCTACGTGCTCATTCCCGGGGGGCTCGGCTATCTGACACTGGTGCCCGTCGGCCTCGTCGCCCTGTGGGGCTACGCGCTCCTTCGGAGTCGCGCTCTGCGCCCGCTGTGGATTCCGACCCTCCTCGCACTTTTCGGCACTGTCATCGCGGCAGCGTCTGTGGGCTGGGCCGGGCACGCCCCGCAGCCGAGCCCGGTTGGGTGGGCGGGCGACATTCCCGAGTCGTCCGGCGTCGTCCGCTGGGCGGGGGCGGTGGGGCAGGCCCTTGCCGACGGGGTGCGGGCGGAGCTCTCCCCAACCGGCGCCCTTGCGCTGCTGGTCGTCGCGGCGGGCGGCTCCGTCGCGCTGTTTGTCGTCTGGTGGGCGCAGCAGGACGGGCACCGCTGATGGCGCTGAGGCGCAACTCTCAAATCAGCACACCCGTATGCCTGTAGATATCACGAAGAGGCATCTCGCCGAGATGCCTTCATGAATCGTTTGAGCTGTTGAAGAACCCGAGACGACGTATGGCGCACGATACGACGACGCTGCTCGTCCGCGGACTGGAAAAGGAGGGTCCCGGCGACATCGTGGGTGCCTTCGCGAACGAGGCGAACGTGGACCCCGACGCCATCGGGGCCATCGACATCGACGACGGCACGGCCACCGTGGACGTGCGGCCCGGGGTGCAGGATCGCATCGTGCAGGCGCTCGACGGCGGCCGCATCGGCAACGCCACCGTGTCCATCGCGCCGCTCGACGACCGAACCGCATCGGCCCGTGAGTACGTCGACCGGCTCACCGACCTCGTGGAACTGGAGCGCGAGGAAGAGATGCGGCGGCACGAGCGGGAGATCAAAAATCTCTCGGGCCGCGAGCGGGAAGAGCGGGGCCGCGCCCTGCGTCGCATGCGGGGACGGGACGAGGGGGAGAGCCTCGGGGGGCACGAGGTTAAATTTATGAAAGCAGACAAGGGCACGCCCCTCCCCGACCACGAACTCCGCGTGGGCGACCTCGTCATGATCTCGAAAAACGACCCGCTCCGCGACGACAATCCCACCGGCACCGTCACGCAGGTCACGAATTACTCCGTCACCGTCTCGTTCGACCCTAAACCGGATGGATGGGTGTTCGGGAAGGGCCTGCGCGTGGACCTCTACGTGAACGACATCACCTACCAGCGCATGCAGGACGCGCTGGCCCAGCTTTCGACGGCCGATGGACCGCTCGAACGACTGCGCGACGTGTGCACCGGAGCGGCCTCCGTCGCACGGGCCGACGCGGCGTCCCTCGACGACTGGCACAATCCAGCGCTCAATCCCTCCCAGCGCCAGGCCGTCCGCGAGGCCGTGGCGACCGACGACGTGCACCTCATCCACGGCCCGCCCGGCACCGGCAAGACCACCACGGCCGTCGAGGTGCTGCTGCAGTGCGTGGCCCGGGGCGAGTCGGTCCTCGCCACCGCCGCCTCCAACACCGCCGTCGACAACGTGGTCGAGTTCCTGGTCGAGCAGGACGCCGACGTGGTGCGCCTGGGCCACCCGGCGCGCGTGACGCCGATGCTGCACGCCCACACGCTCGACGCTCAGATCGAAGACCACGACACGTACCAGCGCTCTCAGCAAACACGGGAGGACGCGTTCGCCGTACTCGACCGACAGGACGAACTGACCCACCCTTCGGGTCGCTGGCGCCGCGGCATGTCCGACCGCAAGATCAAGGAGCTGGCCGAGCAGAGCCGCGGTGCGCGCGGGGTGCCGCCGGAACGGATCGACGAGATGGCCGACTGGCTCGAACTGCAGGAGCGCGCCGACGACCTCTTCGACGAGGCCGAACGGCTGGAGCAGGAGGCCATCGACGACGTGCTGAGTGCCGCCGACGTAGTGTGCAGCACCAACTCCACCGCCGGGAGCGATCTGCTGGACGGCCGCACGTTCGACACCCTCGTGATCGACGAGGCCACGCAGGCCACGGCCCCCTCCTGCTGGATCCCGATGACGCACGCCCGCCGCGCCATTCTGGTGGGCGACCACAAGCAGCTTCCGCCCACCATTCTCAGTCAGGAAGCGGCCCGGAGTGGCCTCCAGCACACCCTCTTCGAGCGCCTCGCTCACCACCACGAGACCGACCCCGATACTCCGGGATCCGTCCGCAGCCTGCTGCGCACGCAGTACCGCATGCACGAGACGATCATGGGCTTCTCCAGCCGCGCTTTTTACGACGGACGGCTGCAGGCCGACGACACAGTGCGGCGCCACACGCTCGCCGACCTCGGGGTGACGGCCGAGTCCCTGCCCCCCAACGAGCGCCGCGAGATCCTCGACCCGGATGCGCCCCTCGTCTTCGTGGACACGACGGCCATCGACGCACCCGAGCACCAGCGCCCCGGCTCGCACTCCCGCGAGAACGCCCGCGAGGCCGAGATCGTGACGCGGCTGGCGACCGACCTGCTGGGGACGGGCGTGGCACCGGAGCAGATCGCGGTGATCTCTCCGTACGACGATCAGGGGGACCGGATCGACGACCAGATCGGCGTCGATAATCTGGAGGTCGACACCGTCGACGGCTTTCAGGGCCGCGAGAAGGAAATTGTCCTCGTCTCGCTCGTCCGCAGCAACGAGCGCGGCGAGGTGGGCTTCCTCGACGAACCCCGCCGTTTCAACGTCGCCGTTACGCGCGCTCGGCGCAAGGCTGTGGTCGTGGGCGACGCCGGCACCGTGGTCGCGGGCGACGTGTACGATCGGTTCATCCGATACGCCGAACAGGCGGGCCGCGTCGTTCGGCTGTGACCGCCGCCCGCGGCCGACCGTGGACGCCTGTGGACGGCGCACCGGACCACGGCAATCGCATCAACTACGAAACGTCCTACACCGTCGCACCGACCGCTGTCGTGTGCCCATCCAACCCTGCGAAGAGGCCACATCGGCCGGATGGATAGGCTCCAAATCAAAGCCTGTGCACGATCCCCATCGGCATTTGGAGCGACGAAAGTACGTGCATTTTTTCCTAAATGCCCGAAAACAGGTGATCTGAGGTTCTTTCGAACCAAGCAGCCGTTTGATGCGATTGCCCTGCGCACCGGACCCGGTTGCCGAACGAGACGGCACGCCCCAGCGTGGAAACGTTTCAATTGGATAACAGAGTTCTTTCTTTTTCCTCTGGGTTGATCTTCCCACAGACCGGTGGATTCATACGCCCGACCGCCACCCGGGATGGCTTTCCACCAGGGCAATTGCATGTTAAGAACGGGGGAATGCCCCCATGAGAACCGTCGACACCAATGAATCAGAGCACTGAGGTACAGCCCTAGACGAAGAAACGTTTAAGTAATTTCTCCCACCGCAGGAAGTGGGGTCCGTTGGTGCTCATTTTGCCCTGGATTCCAACCCGTCCAGGGAGTCGGGAGATCGAGGTGCGATCGCTCTATTCCACTCTCCCGAAGTTTTCAGAGGCACACGCTACTACCGTGTCAATCGTGATTGTACAGGCAGTACGCGATCTCAAAACCCAAGGCAAGTCGTTCCGAGCAGCGTCGAGGAACCTCCCAGAAGTAGGCGGTGCGGTTCGGGGAGATTTCTCGACTGCGCTCGAAATGACGTGCTGTAAGATGGGTTTTGAGATCGCTTGGGCATACTAACATTCAGGGTTGACAAACCACTACGCAGTCGCGCTATCTGTCTTTTTCGATCG
>JBDGQM010000191.1:0-4163 GCA_042219065.1 Salinibacter sp. | reverse complement strand
AACAGCGAGATCTTGCGCCGCACGGCCGAGGTGAGGGGGCGCTCCGAGCGACAAATGATGGCGTCCGGCTGAAGGCCGTGGGCGAGCAGTTCCTTGACGGAATGCTGCGTCGGCTTCGTCTTCAGCTCGCCCGCCGCGCGGAGGTACGGGATGAGGGTGAGGTGAGCAATCATAGTGTTGCGCGGCCCCAACTCATTGCGGAGCTGGCGGATGGCCTCCAGGTACGGCTGGCCCTCAATGTCGCCCACCGTGCCGCCGATTTCGGTGATGACCACGTCGTAGTCGCCGGTCTCCCCGAGCTTCAGCATCCAGTGCTTGATCTCGTCGATGATGTGGGGGACGACCTGCACGGTCTTGCCCAGGTAGGCCCCCTCCCGCTCCTTGCTGATCACTTCCATGTAGACCCGCCCGGTGGTCACGTTGTTGGCCTGGCTGGTGGGCTGGTCCAGGAAGCGCTCGTAGTGGCCCAGGTCGAGGTCCGTCTCGGCCCCGTCGTTGGTCACGTACACCTCGCCGTGCTCGTACGGGTTCATCGTCCCCGGGTCGACGTTGATGTACGGGTCGAACTTCTGAATCGTCACGTCGAGGCCCCGGTCTGTGAGCAGGCGCCCCAGGGATGCGCTGAAGATGCCTTTGCCGAGGGACGAGGTGACGCCGCCGGTGACGAAAATGTACTTGGTTTGCACGGCTCAGGGGGAGATTGGGGACAGGGAGAAGCACGGGGCGGCGTGTGGGGTAAGATAGGGTACCCCGCGGGGCCTTATCAATCCGCGCATGCGCGCCAAACGTTCCTCGACGCGTCCTCCGTCGAGAAGTGTTTCGCCCGGTCACGACTCCTCCGCGATATAGTGCTCCAGCATGTCCTTGCCGGTGACGATGCCCAGGAGGTCCCCGCTTTCCACGACCGGCAGCGACGACACGCGGTTGTCGAGCAGCGTTTGGGAGGCGTCCTCGATGGAGGTGTCGGGGCCGACCGTAATGGGGTCGGACTGCATGATTTCCGACGCCGGCTGGCTGAGCGTTTTGACGTCGCGATGGTCCTCGGTGTACGTGTCAAGGAAGGGACTGATGGCCTGCAGCACGTCCCGGTCCGAGATGACGCCGCAGAGCGCACCCTCCTCGACGACGAGCATGTGATGAAAGCCGCCTTCTTGGAGGCGCTTGCGAATGTCCATGAGGGCCGTGTCCGGAGAAACGGTCACGACCTCGCGGCTCATGATGCCGTCTACAGTCATGGTAGGGGTTGGGGCAGTCGGGAAGAGCGGGTGAGCGCGCGGACGCGAGACAACCCGTACAGCGCAGGCCGTTCGTTTCTGTGGGCGTCCGTTCCGTGAAAGGGGGGGCAGCGTCGTGCGGGAACGATTGGTGCCCCCGTCGCGCGCTGCCGTCAAGAACCCATGCACTGTGGCGGTGTTCGGCGAAGGGGCCCCTTGGAGGTCCAGTGTCCACGAAGGAGTAGTGAACACTTCGTGAGGCGGCGCTCACTCCGAGCCCCCCTGCGGCCGCTGTGCAACCACGAAGAGACCGGTTCCCTCGTCGTTGTCCCACTGCACGTCGGTCGCGTTGAGCAGGAGGCCGAGGGGCAGCGCCGCGGCGTAATAGAGCGGGAGTACGATGAGCGACGCCCAGGTGGCGCCCAGCATCTGCATGGGCCACTTGATGAGTCCGCGCCAGGCCGCCGAGCCGTACGGCCCGTAGGTGTAGAGGGCCCGCACCGGCTCCAGCCCGGCTGCGCGCAGCTTCTCGGACAACTCGTCGCGCCCGTACCCTTCCCGCACGTGCTCGCCGATAAAACTCTCGTCGCCCTCGGCCTGGACGTCGGAGCCGCCCCGGTCGGAGGGGGTGTTGATAATGACGTGTCCCCCCGGCCGTAGCACGCGCTCGAAGTGCTCGAAGACCGTCTCGTCGTCGGCGATGTGTTCCATCACGTCGACCGCCAGGATGAGATCAAACGGGCCCTCCGACTGTAGGGCCGTCAGGTCGTCGATCGCCCACTCGATCTGGCTGGCCTGCGGGGTCTGGTCCGCAAACCGCCGGGCACGCTCCAGGTACTCCTGCTTCACGTCCACGGCCCGCACCTGGGCGTTCGGAAACGTGCGGGCGACGGCGTAGGCGTACTGCCCAAAGCCCGTTCCGGCGTCGAGCACCCGGATCGTCCGCTTGTCGGAGAGCGCCCCCAGCAGGCGCCGCACCTCCCGCCGCACGTACCAGGCCCGGAGGAAGAGCAGATTGAGGAGGCCGTAGAGGAGCCGCTGAAGCAGGGGATGCCGGCTCGCGATCTGGCCGAGCCGGTCCTTGATCGGGTCGTACTTCATTCGTTCGCGTGGGGGTGTTTGCGTATGGGCGTCTGGGGGGGTGGGCGTCTTTGTTTTCGCCGGAAGTGGTCTTACCGCCCTTGCACCGAGCGCCGAAATGAACGCGGTTGCGAAGAGTGGCGGCGCGGTGTCGAGCGGAATCGAGGGGGCACCGCGACGAACACAACGGCAGTGTGACCCTACAGACTGTACCCCGGCGCGTCCACTCTGTTCGTCGTCCTCTTCGTCCAACCCGATCGCTCCCCAAGCCATGACCCACACCGAAGCGGGCGTCCCCATTGAGCTTACGAAAGGCAACATCGTGAAGCAGCCCGATATGGAGGCCATCGTCAACGCGGCCAACGCGCAGCTCCGAACGGGCGGGGGCGTGGCGGGGGCCATCCACTCGGCCGCGGGGCCGGGCCTCACCGACGAGACGCGGCCCCTGGCGCCGATCGAGCCCGGCGAGGCCGTCATTACGGGGGCGCACGAGCTCCCCAATGCGCACGTCATCCACGTGCTCGGCCCTGTCTACGGCCGCGACGAGCCGTCCGACGAACTCTTGCGCGCCGGGTACGAGCATGCCCTGGAGCGGGCCGAGGAGCACGACGTCGCCTCCGTGGCCTTCCCCGCCCTTTCCACGGGCGCCTTCGGGTACCCCCTCGACGAGGCAGCCCACATCGCCCTGACGACGATCCTGGACGCGGCACCCGAGCTCGAATCGGTCGAGCACGTCCGCTTCGTCCTGTTCGATGCCGACGCCCTCGACGCGCACGAACAGGCGCTGGAGGCGCTCCTCTCTGAACGGGACGACGCCTGAGATGCTTCGGACGCTCCGGAGGCGTGGAGGCAATAACTTCTGTGCATCCATGCCTCCAGAGCTTCCACGCCTCCAGAGCTTCCACACGTCCAGAGCTTCCACGCGTCCAAAGCCTCCACACGCCCCCCCTTCCCTCCCTCCACCCGCCCAATGCCTGTCGACAGTTGGACCGACTCGGTGCGTGTGCGCGGCCATGAGGTGACCCCGCGCGGCGTCGTGTCGCTGCCCGCCCTGTGCACGTACCTGCCGGACGTAGCGGGCCGTCACGCGGCGGCACTCGGGGTATCGATGCGCTCCCTCCGGGCCGAACACAAAGCCTGGATTCTGTCCCACCTGCACCTCACCATCGACCGGCTGCCGCGATGGGAGGAGGAGATCGTCGTGGAGACGTGGCCCTCGGGCCTGGACGGCCTCCGTGCCACCCGGGAATTCGTGCTGTCCGTAGAGGGCGCGGCGGTGGCCCGGGCCACGAGCGCCTGGCTCGTCTTCGACACCGAGCGCCGCCGGCCCGCCCGCCTTCCGGAGGCGGTGCACGACCTCAATCCGCCGGACCGTCCGCCGGTGCTGCCGCACGCATGGGACGATGTGTCGCTTCCGCAGCGCCCCGACGACGCGCAGACGTTCGAGGCCCGGTACCCGGACCTCGACCTCAACGGCCACGTCAACAGCGCCCGCCTCCTCCAGTGGGCCCTCGCCCCCCTTCCGGCCGAGCATCTCGACACCTACGCGTGCACAGAGATGCGTCTTCAGTTTCGGGCGGAGGCAACCCTCGACGACACTGTGCGCTCTGCCGTGCAGATTGACGCCACCGACGACGGCCCCCGGGGGCGCCACGCCCTCCGTCGGGCCGAGGACGAACAGGTCCTCCTCGCCGCCGCGACCCGATGGGCGCCGCACCCCAACACGTCTTAAGGACAACCGGCGGACGCAGCCCTCGGGAATCTCAGTGCTACTCGTTTTGGAAAAACAGTCGGGAAGTGCTGATTGATGGGAACCACACTACACGACAAAAATGAACGGGGTTGACTTGCGGCGGTAAAGGTCGCGAG
>JBDGQM010000190.1:0-27579 GCA_042219065.1 Salinibacter sp. | reverse complement strand
GTCGGTGCGGTACGCGCGTCGGGTCTGCTCCGAAGAGACACCGTCCAAAAACGAATTGGCAAAGTGCATGTCGGAGTTGTCATTGATAACAAAATTTATCAAAGGACTCCGTAGCTACGATAACGAAAATTATCAATAGCTAAGGCGGGGGTGGTGGTCTCAATGTACTCTGAGACCGCCTCGGAAACGAGAACTCAGCCCCTCTCCTGGGCCTTCACGTCGGCTTTGTACCGGAAGATGGCAGCCACGCTCCGTCCCCCCGGCATGTCCTCAGGCTCGAGAACGTGGACGGTGGCCCCGCTCAGGTAGGACTTCAGCGCCGCATAGTTGAGCAGGTCCCCATCGCCCGGCTGCTGCGACTCGTGGACCTCTACGGTGTTGGTGTCCGGATAGAAGCGTCCCCATCGATACTGCCCCTTCGGAACGAAGAGCGTCTCCACGCGGCTGTAGGCACACGCCGGAATGATCTCGTGGAAGTCGTCCGAGGCCAGATCACCGTTTTGGTTTTGGTAGTGCAAATCCTCGAACCGCTCCATCTCCTCCTGCTGTCGGGCATCGAGGACCGACGCGACGACACTCCAGGCCTCACGGTGCAGCTCCTGAACGTCGAGCTGTTCAGGATTCCCGGCAACAATGTCGTCGTCGATGAGGTGGGGGTAGCTGTTCTCGCTCTTGTAGAGGGGCAAGTATTCGGAGACCCCGGCCAGGACGAGCGGTCCTTCCTCCCCACGGATGTAGTCCGACACACTGTCGTCGATGCTGCGAAAGAAGCGCTTGAGCTCATCCCCCGGCTCCCGGCTCTGGTCCTCCGAGGACCCGTGTCCGTGTTGCATGTGATTCGTGCCCTGCCCATCGGGCGAGGACTCGCCCTGCGAGTGCGACTGCAGGCCTTTCTCCGGCAGGTCCTCGTACTGCTGGACGGCACTAACGATGTCAGAGGGAATCTCGGCCGCCTCCACCTCGCTAATGGCCTGGGGCGTGCCCTGAAAGAGGCGAACGTCGTTTTTGCTCAGGGCCAGCAGGTAGTACCGATTGTTGGCGGCAATCAGTGGAAAGAGAGGCTTCAAGTGAAGCCGGTCTTCGACGATCGCGACTTCGTCGAAGGAAAGCGGGAGACGGTAAAATTCAGACGTCTCGGCGGTGATGAAAGCCGCGAGTCCTTCGCTCAATCCACGCCAGAATCCCGGACGGTCGAGCAACTGGCGAGCCTCAGCGAGAACGTCGTCGATCTCGGACTCTCTGTAGTCTTGCTCCTGAAGCTGATTGCGAGCTTCCCGCAACAAGTTCTTGTAGCGGGTTGTATTCTGGGACCAATCGGACCGGAATCGATGTGTCGGCATGTACAGTGAGATGCACATATCATCTTGCATCTCAGCCAGGCGCTTCAGCTCATCACGATTAAAGAGGTCCATAAAGCGGAAAAGAGGTTTGCTTAGAGAAGTGTCACGTGTAGCGCAGGATATCCGGGACTGGACGCCCCGAGCACGAAGCGGGGTCCAGACGATCAATCCGGGACGGTCTCCCGCAGAACGGCTCGAACGGGGGAGGCGTCGGCACCCGGGATCTTGAGGGGAAACGCCATGAGGTAATACGAACCGGGAGGGACATCTTCGAAACAGAGTCCCTCCAAATTCGCAATGCCGGCCTCTCGGAGGGCGTGATGGGCCGGAAGCGTTTCACTGTCCAGCGGATCGACGGACGGCGCATCGGTACCAACCAGTACTGCTCCCTTGCGTCCCAGACGTCGAATGGTTGCGGGCTCAAAGAAGGCGATTGAGTCCGGCCATTCGTCGTCCGACAGGTGGCTCGCCTCCGTTTTGAACAGAACGCGGTCTGCCGTGACTCCTTTCAGGTGATCGGGGCGTATGGAAGAGGCGCTTCCGGCCTCTACGACGTCCGCGGATCCCATGAACACAGACAGGGAGAGATCATCTATCGTGCCTCCCTCCTCGTCCACGTGAAAGGGCGCATCTGCGTGTGAGCCGGCATGTGTGCTCAGCTCGATCGCCCCAAGATTTACGGACGCATCGTCTCGGCCCAGCCGTGTGGTCCACGCCCATTCGACCTCCTGGTCGCCCGGCCAGACGGCCGTCGCAGGAGAGATTGAGCGGGAGATGTCGATCAGTGCCATGCGGAGCAGGAGTGGCTACGTGCGCTCTCGTGACGGAATCTCGGGCGTGCGAGTCGGTTCGTCGTGCTGCGGACGACGGTCCCCGGAGAGAGAGGGCGGCGGTGGGGCCGGTTGCCAGTGCGGACCTCCCGGGGGGCCTCCGGAAGAGCCGGAGTCGTCACTCCAGATAAAGTGCCAGAGAAGCGTTCCGAGGATGATCGGCCCGAAAGCGACGAAAAAGCTGAGCACTTGATAAATCCAGTTCATGGCCGGCAAGGAAATAACGTGGGAAGAGGGGCCGTGAGCGAACGCCAATCATCACGCTATTGGTAGCCTTCACTGCGCTTTAATGGTCACGCGCAAACGAGACAACGGTTTCGGAAATTCCTGGACCTCCCCCGTGAAAATGACGTCTCTAATGCTTCTCTTCTACAGTGCAATACGACGAAAGCCATCGCTCCGCTCTTCGAAACCAAGCCGTTCGCCGATGCCCACCGATTTCGATTTGATCACTGTAGGGGCCGGGCATAACGGCCTCATCACCAGCGCATACGTCGCGCAGGCCGGGCATCGGGTTGCCGTCTTCGAACAGCGAGATCTCGTTGGGGGCGCGGTGTCCACGAAAGAGCTGTTCCCGGGCTACCAGGTGGACCTCGGCGGAAGTGCTCACATCCTGATCCGCCAGACGCCCATCGTCGAGGAGCTCGAACTCGAACAGTACGGACTGAAGTACCTGGAACTCGATCCGATGTTCGTGGCTCCGTTCCAGGACGGAGACGTCATTTATTTCTACCGTGACCTCGACCGGACGGTCGAACACCTCGAACGCCTGTTTCCCGGGGAAGGACGGGCCTATCGCGAATTCGTGACCGACTGGATCGGCTTTGCCCGGACGATGCGGGACATCTTCCTCGGGCCGCCCAGTCCACTTGAGATCGGAAAAAAGATGATTGGAGGCGAGAGTTCGTCCCTGGGCTGGCAGGAGGAGCTCCGGCATATTCTCCGGCCGTACCAGAACGTTCTAGAGTCGTACTTCGACGAAGAAAAGCTCCGCACGGCCATTGGCTGGATGGCGGCGCAGTCCGGCCCCCCGCCGACCGAGCCCCTCACCGGCCCGTTCGTGCTCTGGCACCCCCTCTACCACGAAGGAGGCGTGGCCCGTCCCGAAGGCGGATCCGGCATGCTCACCCAGGCCCTGCGACGCCACATCGAAGCGCACGGTGGAGAGATTCACACCGGTGTGCCGGTCGAGGATATTCTGGTTGAGAACAACCAGGCCTGTGGGGTCCGGATCGACGGCCAGGCCTACACGAGCGATCGCGTCTGCGCGGCCACTCACGCGAAGGAGACGTTCGACCATCTCCTCCCCGCCCGCTACAGCCCCGACGGCTCCGATGGACTGCGCATCGGAAACGGATTTGGGGCAATGCTTCGACTCGGCCTCGACGAACCGGTGCAGTACAAAAATGCCTCCGAAGACGCCCGCGTAGGCCTGCAGCTCCTGTGCAGGGACATGACGCAGCTCCGATCCGCGTACGGGGATCACTTGTCGGGCCGAGCCGCGGAAGACCCGCCCCTCATCGCGATGACGTTCTCTGCCGTGGACGAGACGCTAGCCCCGCCCGGTGGAGAGGTACTGTGGCTGTGGGGACAGTATTTTCCGTATGAGCTTGCCAACGGCGCCAGCTGGCCCGACATTGCGGATTCTGTCGCGGACAACCTGATTGATCAGTTTGAGCAGTATGCCCCGGGCACGCGTGAGAAAATTGTGGGGCAGTTGTTTCAGCATCCCGAGTGGCTCGAAGAGCACTTGGGGCTGTACCGCGGTAATGTAATGCACCTCGAAATGAGCATCGATCAGATGTTCTCGGGGCGGCCGACATTTGGGTCCGCCAACTACAGGGGCCCTGTTCAAGATTTATTTCTGACGGGGGCGAGTACACATCCCGGAGGGGGGATCATGGGAGCGTCCGGGCGCAACGCTGCCGGTGTGATTCTTCGGGATTAGCGATCTTCGTTTGCAATAACAAAACCTGGAGCGATGAGTTACCTCACCTTTCATTTGGTCTTTCTGGTGCCCGCGATAGCGGGAATGCTCCTGGCGTACCGGCAGCCTCCGCAGAAAAGTGAAGATCGTCGGGTGCAGCTAGCCATTCCCCTTGTCTGCCTGATCGCCGTATCCTACACGACCCCCTGGGACAACTACCTGGTCGCTCAGGAAATCTGGTGGTACGGCCCCAATCGAGTGCTCGGCACCATCGGCCACGTCCCCGTCGAAGAATACCTCTTTTTCGTCCTGCAGCCGCTCTTCACGGGACTGTTCCTTTATCAGTATTTGGGCCGGGCGGACATTGCTCCGGGCGGGGCCTCTTCCAAGGCACCGTGGCTCGGCACTGCCCTCTTCGGCGGACTCGCGGCCCTCGGGGGCACGCTCCTCGCGGTCGGACACACTCCAGCGACGTACCTCAGTCTGATTCTGATTTGGGCCCCGCCGATTCTTGCCGGAATGTGGCTCTACGATGGGGAAACGCTCTGGGCGTATCGCAAGACCCTCTTCATCACAACCGCCCTCCCCACCCTCTATCTTTGGATTGCCGACACCATTGCCATTCGTTCCGGGATATGGACCATCTCGTCAGAATATACGGTTGGAGTATCTCCGTTTGGCCTCCCGCTCGAAGAAGCGACATTCTTCCTGCTCACGAACTTCCTCGTGGTAAAGGGCATCCTCCTCCTGCTCTACGGATCTCACCAGACAATTTCCCACATCGAGGCGCCATCCTAGGTTTGCAAACGACAAAACGAGCCTCGTCTCCATCCGCCATTTCAAATAAATAACTTTTGCCTCACAATTTCGGGAGGTTTGAGGCACAATCGAATTGGCACTGCAATGTGCTTAGCTTATGTTATGGGAGCGATGTGCTTGGTGAATCCCACCCACGATGGAAGCGGTCCCATCCGTTCTTCACCCATCGACAGAGGGACATTCCAGGCACTCTGTCTACGGAATTAGGCAGACGGTCCTAAGCGTACTGGGCTGATCTAGCTTCGAAGGGCTCTTCGGAGCATTCATCCTCGTGGCAATAATCACCCAACCACCAGGCTTCACTCATGCTACAAGAACTCCCTACACTCACGCCAGGGCAGTATTCGCTGGTGTACAACATGTTCTCGTTCACCATTGCGACCATGGCGGCGTCGTTCGTCTTCTTCGTCATGGCGCGCAACAACCTCGCGCCGAAGTATCGGATTTCGATGATGATTTCGGCGCTCGTCGTCTTCATCGCCGGCTACCACTATTTCCGGATCTTCAATAGTTGGGAAGGGGCCTATGCCCTCAACGAAGCGGCCGGAATGTATGAACCCACCGGCGAGCAATTTAACGATGCGTACCGCTACGTGGACTGGCTTCTCACAGTCCCGCTCTTGACTGTCGAGCTGGTTCTCGTGATGGGGCTTCCGAAGGAGGAGCGCGGCCCCCTGGCTGCTAAGCTTGGGATCCTCGCAGCGGTGATGATTGTTCTCGGGTACCCTGGAGAGATCAGCGGAGATGCCAGCCTGATTGGCACCCGTGGTCTTTGGGGCTTCCTGAGCACCCTTCCCTTTGTCTGGATCCTCTACATCCTCTTTACGCAGCTTGGGGACACAATTCAGCGGCAGAGCAGTCGCGTCGCCACGCTCATTGGCAACGCCCGGCTGTTGCTGCTCGCTACATGGGGCTTCTACCCCATTGCGTACATGATTCCGATGGCCTACCCTGAGGCGTTCCCCACGAACACGCCTGGGGCCATTACCGCCCTTCAGGTCGGATACACGATTGCCGACATTCTGGCAAAGGCCGGATACGGTGTGCTGATCTACAACATCGCGAAGGCGAAGTCCGAGGAAGAGGGCTACAATGTGGACGAGATGGTCGAGCCTGCAACGGCCACGGCCTAACACGTTCCTCTCACCTTGAGCGACTGAAGGTGTTTTCCCGCCGTCGGGGTGTCCCGGCGGCGGGTTTTTATTTTTTCTACGGATGGGGCGGCGGGACGGAGAAACCTTCGCCCTCACGCCAAAGTGGGAGCCTGTGTCGCTTCATCTCACAGCAATCAGTCTGCAATGGCTCTCCCTCCCCCCTCCCCTTCCGCCCCCATCTTAACCATCACCGGCCCTACGGCCGTCGGAAAAACCGAACGGAGCCTCGATGTCGCCGAGCACATAAACGCCGAGATTGTCTCCGTCGACAGCCGCCAGGTGTACGAGGAACTCACCATCGGCACCGCCAAGCCGTCCCCGGCGGCCCAGGACCGGGTTCCCCATCACTTCATCGGAGAACGAACGCTCCAGGAGCCCTTCTCGGCGGGGGCGTACGCGGAGGCCGCCAACGACCGCATTCGAGACATCCTCGGCCGCGGCCATCGTCCCCTCGTGGTGGGTGGGGCCACCTTATACCTCCACGCCCTCCAGTACGGCCTGGCCGACATCCCAGAGGTCGACGATGAGGTCCGCGCCCGCCTGGAAGATCGCCTTGAAGAGGAGGGGCAAGAAGCACTCTACGCGGAGCTGCAGGACGTGGACCCCGAGCAGGCCGCGGAGATGGACGCCACCAAGACCCAGCGGGTAATTCGGGCCCTGGAGGTGTACCACGGGACCGGAAAGACGCTGTCCCACTACTACGAGAACCAGCCGGAGCCCCCGTTCGAGTACGTGACGGTCGTCCTGAACCGAGATCGGCAGAAGCTCTACGAGCGGATCAATCGCCGCGTGGACCGGATGCTGGAGGAGGGCCTGCTGGAGGAGGTGCGCGACGTGATGGCCATCGAGGGCGTTCAGCTCGACGAGCCGCCCCTCAGTACCATCGGCTACCGGGAACCCATTCAGCACCTCCGCGGAGAGATTGATTACGACGAGATGGTGCGGCTCGTGAAACGAAATAGTCGTCGCTACGCGAAGCGACAGCTGACCTGGTTTCGCCGCTACGACGAGTACGAATGGCGGTCGGCCCCGGACACCGCCGCAGCGGACATCGTCGACGTGTTGCGGGACGCCACTTGAGGAGAGAGCGGTTGGGAGATGATTATGAGTTTCGGGCGAGGGATTTCCGAGTGCGGGTCCGCCAGCGGACGATCCGTGTCCAGTACGACTTGAGGAGGAAGATCGCCCCAGCGCCGCCCCAGCCCAGCCAGATCCACGGCCAGTACAGCCCGTCCACGTAGAAGAGGTACGTTCCCACCGAGCACAGTCCGAGCCAGATCCAGTGCCAGGACGGCCGGGGCCCCATCACGCCCAGGCCAATCACCGGAAGCAGGTACCAGGGATGCACCGTGGTGCTCAAGACGAGAAAGGTGCCGAGCACCAGCAGGCAGGCCCGTCGGAACGACCAGTCTCGCCAGGCATCCAGCACGTACAGCACCGGAAGCGACGCCAGGAAGACCCGCCGGAACCACGGCCCAATCGTTTTGCTCCAGTCCGTCCCGGTCCACGCCCACAGGAAGTGTTTCAGGGCGTAGTACGGCCCCGCGTTGAACTCAAACAGCTGGGCGAACAAATCGACCGATTCTTTGATGTGGGGAAGTGCATACGGGGCCGCGTAGGGCACGGACAGCCCTGCGACCACCAGTGCGCCCGGCCAGACGGCGCGCCCCCCGAATCGCCGGAGCAAAAAGGGCCCGAGCGCGAAGGGATAGATCTTGACGAGGCCCGCCCCGGCAATGGCGGCCGAGGCGAGTCCTCCCCGCCGTCGACGCACCGCCCAGAGGGCCCCGAACAACAGCGGCATCAGGAGCGCCTCCGTGTGCCCCTGCCCCGCCGTTTCGATGAGGACGAGGGGATTCCAGGCGTACAGCAGGAGATTCCGGGCGCTCGTGAGACGGGCCAGAATGGCCACCCCCGCGAGCTCGGCCGCGACGAAGATGATCTTCAGCACGTAATAGGGAACGAGCCAATCTCCGTCGTAAAACAGCGCCCCGAACGCAAAGACGTACTGCAGAAGAGGCGGATAGATGCTGTAGTACTCCGGCGAGTTCAGCTTCTCGTAGAGGGCCGCGTCCTGGAATGGTGCAAGCGCGGCATTGGACGGCACGTACCGATACGGATTGATGCCGTCCAACTGGAGCCACCCGTCCCAGATGTACCGGAAGGGATCGTCCGTGAGCCCCGGCAGAAGCGGCAGAAACGCAAGGCGAAGAAGAATCGCCCCCCAGATTACCTCCCGCGTCGAGAGCACGTCCCGCCACCAGAGGCCGAGGAGTCCGGCCCCGGCTACGAAACAGGCCGCCACGAGGAGAGTCCACAGCGACGGCACGGCGGCCCACACCGGGCAGGAGAGCAGAACGACACCGGTCCCCCCAAGCAGGATCCACGACCGTCGATCGTTCCGGCGAGCACGAACAACACCCACGGTCCAGATGCGGTGACAGAACAAAAACAGGACGCCCCGTTTGTGGACGATCATGGAGCCGCCGTTACGCCCGCCGTCACCGAATCACGGCCGCTTTCTTCAGCACAGGCGACGAATCCGGAGCCTCCACCCGAACCAGATAGATCCCGGACGGCACCATGGAGCCGCGACGCGTGCGGAGATCCCACGTCGTTCCGCCATCCCGACTTTCTTCGACCGACAGCGTTTCCACCAGCCGCCCCGCGGGGCTGTAAATTCGGATCGTCGCATTGGGGGGCAGCCCGGCAACGGTCAGTGCCGGATCGTGCCGGGACAGCTCGATGGGGTTCGGATATAGCTTCACGCTCGCCAGGTCCTCGGCGGGCCGCGTGAGCCGCACCGTGGCGCCTTCCTCGACGAGCGCGCTGCCATCCACGCTTCGCAGCGAAGAGACCGTCAGGGACGACTCCTGCCCACTCGCCCCGGCCACCACGCCGTCCAGTTGGAGCGTCACGGCCGTTGGGGGCGCGCCGTTCGCCTCTACGGACGCCACAGAGCCGTGCGGTCGCACGCTATAGTTGTCTGAGTCGCGCGCCAGGGACGCGACGAGCGGCTGGTTGAACGTCAGGCGGACGCGCTGCTCCCCCAGCACCGCGACGTCCTCAACGAACAGCGACCGATCGGCCGGCGGGGGGAACGAGACGCCGACCTCGGTTTGGGCGACCGGAAGCCCGGAGGCGTCCTCCAGGCCCGTCCACGAGAGCGTGCCCTGCTGTCCCGCCACGGCGTCCGAAAAGCGAAGAACGAGGCCCTGCTTCCCGTTGCTGCGGGTCAGCGAGCGGGGCGGTCCGTGCGACGCAAACGCGAACTGGTCCGGGGTGAGACCTGCGGCAAGCGGTTCCGTAAATTGCACCCGCACCCTCGTCGGGGCCGGATGCGCCACGGTCGTCACCGTCGCCGAGTCGTGCGGCGCAACGAGGCGGGCCGGCGAAAGGGGCGACGCCTCCCCGTCCGTCCACGCCTTGAGGGCGAAGCGGAGACGGCTGGAATCGGCAATCGTGGCCGACGAGTCCGTCGTAGTGGTGACGGGATCCACCGTACCGTCCGGCGGCCCCGCAAACACAGTCACCGAATCGGCCGTCGAGGCGCGCCACCGGAGCCGATGGCCGGCCGGCCCCGTAGGCGCAGCCTCAACCCACCGGGGCGGAGGCCGCTGCACGCCCGACTGGTTTACGACGTATCGACGAAGCGTCTCTCCCGTTGTGGCGGCCACGAGGGACGGGCGGCCGCCCCCTGTGAAGTCCGCCGCGACCATGGCCGGACCTCGCACGGCGGGCCTGGAGCGGTCCTGATGCAGAAGCTGCACCTCGCCCTGCGACTTCCCGACGAGAAGCAGCGACGGAGGGTGCGCGATGGCGACCTCCTCACGATCATCGTCGTCAAAGTCGGCGGTGGTGATGGCGCCGTCGGAGCGCTCCCCCGCCACGGGAAGCCGGTAGATCCGCTCGTACGCGTCGTCCCCCGTGGCGCTCCAGACGTGGTAGAAGCTCATCGGGGGCTCCGGATCGCCGCCGCCCGGGGGCGACGGGCTGTAGGTGTTGTGCGTCACGAACTCGGGGCGACCGTCGCCGGTCACATCCCCCACCGCAAACCGCTTGTCCGCCGCAAACCGGTCGGTTTCGTGCGTCCAGGCCACGTCCATCGAGCCGTCGGCGCTGGCCTCGTAGACGACCCAGTTCCCATCCCGATCCCCGATTAAGAGATCCCGCCGACCGTCCCCGTCAAAATCACCGGTCGCGGCGTTCGGGGCACTCCGCACCGTATCCGGCCGTGCGTGATCGGTGGGATTGGGAAGCTGCTCGACCCGTTCGAACGATGAGCCCGCTCGCTCCAGCACGCGCCATTCCGTTCGGGCCGTGTCGGCCTTCCAGTTGCCCACGATCTCCCCCCGCCCGTCCTGGTTGAGGTCCGTAAGCGCCGCGCCGTGGAGGGAGGGGCCGTCGAGGGAGGGGGTCACCGCCGCCGTATCGGCGTAGACGAGACGCTTGGGCAGAAGGTCGGACGCGTCCTGCTCCAGCAGGATGGTGGCCCCGTTGATTTGCAGCAGGAACTCCTGCTGACCGTCCCGATCGGTGTCTCCCGCATCTTTCGGAAACAGGCGTGCGAGCAGCGTGTCGGCCGGAGCAAACCCCGAAGCGGCCCACTCAAATGCCTTCACGGTGTCCGAGATGCCGCCCCGGCGGGTGGGAAACTGATTGAGGACCAGCTCGGGAAGACCATCGTCGTCGAAATCCGGGGCCATAGGAAGCAGCGAGCCCCCCGGAACCGCCGTTTCCCTGACCCGAAAGAAGGACGGATTGACGGAATTGGCGGGAATCGTGACGGAGGTATCGATCGTGGTCTGCAGCCCGCTTCGGTTCGTGAGCGTAATTTCCACGGAGGCTTCCCCGCCAGTTCCCCGCTCGTTGGCCCAGGTAAGCCCCTGTCGGGGCGACTCGAACTCCCCCTCGACGACGTGTTCAGTTCCCCGGATCCGCACCTCCATGCGGGACCGCACCGTGTCATCGGACGCCACGTCCGCAAGGACGCCCCACCGGTCTTCCACCCGTCCCGCCCCCACAAACTGAACGTCGGCCTCCGGTGGCGTCCGGTCCACGACCACCCGCCGGCGGTCCTCCACCGTACGCCCATCGGTCAGCGTGGTCGCCAGTCGGAGCGTGTACGCCCCCTCGTCGAGGGCCGACAGGTCCCAGGTCGCCAGGGTGTCGCGGTGCGCCCCGGTGTCGACCGGGCCTACGAGTGGGATCCAGGGATCAGGGCGTACGTCGAAGTTTCGGGTGCCCTCCGCGTAGTACACGGTGTACGAGTCGAAGCCGGCACCGAGCGCCGTGCCAACCACCGGCACCGTCCCGTCCCCCTGAAATCCCTGATTGTGCTCCGGAAACTGCAACTTGGTCCGGGACGGATAGGACCGAAGAAGTCCCCGCTCAACGTCCAGCCGCCCCGCCCCGGTCGTGTGATCCCACGAGGCCCCGCGGATGTCCGCGGACGTGGCCGTGAGGATGCTCTGGACGGCCGACGGCGACAGGGACGAATCCAGAGAGCGCAACAGCGCCGCCGCCCCGGCGACCTGCGGGGCCGAAAACGACGACCCACTCGACGGGCCGTACAGATCCTCCTGGCGAACCGGCTGCTCATCGAGAAGGCGCTGGCGGGGATACTGCGTGGTGAATACGTTGGAGCCCGGCGCCCCCAGGTCCACCCCAATGCCGTATTGGCTGCGGCTGAAGTCGGGCACCCCCTCCCCATCCTCCGCCAGCCACACGACCGAGATCACCTCGGGATAGTCCGATGGGTAGTGGGGATCATCGACGGCTCCCGCGTTGCCGGCCGAAGCGACGACCACCGTCCCCTGATCGACGGCGAACTCGATGGCGTCCTCAAGGAGTGGCGTCGCGCGGTCCCGTCCGAACGAGAAGTTGAGAACATCGACGCCCTGCTGGGCCCCGTACATGATGGCCGCCGCAATGTCGTCGGTCTGACCCCGGCCGTCCCCGCCGAACGCGCGGAGCGGCACGATTTCCGTCTTCGGCGCCACGCCCACCACGCCCGCCGTGCGATCATTGGCGCTCGCCCCGATCACCCCGGCGACGGCAGTGCCGTGGCTGGACAACGGCCCCAGGGAATCGGGCGACGGGTCGGGATCGCGGTCCTGGAAGTCGCCCTCCCCGACCACGTTCGGGCGATCCACGAAGTCGTACCCAGTGACGTCATCGACATACCCGTTTCCGTCCTCATCCGTCCCGGACCGGTCCTCGTCTGGGTTGCGCCAAAACTGTCCGGCCAGGTCTGGATGGTCGAAGTAGATGCCCGTGTCCACCACCCCGACGGCCACCGAGGAATCACCGGCGGTCTCCGGCCACGCGTCGAGGGCCCGAATCACCGAGAGATGATCGAGGCTGTCGGCGAAGACGTTGTCCGGGTCCAGGATCGGATCTGGAGGCGACAACCCCGAACGAGGCGCTCTGCCTCCATCGAGCGCATACGAGACGTTCGGGTGCACGTAGCGCACCTCCGAGCGCTGAGCCAGCCGATCCTGTGCCGCGGCGAGGGCGGACGAGTCTTCCAGGACAAGGGTGAAGGCGGAAAAACCATTGCCTCCCTGCCCGCGCGACTTAGCGGAACGAGCCGAGAACACAGGACTCGACGACTGAACCCCATTGAGAAGAGAGTCGGCGCCCTGCTTCGGAATCGGGGGCTGCAGGCGGTCGACGAACGCGGCCGGAGCCTCATCGGCCAGACGTACGATAAGCTCTCTTGGCGTTTCTCCCGCGGACTGTCCGGACGCGACAGAGACGTACAGGCTTGCCGTTACGAGTAGGCAACCCACGGTTACGAAAACTTTTTTTGCAATAACGGACATTCAGATAGGACAAGCTTAGAGAACCAGCAAGTCTTTCCGAGACCGCGTCAGATTCTCGCTGCCCCCCTCCCGGAGCACCACAATGTCCTCAATGCGGACGCCATAGTTCTCGTCTGAGACGTAGACACCCGGCTCAATGGTCACGCAGGCGCCCTCCGGCAGCTCGGCGTCGGACGTGTGGGACACCCGGGGCCACTCGTGAACCTGGAGCCCAATCCCGTGCCCCAGGCCATGCGTGAAGAACGATTCGAGGCCCGCCTCGTCGAGAACCGAGCGGGCAAACGCATCCAACTCTTCGCCCGTCATTCCGGCCTGTGCGGCGTCCAGAGCAGCTGTCTGCGCCCGCAAAACGGCCTCATACCCTTCCCGGGCGGCCGGGCCGGGCTCCCCGAGCGCCACCGTGCGGGTCATGTCGGAGGCGTATCCGTTGGTGATCCCGCCCATGTCGATGACAACGAGGTCGCCCTCGTGCAGCGTCCGATCGGTGGGACGGGCGTGGGGTCGCGCCGCGTTCGGGCCGGACGCGACGATGGGATCGAACGACATTGAGTCGGCGCCGCGGCTGAGGTGACGGTACACGATCTCGGCGGCGAGCTCACGCTCCGTCATCCCCGGCTCGATGCGGTCGACCACCTCGTCGAAGACCGCCTCCGTGATCGACTGGGCCGATCGGATGCGGTCCACCTCTCCCTCCTCCTTCGACGCCAGAAGGCGCGTGAGCACCTTCGTAGCGGGACGCCACTGCACGGACTCGTGCTCGTCCACCAGCGCGTCCCGCCGCGCTACGCTCACCGAATCCGCCTGAAACGCCACACTCGATACGTCATCGAGGAGGCCTTCCTCCGAAATCCCCGAATCCAGACCGTTTTCGACCACGTGCACCGAGGCGCCCTCCACCTCGGCCTGCGCCTGATCCGTATAGCGCCCGTCCGTCACGAAATGCGCCGAGTCGGCCTTGACGATGAGGAGTCCGTTCGAGCCGGTGAAGCCGCAGGCCCATCGAACGTCGGGCAGGGACGTCAGCAGAAGGGCGTCCGCGTCCAGGTCGGCCAGCCGACGGCGAACCTGGGGCAAGCGATTGGCCATCTGTACCTGTTTGGGCGGTGCTGGGGGTCGTCTTACAGATCGTGCAGGGCCGCGTCCAGACTACTCGGTCTGGTTCGACGGGCTGGAGTAGTAGTTCGGCGACTCTTTCGTGATCTCGACGTCGTGCGGATGGCTCTCTCGAAGCCCGGCCGCGGTAATCCGGACAAACTGTGCCGTGTCGAAGAGTTCGTCGACCCCTTCGCAGCCACAGTAGCCCATCGCCGCCTGCAGTCCCCCCCTCATCTGGTGGATGACCTCGCCGAGCGTGCCGCTGTACGGCACTCGCCCTTCGACCCCCTCGGGCACGAGTTTACGGAGCTCGTCCTCCGCGTCCTGAAAGTAGCGGTCTTTGCTTCCGTCCTGCATGGCCTCGCGCGATCCCATGCCCCGGTAGCTCTTATACTTGCGCCCCTCGTAGATAATCGTCTCGCCGGGGCTCTCCTCGACGCTCGCAAAGAGGCTTCCAATCATGACCGCACTCGCGCCCGCCGCGAGGGCCTTCGGGATGTCGCCGGTCTGCTTGATGCCCCCGTCCGCGATCACCGGCACGCCGTCTGGGCGCGCCTCGCTCGCGCACTCCATCACCGCCGTGAGCTGCGGAACCCCGACGCCCGCCACCACGCGCGTCGTGCAGATCGAGCCGGGCCCGATGCCGACCTTCACACAGTCCGCCCCGGCGTCGATGAGGGCGCGCGTGCCCTCCGCCGTCCCCACGTTGCCCGCCACGATGTCGACCTCGTCCTCGAACCGGGCGTCCACGGCGCGCACCGTCTCGAGAACGCCTTCCGCGTGCCCGTGGGCCGTGTCGACGACGACAAAGTCGACCCCAACCTCAACCAGGGCCGCCACGCGATCCATCACCTGCGGCGTCACGCCCACCGCCGCCCCCACGCGGAGCCGACCGTGGTCGTCCTTGCAGGCGTTCGGGTGCTTGCGGCGCTTCCGGATGTCCTTGAACGTGATTAGTCCCTTCAGATACCCCTCGTCGTCGACGACCGGGAGCTTTTCGACCTTGTGGTCCTGCAATACTTCCACCGCCTCGTCCAGGGTTGTGCCCACGGGCACCGTGACCAGATCCTCCGCCGTCATCATCTCGCGGATCGGGGTGTCGCCGTCCAGCTCGAACCGGACGTCGCGATTCGTGACGATGCCCACGAGCTTGTCCGACTCGTTGACGACAGGAATGCCCCCGATGGAGTAGTGGCTCATCATGTCGCGCGCATCGCCCACGGTGTCGTGGGGCGAGATCGTGATGGGATCGAGAATCATCCCATTCTCCGATCGCTTCACGCGGCGCACCTCGGCGGCCTGCTCCTCGACCGACATGTTTTTGTGCAGCACCCCGGCCCCGCCCTGACGGGCGAGCGCAATCGCCATGTCGGCCTCCGTGACCGTATCCATGGCCGCCGAGAGGATCGGCACATTCAGCTTAATGTTTTGGGTGAGCCAGGCGGACGTATCCGTCTCGCGCGGTTGCACTTCGGAGTGCCCCGGGACGAGCAATACATCATCGTAGGTGAGGCCCTCGGTCTTGATCTTGTCGTCGACCGATGTGTCCGGAACGCCGTTGGTGACTGGTTGCGTCATGGGTACGGTGGGATTAATTGAGATCAACGCGGTTGTAGAGCTCGCGGACTTCCTGGGGCTCCAGGCGTCGCCACTCGCCTCGCTGCAGACGGCCCGAGGTAAGGGTCGAATATTTGGCGCGTTCGAGCTGAACGATGTCGTGGCCGAGCGACTCCAGCATCCGCCGGACCTGCCGGTTGCGCCCCTCGTGGAGCTCCAGGGCCACGTCGGTCTTGGTCTGCGAATCAATGTAGGCCACACGGTCAGCCGCGGCGTCCCCATCGGAAAGCTCCACCCCTCGCTGGAGGTGGTCGAGCTGGTGGGGCTTTACGCGGTCCTGGGTCCGGACGTAGTAGATCTTGGGGATCTCGTAGCTCGGATGCGTAAGCCGGTGAGCGAGGTCCCCATCATTCGTCACGAGAAGCACGCCGGTGGTATTCCGATCCAGCCGCCCCACCGGAAAGAGCCCCGAGGGATTGTCGTCCGGCACTCCAATCGCGTCGAGGACCGTCTGGCGTCCCTTCGGATCGTCCGTCGTGCTGATCGTGTCTTTCGGCTTGTTCAGCAGAATGTACTCGAACTCGAGCGGATACACCTCCTCCCCGTCCACCGTGACGATCTGCCCCTCGCGCACGCGAGTTCCGTGCTCCGTCACGATGTCCCCGTCGATTTTGACCCGCCCCTGCTCCACGAGGTCGTCGGCGTCGCGGCGAGAGCACACGCCGGCGTGCGAGATGTATTTGTTGATCCGCATGCCCTCCCGGTCGGTAGGGTCGTGGTCGGATGCCATGTCGGGCGGAGTGCGTGTGGTGAAACGGGTCGAGAAGAGAACTTACGCGGACGGGTCTTCGGGGGACTCGTCCTCGATTGCATCGAGCATGTCGACGGAGATGCCTTCCTCCCGGTCGAGCTGAAGGAGCTGGGCACGCTCGTCGTCGAACGCCGGGTCGTCGAGCAGGTCCTCGACCTCGCGGAGGGTCGGCAAGTCGTCGAGATCCCCCAGGCCGAACTGCTCGAGGAAGCGGTCCGTCGTTCCGTAAAGCAGCGGACGGCCGACCGAATCGGCGCGTCCCTCGACGTTTGCGAGATCCATCTCCAGCAGCTTCCGGATGGCGTAGTCCGAGTTGACGCCCCGCACAAAATCGACCTCGGGCCGCGTCACCGGCTGCCGGTAGGCAATCACGGCCAGCGTCTCCATGAGCGACCGGGACAGGCTCGTCTCCTGCTCGTCGACGTAGTAGGTCTTCACGAACGGCGAGAGCGACGAGCGGGTCACCATGCGGTACCCGCCCGCCCAGGACTTGATTTCGAGGGCCCGCCCCTGATCGGCGTAGGTGTCGTTGAGGCGCTCCACGGCCGCGGCCACCTCCTCGTCCGAAGGCTGGGGGCGGCCCGTGACCTCGGCGACGATCCGTGCAATTCGGTCGGGCACCACCGGCGCGTCGGCCGCAAAGATGATGGCCTCGGTCGCCTCGTCGAGCGTGTGGTCGGGCGCCGCTCCCGTGCCGTCATCGGTGGCGGCGGACGGCTCGGACGGCGCGTCGGCGTCTGGCATGCAGGAAAGCGCAAAAACCGGTGCAGAACAGCGAGCGGGCCGCCGTCCTCAGGCTCTGGGGGCGGCCCGGAGGCGGCGATTACGTGATCGACTGAACGGTGGACGAGAGGCTGCTCCCGTCGCCGGACGCCGACGTGTCGGGCCGCGAGGGGGCGTCGGCGGGCGGGGCCTCGTCGGTGCAATACGCCTCGAAGGCCTCGACCAGGTCCTGAGCGATGACGTTCGCGTCCCGGCCCTCAATGTGCTGGCGCTCCACCACGTAGACCGGCTGGCCGTCGCGGAACAGCGCAAAGAAGGGCGAGGACGGCGGAATGCCGGCCAGGTACTCGCGAGCGCGTTCCGTCGCCTCCAGGTCCTGGCCCGCAAACACGGTCACGTACTGATCGGGCTGCGCGTCGGTTGCCTGCTGGGCTTTCGCGACGGCGGGGCGCGCATTTCCGGCCGCACAACCGCACACAGAATTAATGACCAGCAACATCGTGTCGTCCTGGGCCTCCTCGAACTTGGCGTCGACCTCGTCGGCCGTGCGCAGTTCCTCGACGCCGAGCTGCGTCAGCTCTTCGCGCATCGGATCGACCATCTGTTTGGGGTACGGCATATCGGGAAATTCATTGCTTTAGGGAAGCGGTGAGGCCCTCCGTGACCATCCGGAAGGGATGGGGTGCAACGACCGGCAGATTTCGTTGATCCGTTCGCCCCCCGGTGGCCGAAGGGGATTCTCCTTCTCTCGCCGGAAACACACCCGACCACGCCGGTCACACCGTTGGGTTCACAGATGCTTTCTCCGGGACGTCCTCAGCAAAGTCGTGAACCAGAAGTCCGCTCCGCAGCTTCGGCTCGAACCACGTCGACTTCGGCGGCATCAGGCTTCCCTCGTCCGACACGGCCACAAGCTCTTCGATGTGGGTGGGGTGCATGCTGATCGCCAACTGCGCCTCCCCGGAGTCCACCCGGTCTTCGAGGGCCTCGGGACCACGAATTCCTCCCACAAAGTCAATGTTGGGATCGCGGCGCTGGTCGGTGATGCCCAGCCGCGGCTTCAAGAGATGCTCGCTCAGCCGGGAGACGTCCAGCCGGTCCACAACCCGGTCGCCCTCGGACGGCGGTAGTGTGAGCCGGTGCCACCCCCCGTTCAGGTACACGCAGACCACGCCCTTCTCGGCGGGCTCGGGATCGTCTACGGTTCGCGTCAGGTCGAACTCCGCGTCCAGCTCGTCCAAAAAGGCCTCCGGGGAGGTCGGAAGCTCAAAGACGACGCGGTTGTACGGCATGATGTGCATGTGACTCATCGGGAAGATTACCGCCGTAAACATCTCGTAGCCCGGCACGTCCGAGTCCGCGTCTGGGCCTTCCTCTTCGCGCAGGGCCGCCGCCGCTCGGCTCGCCGCCTTGCAGCGGTGGTGCCCGTCCGCGATGTAGAAGTGCTCGACCTCCTCAAACGCCTCCACGAGCGGGCCGGGGCGCGGGGCGTTCCAGACCGTGTGACGAACCCCATCGCCGGCCTCGAAGTCGTAGAGCGGTTCGGTCTGCTGGATCTGTGCCACGCGCTCGTGAATCGCCGTCTCGTCGCGGTAGGTGAACATGACGGGCTCGGCGTGCGCCTGCTGCGCAAGGATGTGCCGCGTCCGATCGTCCTCTTTGGCCGGGCGGGTCTCCTCGTGCTTCACGATGGTGCCGTCGTCGTATTCGGCGACCGAGACGCATCCGAAGATGCCGGTCTGCTCCCGCCCGTCCATGACGAGACGGTACACGTACACGGTGGGGGCATCCTCGCGGAGGGTATAGTCCGCCTCCACAAACTGGCGGAGGTTGACGGCGCCTTGCTCGTAGACGGCCTCGTCGTGCTCGTCGATCTCGGGCGAGAGGTCAATCTCGGGGCGAGCTACGTGCAAAAAGCTTCGCGGCTGTCCCTCGGCGAGCTGCCGTGCTTCTTCGGTGCTGACGACATCGTACGGAACGGACGCAATCTCTTCGACGTGCTGCGGAAGGGGCCGCACGGCCCGAAATGGATGCAGGGTGGCCATGAAAATTAGGAAGTCGGTGACGGAGAGGGAGCGATCGACTTCAGTATACAGTCCAGCGTGTGAAGTCGCACATCGGAGCGCTCACGAGCACGAATCCGCCGCCCTGAATGAGCCAGCATCTGCCCTCCGGCCCGGATGCGACTACCGCGGACCACGGGACGGGGCGATCGCGTGTTGCAGTCCGATTCGATTGCCGGAACGATTGTTTTCGGGAGAGCGTGGCCTCTCCAACTCACAGAAGGCGCGCCTGACACGCCTCCTTCCCGCCCTACACCGACCCACACGGTTCTCACACGTCTTGCCCCCTGCTCCGATGAACGTAACCGTCCACGAAACCTTTAATGACGAGGAAGTTGTGCTCGATTACCACAAGTACGTCGAATGCACGTTTGAGGAATGTGTGATTGTGTACCACGGAGACGGCCCCACGGCCGCCGACCAGTGCCAGTTTACGGACTGCCGGTTTGACTTTCGCAACTCCGCCTCCACCACCTTCAACACGCTGCGCTCGTTTTTTCAGGGAGGGCTCGACGAGGTGGCGGTCGACGTCCTGGCCAGTATCGTCGCGCCCCAGGACGGCCCTTCTCCGCTTCAGATCCTGGAGAATAATGGACAGGCGCGCCTCGTGCTCGATCTCGGCCCGGTCGACCCCGACGACTTCACCGAGAACGGCCAGCACGACTCTTAAGTAGGTCAAAGGAAAAACATTAGCCACGCATCCGAAAAACCCGGGCAGTCATCCCGCACCCCGATGCGGGATCTTCTCGCCCCCGAGCCGTGCACATTGTCGAAAAGATCCTGAATCAAGTTCAGGATGACGCGCTCATGAAGGGTTTTTCGGATGCGAGAAGAGCAACGTACTTTCTCGGGTCTACTTAAGAAAAGAGCCCCCTTGCCACCCAAGCGTTCCATCGCCCCATCCTCACGCCCGCCCATGCTGTACTTTGCCTACGGCTCCAACATGCTTACCGAACGGCTCCGCGACCGCGTGCCGTCCGCGGAGCCCCTCACCGCGGCCGCCCTCCCCGGCCGGGCCCTGCGCTTCCACAAGCGCAGCATCGACGGCTCCGGCAAGTGCAACCTCGTCGACGCGGACGAGGACGCCGAGGTGTACGGGGTGCTGTTCCGGGTCAACCCCGACGAACTGACGGCCCTGGACGAGGCCGAGCACCGGGGGCGAGGATACGAGCGCTGCCGGGTTCATCCTCAAACTGCCGATCAGACCTTCGAGGCCTTCGCCTACGTCGCTCAGCCGGCCTACATCGACGACGCCCTGCTCCCCTACGACTGGTACAAGGCACTCGTGCTGGCCGGCGCGCACCAGCACAGCCTCCCTCCGTCGTACCGGGCGCATCTCGATAGCGTGCGCACGTATCCGGATCCGGACGAGTCGCGACGAGCGTCGCACCAGTCGCTGGTGCGTACGGCCGGATACCAGCACCTCTGGCCGGCCTCGTAGTCGTCCGGGGCCACCGCACGTGGAGCGGCTCCTTAAAACCGGATACGGAATCCGATCGGGGGGCCCTGCAGCCCTTGCGACGACGCGTGGCGCAGCAGGGACGGCGTGACGAGGGTGCGGAGCTGATGCACGAGCAGCGCCACGCCCGTCCCCACCACCGCCCCCACCACCACGTCACTGGGATAGTGCACGCCCAGGTACACCCGGCTCGCCGCCACGCCGACCGCCCAGAGCACCCCCGGCGCGAGTACGTACCATCGCGGGTACGACGCGCTCCAGGAGGCCACGAGGGCCGCCGACACGCCTGCGTGCCCCGACGGAAACGACCGATAGGCATCGCCGGGGCGTGGGGGCCTGTGCCGGTCGGATCGGGCCTGCAGGGGACGATGGACGTAGGGACGCGGCCGCCCCACGGCGTGCTTGACCCCCACCACGAGCCCGTACGTGAGGCCCTGCGCCAGGGTGAGGCGGTAGGCCGCCGCTCCCACAGAGACACTGCCCGTGAGTCCGGCCCCCATCCACGCGGCGGGCGCGGCCCCGTAAAACACCGGACGGGCCGTCGCGTGCGCCCCGCGCAGCGACCGCGCAAGACCGGACGGCGCGTCGCAGTAGACGAGCGCAAGCCCGCGGAGGTCGGCGGATGCGCTGGGCGGCTCCGCACAAAAGCGCGTCTCGGGCTTTGCGGGGCGGGCGTCGGCCGCCGCGCCTTCGACCTGGGCGTGGCTCTCCATCCCACCCCCGACGAGGACGCCGAAGAAAAACGCCCCCCAGGCAACGCTCCGCATCACCAAGAGCAATCGCATGCTGGACAGGTCCGTTTGGGCGTGACGCTGCTGGTATTTCCGGTTGTGGGGAACCGGGCGGGCGGGGACGGAGAACTGGGGCGGCGGGCTGGACGCGTTCGAACCTGGGGGGAAGACGATGCGCGATTGGGCCGAACCGTGATTGCCGCCCCCACTGCGGTCTACGCGCTCTCTTCGGCGGTCTCCTCCTCCGCATCCATGTCTACGTCATTGGACCCAAGCCCGATCTCCTGACGGATGGCGTCCTTGATTTCTTCTCGCGCCTCCGGGTTCTCGTCCAGCCATTCCTTCGTGTTTTCCCGGCCCTGCGCGATGGTCTCGTCCTCGTAGGAGTACCATGAGCCCCGCTTCTCGAGAATGCCGTACTCGGTCCCGAGGTCGATCATTTCCCCGAGCGACGAAATGCCTTCGCCGTAAATCAGGTCAAACTCCGCCTCCTTAAAGGGCGGGGCCACCTTGTTCTTCTTCACCTTCACGCGGGTTCGGTTGCCCACAACGTCCTGCCCGTCCTTCACGGCCCCGATGCGGCGGATGTCCAGGCGAACCGACGAGTAAAACTTCAGGGCGCGGCCGCCGGACGTCGTTTCCGGATTGCCGAACATCACCCCGATCTTCATGCGGATCTGGTTGATGAAGATCAGGGCCGTCTTGGTGCGGTTGATGGTGCCGGCCAGCTTTCGGAGGGCCTGGCTCATGAGGCGCGCCTGGAGCCCTACGTGCGTGTCGCCCATGTCGCCCTCAAGCTCGGCCTGCGGCACCAGCGCCGACACCGAGTCGATGGCGATGACGTCGAGCGCCCCACTGCGCACCAGCGTGTCCGTAATGTTCAGGGCCTGCTCACCCGTGTCCGGCTGCGAGATCAGCAGCTCGTCGGTGTCCACCCCCAGCTGCTCGGCATAGTTCGGATCGAACGCATGCTCGGCGTCAATGAACGCGCACGTTCCGCCCATCTTCTGCGCTTCGGCGACCATGTGGGTGGCCAGGGTCGTTTTTCCGGACGACTCCGGCCCAAAGATCT
The DNA here is from genome assembly GCA_042219065.1 of Salinibacter sp. Classification (GTDB taxonomy): domain Bacteria; phylum Bacteroidota; class Rhodothermia; order Rhodothermales; family Salinibacteraceae; genus Salinibacter. The sequence goes on along the minus strand of JBDGQM010000190.1, from coordinate 5,171 downwards.
CGGTAATGCGTCCTCGCGGCACCCCACCAACCCCCAGGGCGTTGTCAAGGGCCAGCGATCCGGTCGGGATGGCCTCCACCTCTTTGTTGGGATCATCGCTGAGGCGCATGATTGCCCCCTCGCCATGATCCCGCTGAATCTGTTCGACGGCGAGGTCGAGCGCTTTGTCTTTTGCTTCTCCGTTTTTGTCTGACATGTCGTACCTGCGCGGCTAAGTCGGAAAGAGTTTGCGGATGCCCCTGCACAATCGATGTCTCGGATCTCCGGGGCCTACATAGACACGTGAGTCTTCAGATTCTAACGTCCTCGGCCCTTCGGAGAATTGTTTTGTAGTGAACGGAGACCACCATTCGTTGGTCCCCTCCGTCCACGCTGCACACATATCTTGAACATACACGGCGGCAGAGAAAATCACAAGGGCGTCGCGTCGACGCAGCACGTCGCTCTCGATTTGCCAAGCGGTGAGGCGGACGCTATTCGACAAGCTTGTCGTACTGTGAGGAATGCGACGGGTCCATTTGGACGAGGAGACCGTGGGCCCGGCTCGCCAGGTCACTGCCCGCGAACAGCGCGGTCAACTCTTCGAACTTCGTCTGGAAGAATACGCTCAGGGCAAAGGAGCGCGAAAGCTGTCGGCTGAGCTTCTGAAGGGTTTCCAGCGAGGCGAGCACGGATTCCCGCGCCTGTGCCGTCTTGTCTACGAATCGGTCCAGGCCCTTTCGGTGATAGTTGTAGTACACCTTCCGCAGCGGCTCGTGGCGCTGGTCGAGAAGATTGGAGAGCAGCTGCACACGGTTCTGGGTCGTTCCGACGGACGACCATCCTGGATCGCCACTTCCTTCTGCCCGGTCGGCCACCGCACGGGCCCGCTCGAAATATGGAGTGCCTCCAAGTTTGCTGAACGTGTCGTAGTCGTACCCCAGAATCAGAAACGCATAGAAGTCCAGGACCGACGTCAGCGAGTTGTACCGGTCAATGTCGTGCTGGAGGGAGGCCCCACGATTGTGCTCGAAGCGCCACTCCGGATCGTTGATGCGCACGACGGTAGAAGACTGCGAGGTCCCGTAGATGGGACGACGGCTCGTGACCACAAGCCGGGCCCGAAATTCGGAAATGCTGATCGACTCCAGCATGATCACCTGCATCGAGCACGAGATTCGTTCGTGCCGGAGATACTGGTCGTCGGTCCAGCTCTGGGTATTCAGGTACTCCTGCATCTTCCGCTCCAAATCGTCGAGGAACGACAGTTCGGACTGATCCCCAATCTGCGAATCGTCGATCTGAACCCGGCAGTCGAGCTCCTGGGCGGAGGCGGGCGCAGCGAGTGCGCACATTCCCAGCAGTGCAATCGCCCCCCATGCGGACCGAAAACACGACGATATTGAGACCTGTAGCACGGCGGACTCTCGAACCAGCAGGTGCTAGATTGATCGTATTCTGCAACCTTCCCCGCGACCGGGAGGTTTCTTCCCCGCGCCGGCGTCGTTGCGGACGGAGGAAAAACGTGGTCCGGGGCACGAGCCGCCCAAAATTCATATTTGACAATTTTCAAAGTGTGTGCTAATCTATAATATCCTTTTCCAGCCCGATCGGCCTCGCCCCGTCCCATGCGTCTGCTCTTGGGGCTCCTCGTCACCGGTTTCGGTGCAGGACTGTTCGGACTGCCGCCGGCCCACGCCCAGTCCGGATACGACCTGTATGGAAGCGCCCGTGCGTCCGGGCTCGGCTACACGTCGACGGCGCTCACGACGACCACGGGGCCGCACGCGAACCCGTCGGTAGGGGCCCTGCGCGACGACCGGTCCATCTCTTTTTACGCACGAGAAGCGTACGGGCTCTCGCTGCTCCGGTACGGTGCCGTGCATGGACTGTGGCCCACGGACTGGGGAAGCGTGTCTGCCGGGGCCAGCACCATGGGCGGTCCGGCCTACCGCGAAGTGCAGTATTCGCTGGGGTACGCACGGGGATTCACGTTCGGCACCTCGCGTCACATCCGGATCGGCGTGCGGGCCCGGTACTATCACACCCGGATTGAGGGGTACGGCGGAACCGGGGCCCTGGGGCTTCACCTCGGCCTCCTCGTGCCCCTTCTCCCCTCCCTGCATTTCGGGGCGCAGGCCACGAACCTGAACGCGCCCTCCCTAGTCGACGACGAGCCCCTCCCGCAAACGCTGTCGGTCGGCCTGCAGTACCGGGTGCACCGCCGGGCACTCGTGGTGATGGATGTCTTCAAAGATCTCGCGTTTCCGGCCGCCGTGCGGGGTGGACTGGAGGTGCGTCCCATCCCGATGCTCGCCCTGCGGGCCGGCATTACCAGCACCCCCACCCGCTTCACCGGCGGCGTCGGGCTGCGACTCGGGTGGATTCGTGCTCACGTCGCGGCCGAGCAGCACGCCGAACTCGGCTGGTCCCCGGCCGTCTCCCTCGAACTCCGATGGTAACGCCGCTATGATCCCGGTTCCTCGTCCGTCACTGCTCGTCCAGATTCCAGTGCTGATCGCCCTCGCCGCGGGGCTCTCCGTGGGGCACGCGCAGCCCGGGCCCGACTCCACGGCGGCGGACACGGCAGATGTTGCTGCCCGGCTGGAGCCGATCCTGGACTCGTTTTCCGACGCGGAAGGCCGAACCGAACAGGTTGCGGAACGGTTCGCCCGCCTCCGCGACCGTCCGCTCGACCCCAATCACGCCAGCGCCGCCGCCCTCTCCGTCCTGCCCGGCCTCTCGCCCCGGCTCGCCCAGCGGATCGTGCGCCACCGCTCGGAGCAGGGGGCGTTCCGGTCACTGAGCTCGATGCAGGACGTGGAGGGCGTGACCGCGGAGACGGTGCGCACGGTGCGTCCATTTCTGAGGATCCGCGCAGACTCGGCATCGACCGTCTTCCCGTCCGTCGACACCATCCTGTCGAACCTCGATGTGCGGTGGATCCAGGCCTACACGCGTCGGCTGGAGCGGGGGCGCGGCTACCGAACCGGTCGCTTCCTCGGTCCCCCGGGCCGCCTCACCACCCGCTTCCGCCTGGCGCACGAACGGCGCCTCCAGCTTGCGCTGACGCTCGACAAGGATCCGGGCGAGCCGCTGCGGTGGTCCCCCGCCACCGACACGTACGGCTTCGATCACGTGGTCGGGAGCCTCGCGCTGCGGGACCTCGGGCCGGTCCAGACGCTCATCCTGGGAGACTTCTCTGCCCAGTTCGGGCAGGGCGTCGCCCTGTGGCAGGGGATTCGCTTCGGCAAGGGCCGCGATCCCGTCTCGCCCGTCCTCCAGCACGGACGCGGCCTCCGCCCCTACCAATCGGCCTCGGAAGCCAACTTCTTCCGCGGGGCCGCGGCGACCGTGGACCTTCCGGCCCGCCTCTCCCTCACGGCCTTTGCCTCGCGTCGGGCGCGGGACGCCTCCCTCGACTCGTCGCTCGCGCGCTCCGAGGACCCCGACGCCCCCATTCCAGTCCGCACCATTTCGAGCGGGGGCCTCCACCGCACCGCCGCCGAGCGGGCCCGGAAAGGAACGTTCGGGGAGACCACGATCGGAGGCGCCCTGGAATATCGATCTCCGTCCCTCCATCTCGGCACTACGGGCTACCACGCCCAATTCAACCGTCCCCTCCGTCCGGGCGAAAAGCCCTATCGGCGATTTCGCGTCTCCGGACGGGCGACCGCCACCGCCAGCGTGTACGGGACGGCCTATCTCGGCGACTATACGCTCTTCGGCGAGGCCGCCCGGACGCCAAGCGGTGCCTACGGCGGGGTGCTCGGCGGGGCCGTCGACCTCGGCCCTGCGGGTCAGGCCGTCGTTCTGGGGCAGCGCTATCCCCCTCGCCTCGCCCCGTTCTACGGCAACGCCTTCGGGAGCGGCGGACGGCCGCAAAACGAAGTCGGCGTCTACACCGGCCTGCGCCTTCAGGTGGCCCGAGACTGGACGATTGGGGTCTACTTCGACCAGTCCCGTGCGCCCTGGCTTCAATTCAACATGCCCCGTCCCTCCACCGGGTGGGAAGCCCGTGCGGTCGTGGAATACGAGCCCCGGCCCTGGCTTTCGACCTACCTGCAGGTTCGGGCGCAGAGCGAGGACGAGAGCACCGAATACCGGGGGCGCGGGACTCGTGTGCTCGACGGGGTCCAGGCCGAGCAACGCCACTCGGTCCGCTGGCATATGGAATACGAGTTTAGTGACGCCCTGACGCTACGGACGCGCACAGAGTGGTCCCGGCACCGCGCCCCAGAAGCGGAGGCGGACGGATTTTTCCTGTCGCAGGGCGTCCGGTGGCTGCCGCACCCGTCGCTGCAAATCGACGCGCGGGTCGCCTTCTTCGACACCGACGGCTTCGCCGCCCGCATCTACGCCTACGAGCACGACCTGCGCTACAGCTTCTCGGTGCCCGTATTCTTCGATCGGGGCCGGCGGTCCTACGTTCTGGCCCAGTACGAGCCGGTTCCCGCCCTGACCCTCGAAGCAAAATTCGGGATCACGAGGTACGACAATCGCGACACCATCGGGTCCGGCCTCAACCAAATCGCGGGGCCTCGCCGCCGTGATCTCCGACTGCAGGTCCGGTGGGCATTCTGACGTAAAAGCCGTTTTCCCCGGCGCGCCGCTCCGGACACAACGCAGATACGGCCCCATGGATCTTCGGACCGCCCGATCCATTCTTTGAACGGATCTCCGTATACCCCCGTGAGCTGACATCATGTTTGCTCCACGGGGCGGAGTAAATGTCTTTTTCCTCTGTTTCCCTTTCCCTCACCACCGCATCACTCATGAGCACATCGGAGAGTGCACGCATTCTGGCCGTCGAGGACAACTCTGAGACCCAGCTCCTGCTGGAGCACCTGCTCAAGGGATCGTACGACGTGGAAGTGGTCCCCGGTGTCGAGAGCGCCCTGCAGGCCGTAGACGACAGCTCGTTCGACGTCCTCCTGCTCGACATCAATCTGAGCGAAGACGAGACGGGAACCGAACTCCTCCACCGCATCCGGGAGCGGGACGGCATGGGCAACGTCCCTGCCGTGGCCCTCACGGCCTACGCCATGCCCGGCGACCGCGAGGACTTCCTCCAGAAAGGATTCGACGAGTACGTGAGCAAGCCCTTCACCCGGGCCGACCTTACGGAAGCCATCGAAAACACCCTCAATCCGGCGTAGTGGTTTGTCAACCTTGAATGTTGGTATGCCCGA
>JBDGQM010000019.1:5268-11064 GCA_042219065.1 Salinibacter sp. | reverse complement strand
GTCTACATTCCGGCCTACAAGGAAGACGCCGTCATCGTCGACACGGCCCGCCGCGCCGCCGAGCACGACTATCCCGGCGCCTTCGAGGTCGTTGTCATCGCCGATTCGCTTCGGCCCGACACCATGGCGGCCCTGGACGAGCTGCCCATCACGGTCGTGCCCATCGACGTGGAGGAAAGCACCAAGGGGACGGCCCTCAATCGTGGGCTCGACGCCACGCCCCCAGACAAATACGACGCTGCCGTGGTGCTTGACGCCGACAACGTCATGGCGCCGGGCTTCCTCGAACAGGTGGCCTGCTCGGTGGCGGACGGGGCTCGCGTGGTGCAGGGGCGGCGCGTAGCCAAAAACCACGACACGGCGCTTGCCCGCCTCGACGGGGCGAGTGAGGCGATCAACAACCAGATCTTTCGCCGAGGCCACCGCGCGCTCGGCCTCTCGGCGGCGCTAATTGGGTCGGGCATGGCCCTGGAGATGGACCTGTTCCGGCGCCTCATGGCGGCCATCGACACGCCCGACGGATTCGACAAGGAGCTTGAGTTGCGACTGCTGCGGGCGGGGACCCGTATCGAGTACGCCCCCGACGCGGTGGTGTACGACGAAAAAGTCCGGGCCGACGCGGTCTTCGTGGATCAGCGGCGGCGCTGGATCGGGGCGCAGGCCCGATACCTGCGGCGACACTTCGCCGAAGGCCTCCGCGCCCTCGTCCGGGGCGGGCCGCTTGACTACGTCGATAAGGTGGCACAGATGCTGCTGCCGCCGCGCGCGCTCCTGTTGGCGATGCTGCCCGCCCTGGCTGTCGCAAACGCAGCGGTAGGCAGCATCGGCTGGGCGGGGGCCTGGGCAGGGGGAGCGGCGCTTCTGGCCGCGGGCCTGGTCGCCGCCGTGCCCGCCGACCGCGACGACCTGTCGGTCGCGTCGCTCCTCTCCGCGCTGCCCCGCGGCGTGTGGCTGGGCCTGCGCGCCCTTCTCCGCAGCCGGGAAGGGCTCGCCCCCAACACCAGCACGCCCCATCACGCGTCACAGGCGTCCCCCTCTTCGTCCTGAACCTGTGCGCGATCCGCCCGCCCGTTCACGATCTTCCATCCGCAACGCTCCCATTCCATGCGCATCGGCATCGAAGCCCAACGTCTCTTCCGAGCCAACAAGCACGGCATGGACGTCGTGGCCCTCGAAACCATTCGCCACCTCGTCGACGCGGCGCCGGAGCACACGTTCGTCGTGTTCGTGCGCCCCGGCCCGGATCCCTGCCTGGAGCCCCGCCCCAACCTGGAGGTGCGCCGGGTGGACGGGTGGTCGTATCCGACGTGGGAGCAGCGTGCCCTGCCGCGGGCCGTGCGCCGGGCGAACGTCGACCTGCTGCACTGCACCAACAACACGGCCCCGCTCCGCCTGGACGTGCCGCTCGTGCTTACGCTCCACGACGTCATTTTCCTGGAGGGCGCGACCCTGTGGCCGCAGGGCGGGACCTGGTACCAGCGCCTCGGCAACGTCTACCGGCGGTGGGTGGTGCCGCCGGCGGCCCGCCGTGCCGATACGGTCGTGACGGTCTCCGACCATGAGCGCGGCCGCATCGCCGACCGCCTTCCGGCCCTGGACGACCGCCTCGCCGTCGTGCCCAATGCCGTGTCCGACCGTTTCGCCCCCGTCACCGATGCGGACGCGCTCCGGGCGGTACGGCGTCGCTATGACCTGCCGGGCGAGTTCCTCTTGTTTTTTGGGAATACAGACCCGAAGAAGAACATGCGCCGCGTCGTGGCGGCCTACGCGCAGTACGCCGTCACGGCCGAGGCGCCGCGCCCGCTCGTGGTGGCCGACTACGACCGCGACCGGCTCCGCGACCACCTTCGCGCCCTCGGCCACCCCGACCTGATCGATCGGATTCGGCTGCCCGGCTACATCGCCCACGACGACATGCCGGCGGTCTATAGCCAGGCCACTGCCTTTCTCTACCCGTCCCTCCGAGAAAGCTTCGGCCTACCCATTCTGGAGGCGATGGCGTGCGGGACGCCCGTCCTCACCAGCACCACCGCCGCCATGCCCGAGGTGGCCGGTGCGGCCGCCCTGCGCGTAAATCCCCGCGATCGCGACGCCCTGGCGAAGGGCATCCGCACCCTGGACGAGCAGCCCTCCCTGCGGCGCACGCTCGCCGACCGGGGACGGGACCGGGCCGGCGCCTTCTCGTGGTCGCGCACCGCTGAGGAACTGCTCCCCCTGTACGACGAAGTGGCCCGGACCGCCCCCGCCGCGGCGCCCGCTGCCTGAGGGGCGAGACCGCTTTGCACAGAACACGGCCCCTCGCCACCGCCCAAACACGCCCCCACGCCCCATGTTGCTTTCCGTTCTCTCCGTCCTGTTTTGGAGCGGCCTTGCCGTCGTCTTTTACACCTACGTCGGCTACGCGCCGCTCGTGTGGGCCCTCTCGCGCCTGCGCCGGTGGTGGCGCCCCCGCCCCGACCGCACGGTGCCGCCGGACGACGACCTGCCGGCCGTCACGCTGCTGGTCGCGGCCTACAACGAGGCCGACGTCATCGACGAGAAGCTCGCCAACACCCAGGCGCTCAACTATCCCCGCGAGAAGCTCAACGTGCTGTTCGTGACCGACGGCTCGACGGACGCGACGCCCGACCGCCTGCGGGCGGCGCCGGGCGTGCAGTGCCTGCACCGCGCCGAGCGGGCCGGCAAAATGGCGGCCCTGCACCGGGGCATGGAGCACGTGGAGACGCCCATCGTCGTGTTCTCCGACGCCAACGCCATGCTCAACGCCGACGCGCTCCGCAATCTCGTGCGCCACTACCAGGACGCCTCCGTCGGGGCTGTGGCCGGGGAAAAGCGGGTGCGGGCCGCCGGGGCCGACGACGCGTCGGGCGCGAGTGAAGGGCTCTACTGGCGGTACGAATCGGCCCTCCGGCGCTGGGACGACGCGCTCCACTCGGTCGTCGGGGCGGCCGGGGAGCTTTTCTCGGTTCGCACCGCCCTCTTCGAGCCCATCCCCGAGGACACAATTCTCGACGACTTTGTGCTCACGCTGCGGGTGGCGGCCCGGGGCTACCGGGTGGCCTACGCCCCGGACGCCTACGCCACGGAGGGGCCGTCCGCGTCCCTCGCCGACGAGATGCGCCGCAAGGTGCGCATCGTGGCAGGCGGGTTTCAGGCCCTGGGTCGCCTGCGGGAGCTGTTCAACCCGGTCCGGCACGGCACGCTCAGCTTCCAGTTCGTGTCACACCGCGTGCTGCGGTGGACCCTGGCGCCGGCCCTGCTGCCGGTGCTGCTGATCGTCAACGGGCTGCTGGTAGGCATGGGTGGGGGGCACGGCCGCCACGCTGCTGTTGGCGGGGCAGGGCGCCTTCTACGGGCTCGCCGCGTACGGGGCCCTCACGCACGACGCCCCCCGCGGCCCGACGGCCCTCTACGCCCCCTTCTACTTCTGTGTGATGAACGTCGCCGTCTACCGCGGCTTTCTCCGCTACCTCCGCGACCAGCAGGCCGTCGCCTGGACGCCTGCGAAGCGCGCCGCCGCAAACCTGCACGGTTCCGCGTAGGATGGGAACACAGGGCGTCGGCCGTTCCCGAAACCCCAATCGGTTCTTCGTGTATCGACATACGATTGATCTCGGCCTTTGGGCCTCGCCGTCCGGGACGACCGCGCCCTGTCCACCAGCGCCGCCCTCCCCCATGCCGACGCCAATTCGCTGCCTCATCGCCGACGACGACCCATCCTCGCAGGACGTCCTCTCCAAGTACGCCGACCGCCACGCCGACCTCGACACCGTCGGGGTGTGCGAGGACGGCATCGAGGCGGCCAATATTCTCCGAGAGAAGGCGATCGATCTGGTTCTGCTGGACGTGGAGATGCCGGAGATGTCGGGGCTGGAGCTTGTAGAAAGCCTGTCCGACCCGCCGGCCGTTGTGATGGTGACGGGCCACGAGGAATACGCCGTCGAGGCCTTTGAGGTAGACGTGGTCGACTATCTGGTGAAGCCGGTGCGGTACGGCCGCTTTCTCACAGCCATCGAACGGGTGTCCGAACGGCTCGGCCCCACCGCCGACGACCCCGAAGAGCCAAACGCTGAGGAGCCGGCCGCCGAGGAGGCCGCCGAGTCGCCGCATCTCGCCGACACGTCCGCGGAGCACGTCTTCTTAAAGGACGGGCGTCGCCTCATCCGGGTGGCCCTGAAAGACATTCAGTGGATCAAAGCGCAGGGCGACTACATGCTCGTGCAGGCCGAATCGGACCGGTACATGATCAACAGCACCATGAAGGAGCTGGAGGAGAAGCTCCCGTCGGGTCAGTTTATCCGCATCCACCGGTCGCACATCGTGCGCATCGACCAGATCAAAGACATCGAGGACACGACCCTCATCATCGATGGGAAGATGTTGCCGATCGGGCCCTCCTACCAGGACGAGTTGATTGAGCGCATTCAGACGCTTTAATGCCGTTTTGATTTCATCGTGTCGGCTCGAAAATGAACGCAAGTCGGCAGTCCGGGAGCGATCATTTTCCCGTAAACCCCTAACGTTCAACGTCCTAACGTTGCAACGTTTGGCATCCCGGACGTGCCCAAAAGGAGTAAATTCCACCGGTCCTGCCGACGTTTTCCCCCGGAATCCGTGTAACATCGTCCCACGCGGGCACGGGTGGGAAGGCGGGCCGGGAGGGGCTCCTCCGCGGCGGAGACGGTTCTTCTCCACGATCGGCGCAGGACCCGGAGGCCGTCCGATGTCGGGCTCGGTACAGAATTGCGGCACAGATCCCGGAACGGCCCTGGCCGTAGGGGAGGCAGGGGGAAACCCTCAACGCCCCGTCCCGCGTTTACCCCGTCCACAGTCTCCACGCACTGAACGGTCCCCGGGAGCCGGAGGCCTCTTCGGATGTCAGATTCGCTTGCTGCATACCGCGACACAATGCGCCGGCGGGGCGAACAGGCCCGTCGCGAGCAGGAGGAGCGTCGCCGCCGAGCGCGAAGGACGGCCCGGCGCGTGGCGGATTTCCTTCGGCAAACCTACGATGCTGATCGCGTCGTGCTGTTCGGCTCCGCCGCCGAAGAGGAGGTCCCGCTTAGCGCTCGCTCAGACATTGACGTCGCCGTGTGGGGGCTCGATGCGGCGGACTACTTCGAGGCAGTGGCCCGGGTCCAGGATGAGGCGGCTCCGTTTCAGGTCGATCTGGTCCGCATCGAGAAATGTCCCGACTCGCTCCGCGACGTGATCCAGCGGGAGGGCCGCGAATTATGAAGGAGTCCTACCTCGCCGTCGCGGGGCGCATTCGCCGAGAGCTTGAGCAGATCGAAGCGGTGGTGGATCGCGCCCGGGACATCTGGGGTGACGTGGATCCGGACCATCCTGCGGACCATCGAATTGATGCCGTCGCGCTCAACTTGCATGGGTTCTACGCGGGGCTGGAGCGGATCTTCAAGACGATAGCGGACCGGATTGATCAGACGGTTCCGGAAGGCGGGAGTTGGCATCAAGAGTTGCTGGAGCAGATGAACGCGGAGCTGAACGGGATCCGGCCGCCGGTCTTGTCGGACGAGGCCCGAACACGACTGGACCGATATCGAGGATTTCGGCACGTGGTTCGCAACGTGTACGCCTTTAAGTTTGACCCCGAGCAGATCGATCTTCTCATGCAGCGGTTGCCCGACACCGCTGACCTCGTCTTCAAGGATCTTCGCGCCTTCGCCGACACCCTCGACCGGATGGCCTCTACCGAGTGAGGCCCTCCCGTCTTCCCAATCATCGACAGCTCCCCATGGAACCGCCAGTCCTCGACACCATCATCGAGCGCATCGT
>JBDGQM010000019.1:0-5168 GCA_042219065.1 Salinibacter sp. | reverse complement strand
ATCGACAGCTCCCCATGGAACCGCCAGTCCTCGACACCATCATCGAGCGCATCGTAGAGGTGGCCGATCCCGAGCGCATTCTCCTGTTCGGGTCGGCCGCCCGGGACGAGATGGGGCCGCACAGTGATTTCGATCTGCTGGTGGTGAAGGAAGGGAAGTTTGATCGAAAAGAGCTCGTCGGCGATGTCTACATGAATCTCATTGGCGTTGGACAGGCGGTCGATGTCGTCATTGTAACCCCGGAAGAGGTGAAAGAGTATGGGGACAGCCATGCGCTGGTGATTTCTCCTGCCCTCACAGAGGGACGAGAGGTGTATCATGCAGGAAGACCGTCAACCTCCTGACTTTCGGAATTAGAGCTTTCCTCTCCCACAACTTTCCCTCTCCTATCGGCATGGCCGACACCCTTCTCGTCACCGGCGGCGCGGGCTTCATCGGCTCCGCGGTCGTGCGCCACCTCATCCACGAGACCGAGGCCACGGTCGTCACGGTCGACACCCTCACCTACGCCGGCCACCGCGAAAACCTCGCGCCGGTGGCCGACCATCCGCGCCACCACTTCGAGCAAGAGGACATCACCGACGCCCCGGCCATGCATCGGCTGTTCAAGGAGCATGAGCCGGACGGCGTGCTCCACCTCGCCGCCGAGTCGCACGTGGACCGGTCCATCGATGGGCCGGCGGCCTTCGTTCAGACGAACGTGGTGGGCACGCAAGTTCTGCTGGAGGCCGCCCGCACCTACTGGGAAGAACAGGGGGAGCCGGACGGCTTCCGCTTCCTCCACGTCTCCACCGACGAGGTGTACGGCGAGCTCGGGGAGACCGGTGCATTTACCGAGGAGACGCCCTACGACCCCAGTTCGCCGTACTCCGCCAGCAAGGCCGGCGCCGACCATCTGGTGCGCGCCTGGCACCGCACCTACGACCTGCCCATCCTCGTCACCAACTGCTCGAACAACTACGGCCCGTACCAGCACCCCGAGAAGCTGATTCCGGTCGTGATTCTCAATGCCCTGGACGGCGAGCAACTGCCGGTCTACGGCACCGGCGAGAACGTGCGCGACTGGCTCTACGTGGAGGACCACGTGCGGGCGCTGCTGCGAGTCCTGGAGGAGGGACGAGTGGGGGAGACGTACAACGTCGGGGGCGACTGCGAGAAGCAGAACATTGCAGTCGTCCGCCGGATTTGTGATATTCTCGACGAGCGGCGCCCCGAGGCCGTCGAGGGGAGCCACCACGACCTCATTACGTTCGTCGAGGACCGACCCGGCCACGACTGGCGCTACGCCATCGACGCGAGCAAAATCAAGTCGGACCTCGGCTGGGCGCCGCAGGTCGACTTCGAGGAGGGCCTGCGCCGGACGGTGGACTGGTACGTGGAGCACCGCGACTGGGTGGAGGCCGTGTAGTGCGTATTGCGTAGTACGTATTGCGTGGGCTGGGGGACAGAGCGAATACGCAATACGAAATCCGCAATATTCCTCCCCGGAGCACGCACATTTTGATCAATTTAGCAACGAGCATGGACGAAGAGACCCGCACCCGAAAAGGCATCCTGCTGGCCGGAGGAGCAGGCACTCGCCTCTATCCGGCCACCCGGTCGGTCAGCAAACAGCTGCTTCCGGTCTACGACAAGCCGATGGTCTACTACCCGCTCTCGACCCTCATGCGGGCGGGCATCCGGGACGTGCTCGTCATTTCGACGCCGAAAGACCTGCCCCGCTTCGAGGACCTGCTCGGCGACGGGCACCAGTGGGGCATCAACCTCCGCTACGCCGAGCAGCCCGAGCCGAAGGGCATCGCGCAGGCCTTCACCATCGGGGCCGACTTCATCGACGGCGACGACGTGGCCCTCATCCTTGGCGACAACGTGTTTCACGGGGAGAGCCTGTCGGGGAAGCTTCGCCGGGCGGCGGGCCGGCCGTCGGGCGGCACCGTGTTCGCCTACTACGTGAACGATCCGGAGCGCTACGGCGTCGTCGACTTCGACGAGGACGGTCAGGCGCTCTCCATCGAGGAGAAGCCCGACGACCCGGCCTCCAACTACGCGGTCACCGGACTCTACTTCTACGACGCGACCGTCGTGGACGTGGCCCGGGGCCTGGAGCCCTCGGACCGGGGCGAGCTGGAGATCACCGACGTGAACCGGCACTACCTCCAGCGCGGCGGGCTCCAGGTCGAAACCCTGGGGCGGGGCATGGCGTGGCTCGACATGGGGACGCACAGCTCGCTGCTCCAGGCCGCCAACTTTGTCCAGACGATCGAGGAGCGGCAGGGGCTCAAGATCAGCTGTCCGGAAGAGATCGCGTGGCGCAATGGCTGGATCGAGGCCGAGGACGTGGTGCGCATCGGCCGCTCGATGGACAACAACGCGTACGGGCAGTACCTCATCGATTTGATGGAGCGCGCCCGAAGTGATACGTCTCCCGTTTCCGTGTAGCAATTCAACGCACCCTTTCGCCTGTATGGATATTTCTCGCACCGATCTTCCTGGGGTTCGACTGCTAGAGCCGGACGTATACGAGGATGATCGCGGATCCTTTATGGAAGTGTGGAACGCCCGCGATCATGGGCACGCCGGCATCGAAGTCGCCTTCGTCCAGGACAACCTGTCCCGTTCCCGCGAGGGCGTGTTGCGGGGGCTTCACTTCCAGAATCCGCGCCCCCAGGCCAAGCTCATTTCCGTGCTGGAGGGCGAAGTGTATGATGTCATCGTGGACGTGCGGGCCGGATCGGAGACGTTTGGAGAGTGGGAGGGACGCATTCTCTCGGCCGAAAATGCCCGTCAGCTGTACGTGCCGGAGGGCTACGCTCACGGGTTCGTGGTGACGAGTGGGGACGCGCTCTTCCATTACAAGTGCAACGACTTTTATCACCCGGAGGCGGATCAGACCGTTCGGTGGGACGATCCGCACCTTGGCATCGACTGGCCCGTGGACGGTCCGATCCTGTCGGACAAAGATGCGGAGGCGCCTGTGCTGGACGACATGCCCCGCGACGCGCTCCAGTTCGATGGCCCCCGCTAAGCGGTCGACCGGTACGCTCTGATGTCGGACTCGAGTCCATCCATTCTTCTCCTCGGGGCCACCGGCCAGGTGGGCCACGCGTTGACGCGCACCCTTGCGCCCCTCGGCACGATCTGGGCGCCGGGCCGGGACGAGGTGGACCTCACGGATGCGGAATCCCTACGTGGGGCGGTGGAAGAAGAGGTCCCGAACCTCATCGTGAACGCTGCGGCGTATACGGACGTGGATGGGGCCGAGGATGCGCCGGAGCGGGCGGCCCAGATCAACGCCCGGGCCCCGCGTGTGCTGGCGGAGGCGGCGCAGGAGGCCGAGGCCTGGCTTGTGCATTACTCCACCGACTACGTGTTTGATGGAAAGAAGCGCACGCCGTATACCGAAGACGATGCGCCGAAGCCGATCAACACGTACGGCCGGACGAAGCGGGACGGTGAAATCGCGGTCCAGGACGTGGGGGGACGGGGCGTCGTGCTGCGCACGAGCTGGGTGTACAGCGCCCGCCGATCAAACTTCGTCCGCACCATGCTCGGGCTGGCCGACGAGCACGACACCCTCACTGTGGTGGACGACCAGATCGGTGTGCCCACGTGGGCGGGCTGGCTCGCCGAGGCCACGGCTGCGATTGGCGAGCGGCTGCTTGCGTCCGACGACTCGTCGCTCCGGGGACTGTATCACCTTGCAGGGACGGGGCAGACGAGCTGGTACGGCTTTGCAAAGGCGATCTTTGCCCAATTTGAGCGGGGGGGCGTGTCGGTGGAGCCTGTTCCCACCAGCGAGTATCCGACGCCGGCCCCGCGCCCGGCCTACACCGTGCTCGACTCGACGCAAGTGCACGAATCGTTCGGCCTGTCCATGCCAACGTGGACGACGCAGCTGGCTCGTTTTCGCGAGCGTGCGGCGGCCTCGGAGGCGGACGTGGGCGCGACGGGCTAGGCGTACCGGCGAATATTCGGAAAAGTCACGGGCTGTGCGGGCGCTGGGTTCGCCTTTCTGGCCGACGCCGCTTACCAAATACAATTGGTCTGCGTGGCCAAATGCGCTGGGTCGCGAGATGTAGGGGCTGGACAGAGGTTCAAATCCGTTTCGTCATTCGCCATTCGACTGCGAGTGTGTTTCATCATGCGCCGTATCCTTCCGCTTCTGTGTGTCCTCCTCGTGGGGCTTGCCGCCGTGGCCGCTCCGGACAGTCAGGCACAGGAGCGCGAAGAGTTGCCGGAGGAAGCCCAACGGGAGTTGGAGAAGCGAGGCCTGACGGTTGACGAGGCCCGTCAGCGCCTCCGTCAGTTGGGCATTGACCCGTCCAATCCGGAACAGGCCGCCCGCCGCGCCCGCCAACTGGGCGTGCCCGAGGCGCGCATTCAGGCGCTCCTCCAGGCCGTCCGCCAGCGGCGGGACACGACAGGCGTCGGCATGCGTCCAGGGCGCACGCCGCGCAACCCGCCCTTTCCCGTGCTGGCGGGGACGCCCGAGATCAAGCCCGACAGCATTTCGGTCGACCAACTGCCTCGTGACATCGAGGTGAGCGTGCCGCTCCGCAGCCAGAACCAGATCCAGCGCGTCCAGCCCGGATTTCTCACCGCCGGGGGCGACTCGGTACAGCTCCGCAACGTGCAGCGCATCCGCGGCTCCGTGATCAACGGCACGTGGCGAGGAAATGTCACCATTCCGCCCGACACGAGCGCGGGGACCTGGAACCTCTTTGTCCGGGCGGCAACCCCCGACACGAGCGTGATCCTGACCACAGGGCGCCGCCTCACGATCTTCCCGCGGGGCGAACTGCCGAAGCAAGACACGGCCCGGGCGGCTCGCGATACGCTGAAGTATTTCGGGTACGACACGTTCGAGACCATTCCGGAGGCCTTCACGCCGCAGCCCACCGGCCCAACCGACGGCAGTTATGTCGTGGGGCCGGACGACGAGCTGCGCCTCACGGTCTGGGGCGGGGCTGAGTTCACCTACGAACTGCCAGTGGATCAGGGCGGTCGCGTCACGGTCCCCAACGTGGGGCAGTTCACCGTCTCCGGCAAGTCGCTCGACGAACTGCGGCAGGAGATGAAGCAGTGGCTCTCGCAGAGCTACTCGGGCCTCACCAGCGACCCGCCGACGGTCTTCATGGACCTGACGCTCACCCGCGTGCGGCCTACCC
>JBDGQM010000189.1:0-3651 GCA_042219065.1 Salinibacter sp. | reverse complement strand
ATTGACCGCGCCGACCCCTCTGGATCTGCACACCGATTTGGCGCAGACGGTATGACGTCCAGGGAAGAACCGGTCGTGGATGTCCGAACGTCCCGGTCCATCAGGGCCGGGGCGTTTTTCTTTTTGGGGTCGTGCCCGGACGCTCACCGGGCGAGGAGCAGCCCCGACGTCCGGGCCTCGTTTCGGTCCCGGCGCTTGACAGTTCATCGCACCACTGTGGCAACTCATCGATGACGGCGCACCTCGTGGGGGACACTCGCATTCGATTTTTAGGTCTTGCGTCGGGGCTGCAACCGGGTTCCGGATGGTCCTGTCTCCCTTGAATGCGAGACGCACGGCCTCGATCGGCTTCACTCATTCGTCCCCTACTGCCCATGAGTACGTTCTCCACCTTCGAGCACAAGGTCGACGCCCACGAGGATCGCGTGTACCGCATCGCCCGCTCCTACGTAAACGACGACGCGACGGCCCAGGACGTGACGCAGGAGGTCCTCGTGAAGCTCTGGAAGCACCAGGACGATCTCGAGGAGGACGGGCTCATGGCCTGGCTGTCGACCGTCACGCGCAACGCCTGCATCGACACCCTGCGGGCGCGTCAGCGGCGGCGCAAGACGGTCCAGTTCGACCCCGACGGCGTGGACCGTGCCGAGAGTCCGGACCGCAGCCCCGCCCATCACGCCGAGACGGCCGACCTGCACGACCATGTGCTCGATGCCCTCGACCAGGTGGACGATCCGTACCGGCGCGTGGTGGCCCTCCGCGAACTGCAGGGCCTGAAGTACAAAGAAATCGCCGAAACCCTCGACATGCCGCTCAACACGGTGAAGGTGTACCTCCACCGCGGCCGCAAGAAGCTCCAGGCCGAACTCGACTCGTCGCTCGACCCCGCCCTGGCCTAAGTGCTCCCGCCCTGCTCCTCCGTTTGTTGCGAGGAGACCGATTCTCGAATCCGGGGCGCGCATAACATGGCGCCAAACATCCACCGTTACCAGTACGGCGCCAGCGGCTCCCCTCTCTGTAGGAGCCCGAGGACGCGGACGTGCGGAATCAGCGTAGGAACGCGGCGAAGCATGTGCAGGTAAATCGGTGTGCAGTCAGTTCTGTAGAGTCGCTGTTCACCCGTCTCCCCACCTGCACTCCCGCCTCATGGCCCGCAAAGTCCTCGTCTTTCTTGCATTCGTCCTCATCGGAACCCCCGCGGCGCTTGCCCAGGACGATCCGTTCTCGCGCATGGATGTCTTCGACCTCGAATGGGTCGAAAGCCCACAGATCTCGCCCAACGGCGACCGGATCGTCTACGTGCGGCGCGGGATGGATGTGATGGAGGATCGCCGCACCGCGGCGCTGTGGCTCATCGACCCCGACGGCACCGACCACGTCAAGCTCACCGACCGGACCGCGGACGAGTATGGCCCTCGCTGGTCCCCGGACGGCTCCAAGATCGCCTTCATCAGCTCGGACGACACGCACGGGACCGAGATCTTCGTCCACTGGCTCGACGAGAACCGTACGACGCGCATCACGCAGCTGGAAACCGCGCCCAGCGGCCTCTCCTGGTCCCCGGACGGGACGCACCTCGCCTTCTCCGCCCACGTGCCCGGCGAGGAGCCGCAACTGGTCACGCCGCCCGACGCGCCGGAGGGGGCCGACTGGGCGGAGCCGCCGCGCGTGGAAACCCGCCTGAACCACGAGGCCGATGGCGTGGGTGTGCTCGACTACGGCTACGATCACCTGTTCGTCGTGCGGGCCGAGGGCGGCGCAGCCCGCCAAGTTACCTCCGGCGAGTACCACCACTCCAACCGCCCCGTGTGGACGCCGGACGGCGAGGCGCTGATCGTGTCGGCCAACCGTCACGACAACTGGAGGCGGGAACGCCGCAACTCGGCGCTGTACGAGGTGCCGCTGGGGAACGGAGACATTACGCCGCTCACCGACCGCTTCGGGCCCGACCACACGCCCCGCGTCTCGCCCGACGGCGAGCAGATCGCCTACCTCGGGTACGACGACGAGATTCAGACCTATCAGGTGACGAATCTCTATGTGATGAACCGGGACGGCTCCAATGCCCGGCAACTCGAGCTGGGCCTGGACCGCTCCCTCGACGACCTGGCCTGGGACGAGGATGGCGCGGGGTTTTACCTTCAGTATGAGGACGAGGGCACCACGAAGGTCGCCCACGCGGATCTGGAGGGGGATACGTCCGTCGTGGCCACGCACCTCGGCGGCACGTCCATCGGGCGGCCCTACGGCGGGGGCCATTTTTCCGTCTCCGACGCCGGGCGCCTCGCCATGAACCAGACCTCGCCCCACCACCCGGCCGAGCTGGCGGTGACGCAGGGGGACCAATCGGGGGCGCGGCAGGTGACCGACCTGAACGGCGACTGGCGGGCGCAGCGCACCCTGGGCGAGGTAAAGGAGGTTCGCTACACCTCCTCCAAAGACGGCCGCGACCTGCACGGCTGGGTCGTGACTCCGCCCAACTACGACCCGGGCCGAAAATATCCGCTCCTCGTGGAGATCCACGGCGGCCCCATCAGCAACTACGGCGACCGTTTCTCCGCCGAGATCCAGCTCTACGCCGCGAACGGCTACGTCGTGTTCTACCCCAACGCCCGCGGCAGCACCAGCTACGGGGAGGAGTTCGGGAACCTGCTCTACAATAACTTCTCGGGCGGGGAGTACCAGGACATCATGGACGGCGTCAACCTGCTCATCGAGCGGGGCACCGTCTCGCCGGACAGCCTCTACGTGACCGGCGGCAGTGCGGGCGGGACGTCCGCGGCCTGGATTGTCGGCAAGACGGACCGCTTCCGGGCCGCCGCGGTGCAGAAGCCCGTCACGAACTGGATCAGCAAGACGATGGCGGCGGACAACTACTACGCCTACGCCGAGTACCGGTATCCGGGGCAGCCGTGGGAGAACCCGATGGAGTACTGGGACGTGTCGCCGGTCTCGCTGCTCGGAAATGTGGAGACGCCGACCCTCGTGCTCGTGGGCGAGGAGGACCTCCGCACGCCCCCCTGGCAGGCGAAGCAGATCTACAACGCCCTCAAGATCCGTGGCGTAGAGACCGCCTACGTGGAGATTCCGGGCGCCTCCCACGGGATTTCCACTCGCCCCAGCCAGCTCATCACCAAGGCGGACCATGTGCTCGCCTGGCTGGAGCGCTACCGATAGACGCCGGTCCGGCCGGTCCCGGTCTCTGTCTCGCCGCCCCACCTTCGCCCATGCTCCGAACCCTCGCGCGCTGGAAGACGACGATTTTGGGCGTATCTGCCGTGCTCTTCGTGGGCCTACTCGCCTCCCGTCACCTCGTCGGTCCCCTCTCCAGCGGCGGGCCGACGGTGGGCCCGCTGCCCGCAACGGAGGCGAACGGCCACGTCGGCGAACGGGCCGAGGTGTGCGGCACGGTCGTGGAAGGGGTGCAGGCGACGGACATCGGGGGACGGCCGACCTTCCTCAACCTGGGCGACGCGCATCCCGACCAGGACTTTACGGCTCTCATCTGGGCGTCGGACCGCCCGAAGTGGGCCTCGCCCCCCGAGACGCTGTACGAAGGCCGGTCGATCTGCGTGACCGGCACCGTGGAATCGCACGAGGGCACGCCTCAGATTATCGTCTCGTCCCCCCAGCAGATTCGGCGGCGGTGAG
>JBDGQM010000188.1:0-7888 GCA_042219065.1 Salinibacter sp. | reverse complement strand
TACGACAAGACCGGCCTCGTCGACTTTGCCCGGCGACTCCGCGCCTTCGACGTTGAGTTGATCTCCACCGGCGGGACGGCCGAGAGGCTGCGCGAGGCCGACCTGGCGGTCACCGACGTGGCCGACGTGACCGGCGTCCCGGAGGTGCTGGAGGGCCGCGTGAAGACCCTCCACCCGGCCATCCATGCGGGCCTGCTCGCCCGGCGGTCGAACGAAGACGACATGGCCGCCCTGGAGGAACACGGCTATGACCCCATCGACCTCGTGGTGTGCAACCTCTATCCCTTCGGCGACGCGGCCCAGGACCCCGACGCCGACCTGGAGACGGTCATGGAGTACGTCGACATCGGCGGCCCCACCATGCTGCGCGCCGCCGCCAAAAACCACGACGACGTGGGGGTCGTCCTCCACCCCGGCCAGTACGACCGGGTCGCCGGCGAGCTCGACCAGAACGACGGGCACCTCTCGCGCCCCACCCGCCGCGGGCTCGCCAAGAGCGCCTTCGTCCACACCGCGGCCTACGACCAGCTGATCAGCAACCATCTGTCCCAGCAGCCGGAATTCGAGGAGACCGGAGGCGACGCGCAGGGCCTTCCGTTCACCTACGAAGCCTCGATGATGCAGGACCGCGAGCTCCGCTACGGCGAAAATCCGCACCAGGAGGGCGCCCTCTACGGCACGCCGTGGCGCTTTTTCGACAAGGTGCACGGCAAGGATCTGTCGTACAACAACCTGCTGGACACCAGCAGCGCCCTCGCCCTCATCGACGAGTTCCGCGACGCCGGGCCCACCTGCGCCATCCTGAAGCACACCAATCCCTGCGGCGTGGCCACCGCCGACACCCTGGAGGCCGCCTGGCACCAGGCCTTCGCCACCGACACCCAGTCCCCCTACGGCGGCATCGTCATCGTCAACCAGGCCCTCGACCGCGCCACCGCCGAGGCCATCGACGAGATCTTCACCGAAATCATCATCGCCCCGGAATTTGAGTCCGGCGTTCTCGACCGGCTCACCGAGCGGGAGGGCCGTCGCGTTGTGCGGCACGAAGCGGCCCACCGCGACTCCGATCGGCCCGACGTCCGATCCGTCCTCGGCGGCCTTCTCGTCCAGACGCCCGACCCAGCGCTGCCTCCAGCCGCCGCTCTCCACGACCGCTGGGACGTGCCCACTGCCCGCGCCCCCACCGACGACGAGCGGAGCGACCTCGACTTTGCCTGGCGGGTGGCAAAGCACGTGAAGAGCAATGCCATCGTGTATGCCCGAGACAAAGCCACCCTCGGGATCGGAGCGGGGCAGATGAGCCGGATCGACGCGTCTGAACTTGCAGTGTTTAAGGCGCAAAAGTCGGAACTTGACCTCACCGGCTCCGTGGTAGCGTCCGACGCATTTTTCCCATTTGCCGACGGGCTGGTCGCAGCGGCGGACGAGGGGGTCCGGGCCGCCATTCAACCCGGTGGGTCCATCCGGGACGACGACGTGATCGAGGCCGCCGACGAGCATGACGTGGCCATGATCCTCACCGGTCGTCGTCACTTTCGGCACTGAGCCCGCGTCGTCCATCTCCTCAACTCGCTCGCCAGAGTTCTGTCCCCCGACAGTTCCTCAGCAGTCTACGTGTTCTCGACCAGGCGGCCCCATCGCCCGCAGGCCGGGTCGCCTTGACGCCTCCATCGCCCCATTCGGCCTCCACCACAGTAGCATCGATGTTTTTCAACTTCTCGCAGGACGTCGCCATCGACCTGGGCACGGCGAACACGCTCGTGTACATCCGCGGCGAGGGCATCGTCCTCAATGAGCCGAGCATCGTCGTGGTCGACTCCGACACCAACGAGGTGCGCGAGATCGGCTACGAGGCGCTCCAGATGCACGAGCGCACCCACCAGGACATTGAAACGATCTGGCCGCTGCGCGATGGGGTGATCGCCGACTTCAAGGTGGCGGAGGAAATGATTCAGGGCCTGCTCCGGAAGGTCAAAAACAACTGGCTCACCTCGATCCGGAGCATGGTTGTGTGCGTCCCGAGCGGCATCACGGAGGTGGAGAAGCGGGCCGTGCGCGACTCCGCGGAGCACGCCGGCGCCCGGAAGGTCAACCTCGTCTCCGAGCCGATGGCCGCCGCGATCGGCATCGGGCTCGACATCACAGAGGCGGTGGGCAACATGGTTGTAGACATCGGCGGGGGCACCACCGAGATCGCCGTCATCGCCCTCTCCGGCATCGTGCTCGACGAGTCGCTTCGCGTGGGGGGATCGGAGCTGGACAAGGCCATCGTCGAGTACTTCAAGCGAAACCACAACCTCCTCATCGGCTCCCGAACGGCCGAGCGGATCAAGTGCGAGGTGGGCAGTGCCACCGAGCTAGATACCGAACTGGAGCTGTCGGTGAAGGGTCGAGACCTCGTGAGCGGCATTCCGAAAGTCCGAACCATCTCGTCGGTAAACGTGCGCGATGCGCTGTACGACAACCTCGAACAGATTAGTGACGCGGTCCTCCGCACGCTCGAACGCACGCCCCCGGAACTCGGCGCGGACGTCCTGGAACGTGGCATCATGATGACCGGCGGCGGGGCCCTCCTCGAAGGCATCGACCAGATGCTCCGGGAGCGCGTCGAGCTGCCCGTCTACGTGGCCGAGGATCCCCTGAAAGCTGTGGTCCGGGGCACCGGCGAAGTGCTCGAAAACCTGGAGGACTACGAGCGCGTTTTAACCTGACGGCGAGCACCTCTCCCCCGCCTCGCTCGTCTCCCGTCGGCCTTCCGAACCCTGACGCCCAGCGCCGATGGCCTCAAACAACCAGCCCGGCGATTGGCTCCTCCTCAGCGCCCTCCTGCTCGTCGCAGTCGGGGTTATGGTCACGCAGAACCAGCCCCTGCTCCGCACCGTCCGGACGCACGCGATGGGCATGACGGCCCAGGTCGAAAGCACGTTCGCGTGGATGGGCCAGTACCTGCAGGCCCTCAACCGCAACGACGAACTCCGCCGCGAAAACATTCGCCTGTCCAGCGAGGTCGCCCGGACCCGGGCCGTGCGCCAGCGAAACGAAGAACTGGCCCGCCTGCTGGAGCTCACCGACTCGAGCGAGGCGCCGGTCCGCGCCGCCCGCATCGTGACGAAGGACATCTTTCAGAAGAACAACCTCCTGACCCTCAACGTGGGCCGGGCCGATGGCGTGACCGAGGGCATGCCCGTGGTGCACGAACAAGGAATCGTGGGCACCGTCGTGTTGGTGAACGAGGAGTACGCCCGGGTGATGCCCTTCCTCAATACCGACTTTCGGGTCCCCGGCCTCGTCCAGCCCATACGGGCCGAAGGGATTGTGCGGTGGGACGGCGAGCAACTCGATCGCCTCCGGCTCGACCACGTCGTGCAGACCGAGCCGGTCAAGGTGGGGCACCAGGTCGTCACGAGCGGACACAGCGCCGTCTTTCCGCCCGGTCGCCGCATCGGCACCGTGGATTCCGTGGCCGCCCCCGCCGGCCGGAGCGCGCTTCAGATCTACCTCCGTCCCGCCGTGCCGCTGTACGAAATTAGCCACGCCGTCGTGATCCTGCGCACCCCCGACCCAGAGCGCACGTCACTCGAAGAGGAACCCATCGGAGCGGCGGGGCCGCCCTTCGCATCGCCGCCCCGTCCGTCAGAACCAACCCGGACCGCCCCGCCTCGTTCGTCCGGCTAAAGTTTGTCGAAAAACCCCCGGCAGGGGGGTGAATCCGTACGGACTCGAACCGCCGGTCCGGCGCGGTCGTACAGGTAGAAGCGATAATCTGGCCGCCCGATGTCACAGAGGCGGCGTCCGCTTCTCTTGCGATCAATTTCCCTCCTGTAGATGACCCCCGAGACCGACTCCCCGCACGCAACAACCGTCCTTGGCGTCCGGCACAAGGGCCAAATCGCCCTTGGTTCGGACGGCCAGGCCACCATGGACGAGACCGTCATGAAGCATGAGGCCGAAAAGGTGCGCTCGCTCTACGACGGTGATATTTTGGCCGGCTTTGCGGGGTCGACCGCCGACGCCTTCACGCTCTTCGAGCGGTTCGAGGAGAAGCTGCAGGAGTACGGGGGCAACGTGGCGCGGGCGGCGGTTGAGCTTGCCAAGGAATGGCGCACCGACAAGTACCTCCGCCGCCTCGAAGCTCTGTTGGCGGTGGCCTCCCCCCGAGAGTTGCTGCTAATCAGCGGGGCGGGCGACGTAATTGAACCCGACGACAACGTGCTCGCCATCGGGTCCGGAGGCTCCTTCGCACTGGCCGCCAGCCGGGCCCTCCTCCAGAACGGAGACGACCTCACCGCCCACGACATTGTGGAGAACGGACTGTCCATCGCGGCCGACATTTGCATCTATACGAATCATAATCGCACGATCCTAGAAATTGATGCGGAGGCCTCCTAATTCTCGTCGCGCCTCCCCCCTGCGTCCCGGATCCGTGCTCATGCCCTCACCGATTATTTTTTACCGTTGATGACGCCATAACCTCATGAGTGAAAATTATACCTCCGACGCCGCCCCGCCCAGCCAGGCGGCCATGTTTGTTGACTACGATAATCTCTACAGTATCCTAAAATCGCAGAGCGACCGGAGCCACTCCCCGAGCGACTACGCGGAAGAAATTTTCGAAGAGGTTCGTCGCTACCTGGAAGAAGGAGACGATACGCCCACCATCTTTGGGCGCGCGTACGGCTCGTTCGACACCCTGCTCGACGCGGGCGATGCCCAGGTGCCTTCTGCCCTCCACCGGAGCGGCCTTCAGCCGGTGCACGTGCCGAGCGCCATGCAGGAAAATACGGCGGAGGTGCGTCTCACACTAGAGCTCACGCATTTTCTCCAGCAGCGCCCCGACGTTCAGACCCTGGTGATCGTCACGGGCAATCGTCCGTACCTCCCCCTCGTGCGCTGGATTCGGGAACAGGGATGCCGTCCCCTGGTGGCCGCGGTCAACCCGCCCCAGACCGCCGACACCCCCGCCTTCGTTGAAGACAGCAAGTACCTCGACGCGCGCAACCTGCTCAGCCAGGACTCCCGGGAGGACCTGCTGGCGAACGCGCCCACCAGCGGGGCGGCATACACGAGCGCCCAGACCCCGGACGATCCGCCCCCGCAGAAATATCAAGCGCTGGACAACCCCGACGCCCAGCGCGCAATCGAAATTACCGAGGAGCACTTTGGGCAGTACGAGGAGGTATACCTGACGCCCCTCCTCCGCAAGCTGTCGGACCTGATGGGCTCGGACACGGATCCGAAATCGCTCGTGAGCGAGCTGGAGGCCGCTGGGGCGGCCCGACTCGAGAAACGAAACGGGTATCCCTACAACTACACGGTCCTCATCGTCAACGACGACCATCCCGACGTGCAAGACGTGCACGCGAACCAAAACCAAGCGTCCACGTCCGACGCCTCAGAGACGACCGTCGAGCCGGACCGGGGCGAGGACCCGTCGCCCCACGACGAATACGGAATGGACGAAACGATTGAGTCCCCCACGGCCCCCGCCTCGGCCGTAGGAACGGAGAACGGAAACGAATCGGGCTCTCTCGACGACGTCTCGGAGGAGCACGAGTAACATCTTCTCGGGCCCGCCCGTCTCCCCCATGCTTTTTAGCACGACCTCACACACTGTAACCCCCGACCCATATGCCTGACGTCACCCAGCACGTTGAAGACCTCACGCCCCGACAGATTGTTGAGGAGCTTGACAAGTACATCATCGGGCAAGACGACGCCAAGAAGAACGTCGCGATTGCGCTCCGGAACCGCTGGCGCCGCCAAAACGCCCCGGAGGAGATGCGCGACGAGATCATGCCCAACAACATCATCATGATTGGGCCCACGGGGGTCGGCAAGACCGAGATTGCCCGGCGCCTGGCGCGCCTGGCCCGGGCCCCGTTCATCAAGGTCGAGGCCTCCAAGTTTACGGAGGTCGGGTACGTGGGGCGCGACGTGGACAGCATGATCCGCGACCTCACCGACATTGCGGTGAACATGGTGGAGAAGGAGCACAAGGAAGAGGTGCAGGACCGCGCTCAGGAACTGGCCGAGGAGCGGATTCTGGACATCCTGATCCCGCCGGAGGACGACGAGCAGTCCCGCGGCGGCGACGGTGCCCAGGACGGGCCGGGCTTCACGGTCCGACAGACGGAGAACACGTCCGAGGAGCCCGAGCAGCGGGAAAGCCTCCGCCAGCGCACGCGGCAAAAGTTTCGGGACAAGCTGCAGCGCGGGGAGCTTGACGACCGCGAGATTGAGATCGAAGTCACCTCGGACTCCCAGTCCATGATGCAGATGTTCGGCCCCATGGGCATGGAGGAGATGGGCGTGGACCTGGAGGAGCTCTTTGGCAACCTCGGCGGGAATCAGCGCAAGACGCGCCGCGTGACGGTGGACGAAGCCCGCGACATTCTCACGCAGGAGGAGGCGCAGAAGCTGATCGACCAGGACCAGGTGACCGACGACGCCCTGGAGCGTGTGCAGCAGGCCGGCATCGTGTTCGTCGACGAGATTGACAAGGTGGCGGCCGGCACCCGCACCCGGGACGAGGGCGGCCAGGGCGCCGGGGTGTCTCGGCAGGGCGTCCAGCGCGATCTCCTCCCCATCGTGGAGGGGTCGAACGTGCAGACGAAGCACGGGATGGTGGAGACCGACCACATCCTCTTCGTGGCCAGCGGGGCCTTCCACGCCACCAAGCCCAGCGACTTGATTCCGGAGCTGCAGGGGCGCTTCCCCATCCGGGTCGAACTCAACAACCTGGATGAGGACGACTTCTACGAGATCCTGACGAAGCCGAAGAACGCCCTCGTGAAGCAGTACCGGGCGCTGCTCCAGTCCGAGGACGTCGAGATCGAATTCGAGAAAGAGGGAGTCAGTGAGCTTGCCCGGATCGCCGCGGAGGTGAACGCGGACGTGGAAAACATCGGTGCGCGGCGTCTCCACACCGTTCTGACGACGCTCCTCGAAGACCTCCTCTACGACGTGCCGGAGGAAATTCCGCCCGGATCCAGCATCACGATCGACGGCGACATGGTGCGGGACCGCCTGAGCTCAATCGCGTCGAGCCGCGACCTCAGTCAGTACATCCTTTAGGTAGATCAAAAGTACGTTACCTCCGCGCATCCGAGACCCCTGGCGGTCATCCCGCACCCCGATGCGGGATCTCTTCGCCACAGGCGGTGCTGTTACCCGAAAAGATCCTGAGTCAAGCTCAGGATGACGTGCTTGCATATGGGGTTTCGGATGCGCGTTTTAAAGTATTCCCTCTGTTCCACTTAAGATATGGCTGCCGATGCCCCTCCCCCCAACGTTCTGCATCCAGTCAGCGGGATCCTCATCCTGGGGCTGGACTGGCTGCTCTTTTCCGGCAGTGCGATCACCCTCGGTGCCTCCACCCTGGCCCTGGCAGGCATCGGCTTCACGCTGGGAGGCCTCGGCACAGGGCTCGTGCAGCGGAGTTTCCACGGGGACGGCCTGGCAAAGACCCTGCTGAAGGGACTCCTGGCCGGGATTGCGGTCGGCATTCCCCTTCCCGTCGCAGGCACGGCCGTGGGGGCCGGCATCCTCGCCCTGAGCGGAATCGATCGGCTCTGGGGACGCTCGGCCCCTGACAAGATGACGCCGCCGACCTCATAGGGGACCGGTGATGCGAATCCGCTGCTCCGTCGTCCCGACAAACTCCTGGGCCGGCCCTCCCACACGCCGAAGGTCTTCGGGCGCAGGCTACCGATGCGGGATCTTCCTGAGAAAGGTGCCGCCGTATTCGGGGAGATCCACGACGGCCTTCGGGATGACGAGCCTTCAGTTGGAGCCTTTCGCGACGACCTTCGGACTGTTGAGCAAAGCACGGCCCCTGGCTACCGGACAGTTTTCACGATAGATCGACCGATGTCCCGAAAAATCCCGG
>JBDGQM010000187.1:0-16250 GCA_042219065.1 Salinibacter sp. | reverse complement strand
CGCCCACAGACGGCGATTCAGGCGGGGTTTTCTGTTTGAGGCCGTCTCCCCGATCTTGCGAGAAAACGAGAGGGATTGCATGGATTTGGGAATGACTTGGGAATATATTGGGAACGGTTCCCAAGTGACTACTCGCCACCGAAGGTTTCTTCCATCGCCCGATCCATCACTTCCGGGCTGAGGTGGCTATACATCTCCGTGACCTGCGTATTGGAGTGTCCAAGAATCTCTGAATCACCCAGAGCAGCACGCCCTGCATCCAGCGCCACGAGCCGGTTATGTGTCGGCACGACTGACGGGGACAGGATTTTTGTATCCGTGCAATTTAAGGCAGCTCCCAGTGGGGGCGATTGATCGACGCAGGGGGGCGACTCGTCGAACGCGGGGCAACGGAGGCGTTGATGTGCCTGTATGGTCTCCCCACATTGCAAACCGGGGCAGGGGGCTGCCCTGCAACGGTTTGCGCGCTGCTCCGAACAATCAGACCGAAGTCGCCATGACCCATTCCGAATCTCCTGGCTCCACGCTTCGCACACAGTACGGGTTGCACCTCCAGATCGGACTTGTTCTCTCGTTGGCGCTGGTGCTCACGGCCGCCCGGGTCTCCTTCCAATCCGAGAAGGGACTTGAGATCGAGATGGAGAAACAAGAGACCGTCGATCTGAGGCAGGTCCAGCCGACCCAGCATGAGCGGACGCCCCCGGCGCCCCCGCGGCCGCCGGTGCCACAGGTCGTGCCGAACGAAGAGGTGGTCGGGCCGTCTACCCCTGATTTCGATGCCTCCCTCGATCTCGACGCCTCCCTGGACCAGAATGCCGGATCCCCCTCGCCGGAGCCGGACCCGTCGCCGTCCGACGAGGTCTTCGTCGAGGTGCAGCAGCGGCCGGACTGTGGGGGACTCCAATCGCTCCGAAAAAAGACCCGCTACCCGCCAGCGGCCCGCAAGCTGAACCTCGAAGGCCGCGTCTTTGTGCAGTTCGTGGTCGATGAAAATGGGCAGGTCACCAATCCGCGCGTCGTGCGGGGAGTGCACGACGTCCTCAATCAGGCAGCGCTCCGCACCGTCCGGCGCCTGGACTGCACCCCTGGCAAGCAACGATCGCAACCCGTGAAGGTGCGGATGACCATGCCTGTGATCTTTGCGCTCGATGAGGACTCATGATCAAGGGCTTGGTCGTTTCATACCAGCTGTATCTAATCGTTGTGCACATTCTGACCGGGCGACGCGGTCCGCAGGCGGGTGCTGAAATCTAGATCCGGCGTCTATCTCGGTGCAGGGACGGCTGGGAGCCGAGTGAAACGAAGTCATGCTGCCTCAGTGCGGGTCGTCCCCACGTGAACGCAATTCGACGTGAACGCAATTCGTATGTAGGTCTGCCGGCGCATTGGGGCCTCGACCGTCAGACCGTGCACGACACGCAGGACCGAGCAGTTATCAAAGCGGTTATCAAACAAGTGTAATCGCGGCGAGCCTGGACGAGGAGCCCCGCTCCTCCTGCGTGGGGACTCCCAAAACGAAGAAACCCACGGATATGACTGTGCCGAGCGTTGAGAAGGCGGCCTGACCTCCGCAAAACCTGACCTCCGCAAAAAGCACCGCCGGGGGTGCCCGTGACAATCGTATCTTGAATCTGGCGATTGGTCTTCGTCCTCAATTGTGGTCGTACATCCGTGTGCCCCCCCTCCCCCCCGCTTGTCGAGCAGTATTGCTGGTCGGAGGTAGATGAGCCCCCGTTCCACGACAGAAACGTCTGACATACGATCGCCCCGCTGGGGTGCCGACCCACTTGAATTCCTACTCGCGTAGGCAGATCTTCTGGCAGTCATCCATCTTCCGCAACTCAAAGAGCCCGGGCTGGCCCCCGATTCTCACATCCACATCCCCCTATGATGACGCTTCTCTACGCTCTGCTCGCGATCTTCGGCACAGCGGTCGTCTGGAAAGGAAGCGACTGGCTCGAATCCTCCAGCGAGCGGCTATCGGTGTACTATGAGCTGCCCCCCATCATCCAGGGGGCCATTATTGTGGCGGTCGGGTCGAGCTTTCCAGAGCTCACGACGGCTGTGTTTTCCACCCTGATCCACGGCGAGTTCGAATTGGGGGTGGCAGCGATCGTGGGCTCGGCCCTGTTCAATGTGCTCATGGTGCCGGCCCTCTCGAGCCTCTGGTCCGAAGGTGCGCTGGCCTCGAACCGGGACCTGGTCTACAAAGAGGCGCAGTTCTACCTTATCTCCGTCACCGTGCTGCTTCTCGTATTCTCGTTCGCCGTCATCTACAACCCTGTAGAAGGGGTCGCAGGATCTCTGGCCGGCGAGATCACGCGGCTCCTGGCCCTCTTTCCGATGGCGATGTATGGGCTGTACATCTTCGTACAGTACCAGGACACGATGGACTACGAGCCGGAGGTCGCCACCACCGATATTCGTCCGGGGCGCGAGTGGGCCGTGCTCGTCGGGGCGCTCGTGACCATTCTCGTCGGTGTAGAAGGCCTTGTCCGCGCTGCCGTTCGCTTCGGCGAACTCTTTGGGACGCCGAGCTTTCTCTGGGGCATCACGGTCGTGGCAGCGGGGACGTCCGTGCCCGACGCGTTCGTGAGCATTCGGGCGGCGCGCAATGGGAACGCCGTCACGAGCATCGCCAATGTGCTGGGCAGCAATATCTTCGACCTGCTGGTGTGCATCCCCGCGGGGGTGCTCGTGGCCGGGACCGTGACGGTTAACTACTCGATCGGGGCGCCTATGATGGCGGTGCTGACCGTGGCGACCCTGATCGTGTTTTTGATGATGCGGACAGACCTGCTGGTCTCCCGTCGCGAAGCCTGGTCGCTCGTCGTGATCTACGGCCTGTTTATTCTCTGGATGGGCGTCGAAACATTCGGCGTCATAGACCTCGTCCCGAGCCTCCCGCCGGGCACGTAAAATGTGCAGAGTGGGGACCGGAAAATGAGGAGCGTCTGGACAGTACGGATGGGGGCCGTAAGGGTGAATATTCGAAGAAGAGGCCGCTTATCAGAGCGAACAGTCAGTGAAGGTGGGGCAATCCACAGTCCCTTCACGTGCAGGGCGTTCTTGGCTGAGGTGAAAACTGAAAAAGTGAGGCCCGAACTGTATACTGGGAAGTTAGAGGGCTCAAAATCCAACCGCTCACACGCGGGCGGACCACCACGCCGTACCGTTCCTGTAGAGATGCCATGACTCGTCTTTTCCGTGTACTCCAGTCCCGTTTCCGTCCCGACGACGGGGCGCTTTCCACCGACGAGAAGGGTCGGGTGCAACTCTATCGCCTAATCAGCCTCCTCGGGGCCGTCTTGATTCCGTCCCTCAGTGTTCTGTACAGGGTGTCCGAACTTAATCCCGCCACGCCTGCGTGGACCTACTTCGGCCTTTCGGGCCTGTTCGCCGGGCTCTTCGCAGCGTCCTACGTGTCCGGGAAAATCCGCCGGGCCTACGTGCCATTGATGTGGGGCCTGATGTACGTTCAGATGGTCTGGATTACGGCCGCGGCTGTGGGGAATGGCTTCGCCAACGAGCATGTGCTTGCCGTCCTGCTCACATACGCGTCTATCGGGGTCGTCATTGAGCTCGGCGCCCGGTCGTTTCGGCCCATCCTCTGGTTTTTGGCGTTCGGCTTTTTGATCGTCGCGGGAGGGCTGTTTTTGGTCCCTGCGCCCCAAACCGCCCCGTCGATCTTGCTGAGCATCATGGCCGTCGTGGGCCTCACAATCGGCTTTTCGCTCCAGGGGCGGCTTACGGTCCGGGAGCACCGAAACCTCCTGGACCGCCTCGTCGAGACGAGCCCGAACGCGATCATTCGCCTCGCCCAGGACGGAACGATTCTTCAGGCGAGCGGCCGGGTCGACGCCGTGCTTGGCGTCAGCGAGGAAGCGCTTCGAGGGCGCACGTACGACGATCTGGAGTGGGACCCCGAACCGTTCGGCGAGGACTCAACTGAAGAGAAGGGGCCCTTCGCCCAGGTCCTCCGGGCGGGCGCGCCCATTCAGGGCGTTGAGTGTTCACTCCGGCGGCCCGACGGCACCCGGCGGTTTCTATCGGTACACGGAGCGCCGCTTCGCGGGGAGGACGGCGAGGCGGTCTTTCACCTGCAGGACATCACCAGCCGGGAGCGGCGCGCGCGGTCCCTCCAGGCCGCGAAGGGGCGGTACCAGGCGCTGACCGACAACTTTCCGGACGGGGCCGTTTTTCTCTTCGACGAGGACCTGCGGTACACGCTCGCCGGAGGACAGAGTCTGGATGTCATCGAGGTGGCTGCCTCGGACATCGAGGGCGCAAGGCCCCACGACCTGTTTCCCGAAGACATTGCTCGGGAGACGGCCGAGTACTACCGCCGCGCCTGGGCCGGAGAGAAAAATGTCTTCGAGCAAGAATTTCAGGGCCGGTGCTATCGCATCCAGACGCTTCCGGTGCGGGACGAGACCGATTCGATCATCGCCGGGATGGCCGTTTCGCAGGACGTCACCGAGCGGAAGGAGCGAGAGCGGAGGCTGGAACGGCAAAACGATCTTTTCGAGCGCGCCCAGGAGATTGCCGACGTCGGCGCCTGGGAGTACGACGTGCAGGCCGAGGAAGAGAACTGGACGAAAAATGCCTACCGGATCCTCGGGTATCCCCTCGACGCCGAGCCGACGCCCGAAACCACGCTCGACCTGTACCATCCGGAGGATCGTCCGCGGGTGCGAGAGGCGCTGCGCCGAGCCGTAGACGAGGGCGAGTCCTCGTCCTCCGGCCTGGAAGTGCGGGTGGGTGCCGGCGACGAGGTCCGGTGGGTTCGCCTTCGCGGGGAGCCGCAGCGGGAGGCCGGAGAGGTGGTCCGCATCCGGGGAACGATTCAAGACATCACCGAGCGGAAAGAGCGGGAACACTCTCTCCAGGGCCGGCAGGAAAAGCTCGAAGGGCTCTACGAAGCGACCAACCACCTGCTTGAAGCCCAGGACGAGGAAGATTTAAGCACCCGGCTCACAAGCCTCGTCCACCAGACGCTCGACTACTCAGCAACGACGATTCGTCTTGCCCGGGACGGCGAACTCGTGCCCGCTCACGTGCCCGATGCTGTCCAGGACCACATGCCCGAGCGCCCGTCTTACGACATCGACGGGGAGACGCCCGCAGCCGAGGCGTATCGGTCCGGCGAGGCTTGTGCGTTCGACGACCTCTCGGCAGAGGTGGACACGATGGATCGCGGCGACATCCGCGCTACCGCGTACGTGCCGATGGGGGAGTACGGCCTTATTTCCGTCGGGAGCCTCGAGGAGGGCGGCATCGGGACGTTCGACCTGCGCCTCCTCGAGGTGCTGGGGAGCTACGCCGCGCTGGTGCTGGAGCGTCTCGAGCGCGAACGGGAGCTCCTCGCGGCGAAGGAGGAGGCCGAGGCGGCCAGCCGCATGAAGTCGTCGTTCCTCGCGAACATGAGCCACGAGATTCGCACGCCCCTGACCTCCATCATCGGCTTTGCCGAGGCGGTCGGCACCGCGGCCAGCGAGCTGGAGCTGCCGGAGGGCAGCCCGCTTCCGAAGTACGCCAACTTGATCGAGCAGGGCGGGAAGCGCCTGCTCGACACGCTGGAAGGAGTGCTCAATCTGTCGAAGCTGGAGGCGGGGCAGATGGAGCTTGGCGTTGAGCCGGTGGATCTGGCCGACCAGGTCCACCGGACTGCCGAGGAGCTTCGGCCGAAGGCTAGCGAGAAAGACATCAATGTGCACCTGGAGGCGGGAGATCCACCGACGCAGGCCATGGCGGACGAGGGCGGGGTGCAGATTGTGCTCCGCAACCTGATGAGCAACGCGATTAAGTATACCGAGGAGGGCGGACACGTCTGGGTTCGGGCCTACCGGGACGACGGACAGGCCGTCCTGGAGGTGCGGGATACCGGCATTGGGATGAAGCCGGAGATTGCCGAGGATCTCTTCGAGCCGTTTCGCCAGGCCTCTGAAGGGCTGAGCCGAGAGTACGAGGGCACCGGTGTGGGGCTGGCGGTGACGAAGGAGGCGACCGAGCAGATGGACGGGCACCTGGAGGTCGACACCGAAAAGGGAGAGGGGAGCCGATTCGTGGTGCGGCTGCCGAGAGCGGAAGCCGCAGACTGCGAACCCGAGGGCGACGAGCAGCCGGTGGAGGAAAAAGAGCCGTAAGCCAGACGGCGCGTGCCTACATCTGCATCCCGTGGTGCGGGGACGCCGCGCGCCGCGGAGCCTGAGAACAACGAATCCGTCCTCCGCTGTGCCGCGTGGCCCGTTCGCGCATTCTATTCACAGTGCTGCACAGCCCGATGTCCCGCGTGGCCTTTGGAGTTCTTGCCGCCGCTTTGCTTTTGGGTGCTGCGTGCGATTCCGGCGGGGAAAACGGCGTCGAAAACATTTCGGGACGATGGAGCGGGACCGTGGACCACGGGGAGACCGAATACACGGTCGTGATCACGCTCCAGCAGCTTCAAGGGGGGCAGGAGGCGAACATCGTTCAGGGGGAGGGAGAGGTGCGGGCGCCCGAGGAGACCTTCGCCTTTTCGGTCGAGAATGGCACGTTCCGGCCGCGGTCCAACGACGTCACGTTTTCTCAGCAGTACGACGCGGGGCGACCGGGTCAGATGCAGGGAACGGTGGCCGACGATCTAGAAACGATGACCGTCACCATCACGGGGGGACCGGTGGGCTTCGACGGCGAGGAGTTTACGCTGAACAAGCTCGACCAGTGAGTCGCCATGCGCTCAGGTCCCATTCCCAGTGGCGCAGGACATGACTGTCCGCGGTCGTCGAACGTCAAGGCAGCGTTTCCTCGGTCAACTCACAGCATTGCCCGATGCGTGAGGAACTTCGTAAACGGGATGCGCCCCCCTCGATCGAGAGTGCTCTGGCGGAACGGGGCTGAGTATGGGGGGCTGGGCGTACGGGCGTTCTTTCTCCCACCCCCACATACTCCCAAACGCCCACACTCAGAGGTTCCACTTCAGGAATTTCTGCACGGCTCGGGAAGTGTGATCGAACGGTACGGGTTTGTGGACAATTATCCACTCCTCGTCTTCCGACCCCGGGTCATCTTCGAGCCGGCACGATGAGGCCACAATGGTATCACTCGTGTGGCGACGCGGTGCACGTCGTCCCCCGAGGCAGTCGGGAGCGCGCCGAGTGCATCGCCGGAGGGGAGGGAGGCATCCCCCACCGTCACAAATGAGTAAAAGGTTTTGGGGCGGGCAACTTTTCCTCGGAGCAGTAGGGTTGTAACAGCGTTCATTTCGGGCTTTTTGTTGTATCCGCAGGTCGTGATTCACTGACCAAAGGCCGATTGCGGGACGTACGACGGTTGTCCTTGAACAGCATCTTCCACCGACTCGCACAACGACGATGAGCCTTGACTTCGACGTCGTCAAGACCAGTGACCTCCCCGATCGGTTTCGTCCGCCGACAGATCGAGATGCCGGTCGGCCGGCCCGTCTGGACGCGAGCACCACGAGCCGGGGGCGAACGCGGGACCTTCCGGGGCCGCTTCAGGATCTCCTTCAAGAGGCAGAGCTGACCGACCAGGAGCAGGAGGCGTTCCTGTCCCGCATTGCTGCCGACTCGGGACGGTCGCTCCGAGACCGATCCCGGTCCCGCGAGGAATGGCGGTCGGCCCTTGCCCAGTGGCTCGAGGAGGAGGCGACCCGGTTCAGGACGGCCGCGGCCCAGGTGTCGGATGCGAGCGAATCGTGAGGAATGGCCCCTCTGCCGATGGAACGGCCTGGGATCACGGCGGGAGCACACGAGTCGATCGTGTGCGGGCCTCGATGAAAGCTCTGTCGAACGCCAAGATGCAATTCCCCCGGATCGGGACGATGCTCGGGTGCGAACCCGGCAGCCGACGGCGGCGTGAGAATCGGAATCGTGATGAACGCAGCCCGGACACATGTTTGAAATATGTGCGCTGGTTTGTATGATGAGGATGGGCCTTGCTACACGCCCCGTTCGCGATCGATAACGCCCCGACCAGCACCACTGACCCCGTGCCGTTCGCCCCACGCCCCTTCCGCTGCGTCCTCATTGCCCCGTCGGGTCGCCGGGAGCGGCGGCACGTGCACGAGGGGGGTAGGCCGCTTCGTGCTTTTGATGGTCGGCGCGCGTCCCCCGCCAGGCCGTCCCCGGAATCCCATGGACCGAGTCTTTGCCCTTGTCGACTGCGAAAACTTCTACGCCTCCTGCGAGCGGGTCTTCAACCCCGCCCTGCGAGAGCGGCCCGTCGCGGTGTTGTCAAACAACGACGGGTGTGTGATCGCCCGTTCGGAAGCGGTCAAGCAGGCGGGCGTGCCGATGGGGGCGCCGGTCTTCAAGTGGGAGGACACCCTGGAGGACATTGACGCCGCGGTTCTGTCGAGCAACTACACCCTCTACGGGGACATGTCCCGCCGGGTGCACGCGCTCATCGAAGACGAGGCGCTGGCGCTGGAGCGCTACTCGATCGACGAGGCCTTCGCGACCCTGCCGGACCTCTCGCGGGAGAATCTTCACCGCCTGGCCGACCGGCTCCGCCGACGTGTGCGCCGCCACCTCGGCCTCCCTATTCGCGTCGGCATTGGCCCGACGAAGACCCTCGCCAAGGTCGCCGATCTGAACGGAAAGGCCCGGAAGCGGGCCGGGTGGGGGCAGGGCGTCTACGTCTGTCCGCCGGAGCCGCGGCGGGAAGCGCTGCTGAAGCGGGTCCCCGTGGGCGACATCTGGGGCATCGGCTCTGCCCACGAGGCGACGCTCCACCAGAACGGAGTGGCCTCCGCCGCGGCGTTTCGGGCCCTTCCGGACTCGTGGATCCGGGCGGAGATGACCGTCGTCGGCCTTCGCACCGCGTGGGAACTGCGGGGCCGCTCGTGTTTGGATCTGGAGCTGGTGCGCCCCGACCGCACGACCCTCGTCCGGTCGCGCTCGTTCGGAAAGCGGGTCGAGGCGAAAGCCGCCCTGAAAGAAGCGCTCGCCAAGCACGCGCAGCGCGCCGCCGAGAAGCTCCGGGACGAGGGCCGGGTGGCGAAGGGCATCAAGGTGTTCATCACGACGAAGCGATTCGGGGATCCGCCGTACTACTCGAATGGCGTTGCGGGATCGCTGCCGGAGCACACGGCCCGCGGCGCGCCGTTCGTGAAGGCCGCCCGGCGGCTGCTGGATCCGATCTATCGGTCGGGCCACGGGTACAAGAAGGCGGGCGTGTGCCTCTACGACATTCATCCGGCGCGCCCCCATCAGGAGAGCCTGTTCGGGCGGAGGCGGACGGAGGACGAGGCGCTGATGAGTGCGGTGGACCAAATCAATCGCCGACACGGCACGGACACAGTTGGCCTTGCGGCGGCGGGCCTGCCGGGCGACCGGGACTGGTCCATGAACCGGCAGCGGCGCAGTCCCCGGTACACGACCCGCTGGGACGAACTGCCCGTCGCCCGGGCATAGCGGTGTTCGCCTGTCCCCGCCGCACGTTCTTCGCACGGATCCGTAGACCAATGTTTAAACGCCTGCCCGAGATGTATCTTCCCGACCCTGAGCGCTACCTCCCGACCTCCGGCCCCCAGCGGAAGGTGGAAGGATGCCTCATGCTCGCGTTCGGCATCGTCGGCCTCAGCCTCCCGACCGCTCTGTTTTCGGGGTGGATTCCCTTCGAGAGGATGGCCTTGGTTCTATCGGGGGAGCTTCCCGCGGTGCTCGCGCTCACGGCCATGGCCTGCGCGTCGCTCTGGTGGGGCTACGTGCTCTGGCGAAGCAAGTGCTACGGCCAGATGTGGGAGAAGGACGGACGGCGGTGGGTGTGGGGATGGGGCGTGACCGTGCAGCTGCTGATGGGGGTTGTATTCCTCGTGATGGCCGCAGAGTCCCTGCTGAGCGGCCTTCTGGGATGACGTGAATCGCTCCAGAAGAGGTGGTCTATGACGACGGTCTGAGTGCCCGCTCGCAGCCGCATCCCGGTCGGGCCTTGAGAACCCGAACATCCCCGCCTTGAGGGCCGCGAGGCACTGAGGGCCGTGGGGCGTCGAACCGGCCTGCAGTCACTGCTCGTCGGGCGGAATCTCTCGGAGGACCCGGAATCCCAGCTGCGAGTCCCGCGAGTCGGGCTGGGCCCACGCCCGGTTGGCGGAGCGCATGCTTGACCCGACCGAAAACCACCCGCCCCCCCGGATGACGCGCGGCGGACGGGGCTCCCGCGACTGATTTACAGGGTCAACCCGGCCCCCGGACTGGTAGAAGGTTGGCGAATAGGCGTCCTGCGTCCACTCCCACACGTTGCCGTACATGTCGTGCAGGCCAAACGGGTTTGAGCGCTTCAGTTCGGCTCGATGGGTGCGCCGGTCAGAGTTTGCGCTGTACCAGGCATGAGCCGCCAGCGAGTCGCGCGTGTTGCCAAAGTAGAACCGGGTGGACGTGCCGCCCCGGGCGGCATATTCCCATTCCGCCTCCGTGGGGAGACGATACCGGTCGGTGTCCTCTTTCTTGTTGAGGCGATCGATAAACGCCTGGGCTCGATTCCACGACACGCTGTCGACCGGGCGAAACGCGCCCTCGAAGTGGCTCGGGTTTTGGTCCATCAGAGATTCCCACTGGACCTGCGTGACCTCGCGGGTGCTCAGGTAGAAGGGCTCGGTGATTTCGACGTCCCGGACGGGCCGCTCGTCCGACTCTCCCTCCAGGGAGCCTTGCCGAAACGTTCCCGCCGGGATCTTCCGGAACGTCATTCCGACGGAGTTGACGAATGTAGAATCGCTCTTGCCGCTCTCAGGCGACGATTCGCGCTGGACGTCGCACCCCCCGAGCACGCAGACGCTGGTCAGCACTCCCCCGAGGAGCGTGATGGTTTGAAGAGACAGGCGCATGGGTGCGAATACGATGGCGATCGAAGCTCGCTAACGGGCCCGGCAAAACGCGGCCTCCGGTCGCGCAGGGGCGAGGGGCGTCTCGGGTCGGAGCGCTTTGTCACTGGAGGTGTTCCCAAGGTGATACGTCGAGGATCAATACCGAGAAGACGTGCAGTCTGTGCCGAGGACGATCGTAGATCGAGCGTCGAGGTGAGCAGGGGCGGCAGGCCCACTCGTCATTGCGCGACTGGGCCCGCAACTTGGCGCGTGGGGGGCGGGGGCTGCTCGGTGCAGGTGGGAATCTGCTTCGGGACCCAAGGAGCAGTTGTGCGGAGGACGCCGGACACGGTTGCACTTTCTCAGCATCGTTCCAATTTTTTCGTACGCGCCGGTAAGAACCTGTTTTGCGAGTAGATGCTTAGCCGAGACACAGTGGGCGACGCTGCAAAATTGCGCCCAAGTGAGTACCGACGGCTGTCGAGTACGAATGCAGAAACCATTTTGCACGAGATCCACGACGTCGCAGCGCTGGGAGCGCAGCGACCGAGTACTCCCCGGGGTGGCCGCAGATGTCTCACCAAACAGGTTCTGAGGACGCGTTGTGCCATATGTCGACGATATGTGTACCCGTCTCCAAACGTCAGAAATGAGCTTAGATGTCGTCCCAAACTTGATTTATTGCATCAGCACCGCAAGGGCATGACCTTCGGCCCTCGCTTCGCTCGTGTGGGACCCATCCGACTGGACGGAGAGACCTCCGCAATCGGTAGATAGGCACACGACGGCGGTCGGTGCGACGGGTGTAGTGCTTTCCTTCGGAAGAAGCAGTCCTCCGAGGCCGTGCACATGACACCATAGCACAATCCGTTCTGATGTGTCCTCCAGCCTGCACATTCTGGTGGAGGACCTGCCTCCGACGCCGGCGTCGGCCGCAGAGGCCGCGCGCCATCCACTGATCTGTGTTCTGTTTCCGTACCGACATGTTCGACCCGTGTGCCCTTCTCGCGCTCTCCAGTCTACTTTCCGCGGGTCTCCTCTGCGCACGGGCCCGCGGTCAGGACGCCCCGGACGCCGGGGGCGACGACCTGGAAGCCCGCGCCGCCGCCCTCGTCGACGAGATGACGCTCGAGGAGAAAGCAGCCTACGCCTCCGGTCGGGCCTTCTGGACGACCGAGCCGGTCGAGCGACTCGACATTCCGTCCATCTGGCTCGCCGACGGCCCCCACGGCCTCCGTCGGACGAGCAGTCCGGGCGACATGGGCATGGGAGGCAGTCGTCCGGCCACCTGCTTCCCCACGGCCGCGGGACTGGCGTCGTCGTGGGACCCGGACCTGGTGCGTCGGGTGGGGGCGGCCCTCGGCCGGGAGGCGCAGGCCCAGGACGTGCAGGTGCTCCTCGGGCCCGGGGCCAACATCAAGCGCTCGCCGCTCGGCGGGCGCAACTTCGAGTACTTCTCGGAGGATCCCCTCCTCTCGGGGCGCATGGCCGCCGCTCATATTCAAGGTGTGCAGAGCGAAGGGGTGGGCGCGTCGTTGAAGCACTACGTGGCCAACAACCAGGAGTACCACCGCATGTCCACGAGCGTGGAGGTCGACGAGCGAACCCTGCGGGAGATCTACCTGCGGGCCTTCGAGATTCCGGTGCGGGCGGCCGATCCGTGGACGGTGATGGTGGCCTACAACCGCGTCAACGGCACCTTCGCGACCGAGCACGACACGCTCCTCCACGTTCTCGACGCGGAGTGGGGCCACGAGGGCCTTGCGATCTCGGACTGGGGGGCGGTGCAGGACCGCGTGGCGGCCGCGCAGGCGGGACTGAACCTCGAGATGCCGGGCAACGACGGCCACGATCAGCAGCTTGGGGCGGCCGTGACGTCCGGCGAGTTGGACGAGGACACGCTCGATCGCCGCGTGCAGGAGACGGTCGAACTTGCACTGCGCGGGGACCGTCGGCACCGGCCGGACGCGGAGTTCGATGAGGCGCTCCGGAACGAGCACCACGACCTGGCCCGGGAGGCGGCCGCCGAGAGTGTCGTTCTTCTCAAAAACGAGGACGACTTCCTCCCCCTCGACGCGTCGGCGGACCGGGAGATCGCTGTGATTGGGGCCTTTGCTCAGACCCCGCGCTACCAGGGGGGTGGCAGTTCGCGCGTGAATCCCACGCAGGTGACCTCCGCCTACGAGGCCCTCGCGGACGCCCTGGGCGAGGACCGGCTCACGTATTCCCCCGGATACCCGCTCGGCGACGACGGGCCGGACGCCGAGTCGCTGCGGAGCGCCGCCGTCGAGACGGCCCGCGCGGCCGACGTGGCGCTCGTCTTCGCCGGCCTGCCGCCCGCCGCCGAAACCGAGGGGGCCGATCGCACGAGGCTCCGAATGCCCGAGGCGCACAACGGCCTCATTGAGGCCGTGGCCGACGCAGCGCCGTCGACCGGCGTCGTGCTCTCGAACGGATCCGCCGTGGCGATGCCGTGGCGCGACGCCCCGCGGGCCATCCTGGAGACGTGGCTGGCCGGGCAGGCCGGTGGGGCCGCCACGGCCGACGTCCTTCTCGGCCGCACCAATCCCTCGGGCAAGCTCGCCACCACGTTTCCGAAGACGCTCGCCGACACGCCCGCCTTCCTCAACTTTCCCGGCGAGGACCGCGAGGTGGTCTACGGGGAGCGCGTGTTCGTGGGCTACCGCTACTACGACGAGGCCGAGGTCGAGCCGCTCTATCCGTTCGGCTACGGCCAGTCGTACACGACCTTCGAGGTCCGCAACCTGACCCTCGACGCCGACACCGCGCAGAGCAGCGAGGGCGTGACCGCGCAGGTGGAGGTGGCCAACACGGGCGATCGGCGCGGGCAAGAGGTCGTGCAGCTGTACCTCCACGACCCGGAGAGCCGATTGCGCCGCCCGCCCCAGGCGCTTCGGGATTTTCAGAAGGTCACCCTCGATCCCGGCGCGAGCAAAACCGTACGCTTTGCCCTGGAGGCGCAAGACTTTGCGGCCTGGGACGATCGCCGGGGCCGATGGATTGTCGAGAGCGGCCCCTACGAGGTGCGGGTGGGCACGTCCTCGCGCGACCTTCCGCTGCGGCAGACCGTCACGATTGAGGGGCCGCCGGCCGATCAGGGGCCGGTGCTCGACCGCCAGTCCACCATCCGCCAGTGGCTCCGGGATCCGCAGGGGCGGGAGGTCCTCGAGCCGCTGCTCACGGAAATGACGACCGCCATGGGGGACGAGGGCGGGGGGCAGCCGGGCATGGAAGAAATTTTCGGGAGCCTTCCGCTGTCCACCCTGTCTTCGCTGAGCGGCGGGGCGCTCACCGAGGCGGTGATTGAGGGCCTGGTGGACCAGGTGCGGGCGGCGAAGCAGGCGTCCACGCCGGAAGAG
This sequence comes from Salinibacter sp., assembly GCA_042219065.1. Lineage (GTDB taxonomy): Bacteria > Bacteroidota > Rhodothermia > Rhodothermales > Salinibacteraceae > Salinibacter. The sequence goes on along the minus strand of JBDGQM010000187.1, from coordinate 2,063 downwards.
CGGGACCGTCAGAGCGAGTAGCGAGTCCCGGCCACGACGCAGTCCGGTCGTCCCGCGTTTCCGGTCAGTTGGTAGACGGAGTACCTTTCGCCCGGCGCTGAAGTTCTTTGAGGGCGGCCAGGTACGAGCTTCCCCCGAGTTCCTCCCAGGCGAGCAGAAACGCGAAGATTTGTTCCGGGGACGGCGGGCTCTGAAGATCGGAATCGTCCGTCCCGAATTCGTTCTGGAGCCGGGTCCGGGCCTTCACGAGGACCTTCTCGGCGATGTCCTCGCTGTACGCGCGTCCCTGGACGGCACGGATCCATTCGAGCGTGGACTGTCCGTTGTGGGCGGCGCGCTGGGCTTCTTGCACGGCACGCTGCATGCGACGGGGCGTGACGTCGGCGGCCCGGAGCGCTCGTTTCACCTCTTGGGCGGCGTCGTCCGACGCGGGGGCTTCCAGGTCGTATTCGAGGTCCTGGAGGGCGTCTTCGACGCGGGGATAGAAGCGGGCTGCGACCTCTTCGGTGGTCTCGTCGACGATCCACTGGCGGAGGCGGGTGCGAAGGGAGGGATTCGGAGCGATGGCGGAACGGAGGTCTGAGAGAAAGACTGCCGGTACGTTCGTCGTAACTACAGGGTCTCCAAAAAAGGCCTACGAGGAGCGGCTCGTATCCTTCCGAGCAGTGTCCGCGAGCCGACGAACCAGCCCGTCGGCGTGCGTCTCGTGCTCTGGCTTCATCAGCACGCTGCGCAGGACGGCCGCCTCGTCCCGATCCGCGGTGAGGGACGAGTCGAGCGTGGTCAACGCCTCGGCGGAGAGGCGGTAGACGCTGGTAAAGATGGGATCGTCGGGGTCGTTCATGGCGGTGTCGAAGAGGGCCTGGCTGGCGTCGTGGACGGCCGAGAGGGTTTCGTCGTCGGTCGTTGGCCGGTACGTGACGATGTCGGTCTCGGGCGGGGCCACGAGCGAAAGCGCGTCCGTCTCGTCGACGGCGTTGGCCCAGGTGCGGGCGGCCCGAACGCACGCGGCCAGGATGGGCCCGAGCCCGTCGTCGGGCGCCAGGGGCAGCGCCCGGAGCGTGCACCAGAGCGCCCCGGCCGCCGCCCCGGCCCGCGAGCACTCCAGGCTAATCTCGCCGAGGTGCAGCTCATCGGACGTGAAGTAGGTGTACGGCGAGTCGTGCTGGTAGAAGCGGCCCACTGCCGGATCGCGGAAGAGGATGCACCCGCACCCGTAGGGCTGAAGCCCGTGCTTGTGCGGGTCGATCGCGACCGAGTCGGCGTCTTCGAGGGCGCGGAAGCGCTCGGCGGGAAAGCCCGGGAGATCGGGGGCGGCCTCCTCCGTCAGGAGCCGGAAAAAGCCGCCGTAGGCCGCGTCCACGTGGACCCGGACGTCGTGCGCCTCGCAGAGCGGGATCGCCTCGTCGAGCGGATCGACGGCGCCGAGGCCCGTCGTCCCGGCGGTGAGCACGACCGTGCCGATGTCGTTTTGCGACAGCGCGCAGTCGAGGCCGTCGAGAACGATCCGGCCGCGGGCGTCGGACGGGACCGCCACCACGTCGGTCTCCAGCACGTCGCTCATGCGGCCGTGCGTGTAGTGGGCGTTGTCGGCCACGGCGAGGGCCTGGTCGGGATGCATCTCGCGGGCCACCCAGAGCGCCTCCAGGTTGGCCACGGTGCCGCCGCCGGTGAGGTGGCCGAGAGCGGTGTCGGGGAGGCCGAGCATGCCGGCAAGGTCGGCCACGACCTCCTTTTCCATCTGGCTCGTGGGCGGGCCGCCGTCGAGGGCGTGGTTGTTGGGGTTGATGCGCTGGGCGGCCACGTACGCCGCGATGGCCACCGGGTGCGGCGGCTTCAGCATTTGTCCGGCGTAGCGAGGGTGGTGGAACGGATAGTTGCCTTCCAGTCGCTCCAGGTAGTCGTCGAACGCGGTGTCGAGGCGGTCCGGGTCCACGCCGAGGGCAGAGTGCCGATCGAAGGCGCCCCAGGACTGCTCCCAGTCGTCGACGTGTCGGAGGGCGCGGTGGAGGAGGGCGTCGAGGGCGGGGTAGGGGTCGTTGGGCACAGGGCGGTTGAAGGTG
>JBDGQM010000186.1:8095-12693 GCA_042219065.1 Salinibacter sp. | reverse complement strand
GTGCTCCGCGATGGTCTCCATGTCCTTGTCCCCGCGGCCGGAGCAGTTGAAGACGAGGACGGCGTCGGGGCCGCGCTCCTCGGCGAGGGTGCGGGCCAGGTCCGGGAGGAGGGCGACGGCGTGGGCCGTTTCGAGGGCAGGGATGATGCCCTCCGTCTCGGAGAGCAGCTTCACGCCCTCAAGCGCCTCCTCGTCGGTCACGGGATGGTAGTCCACCCGGCCTTCGTCGCGCAGGTGGGCGTGCTCGGGGCCGACCCCCGGGTAGTCGAGCCCGGCGGAGAGGGAGTGAGCAAGGCTCACCTGCCCGGCGTCGTCCTGGAGGAGGTAACTCATCGCTCCGTGGAGCACGCCGGGACTTCCCTCTTCGAGGGTCGCGGCGTGGTCCCCGTCGAGCCCGCCGCCCGCGGCCTCGGTGCCGTGGAGCTGCACCTCCGGGTCGTCGAGGAACGGATGGAAAATGCCGATGGCGTTGGAGCCGCCCCCCACGCAGGCCGCGATGGCGTCCGGCGTCTCCCGGCCCGTCTCGTCCCGCAGCTGCGAGCGCGTCTCGGTGCCAATGATCCGGTGGAAGTTGCGGACCATCATGGGGTACGGATGCGGCCCCACGACGGAGCCGATGATGTAGAAGGTGTCGTCGGGATTGGAGACCCAGTCCCGAATCGCCTCGTTCGTGGCCTCCTTCAGCGTCTGACTGCCCGTGGTCACGCCACGCACGTCGGCGCCCATCAGCTCCATCCGCTCCACGTTGAGACGCTGGCGCTCCATGTCCTCCGCGCCCATGTAGATGATGCAGTCGATCCCAAACTTGGCGCAGACCGTGGCCGTGGCCACGCCGTGCTGGCCCGCGCCCGTCTCGGCAATGATGCGCTCCTTGCCCATGCGGTCGGCCAGCAGAATCTGCCCGAGGGTGTTGTTGATCTTGTGGGCCCCCGTGTGGCAGAGATCCTCCCGCTTCGCATAGATCTTCGCCCCGCCGATCTCATCGGTCAGGCGGTCGCAGTACGTGAGGGGCGTGGGCCGACCGGCGTAGTCTCGGAGCAGGGCCCGGAGCTCGGCCTGAAAGTCCGGGTCGTCCTGATAGGTGGCGTAAGCGGCCTTCAGCTCCTCGAGGACGGGCGTCAGAATCTCCGGCACAAAGGCGCCGCCGTAGCGGCCGAAGTGGCCGGAATCGTCGGGAAGAGTGTCTGGACGAGGCTCGACGGTGGGATCGGGCATGGGGGCGGGATGGGGATGAGAGAATAGGGCGGACTCCGTAGTGCGTATTTCGTAGTGCGTATCTGACCGGATGCAATCCGTAATCAGATACGCAATACTCGATCAGGCCTCCTCCAGGTCCGCTTGGGCAGCCTGGAAGGCGTCCATAAACGTATCGATCTTCTCAAAACTCTTCTGCCCCGGCGCGGACTCGAGGCTGCTCGACAGATCGATGGCGAAGGGGCGCATGGTGTCGACCGCGCGCTCCACGTTGTCGGCGTCGATCCCGCCGGCCAGAAAGAGGGGGTAGTCCCCGGACAGTTCGCGGGCGACGCGCCAGTTGAACGATTCTCCGGTGCCGCCCCACGTGCTGGAGTCGTGCGTGTCGAGCAGGAAGTAGTCGGCGGTGTCCTCGTAGCGCTCGATGAGGTTTCGGAGGTGGCCGGACGAGGCATCGTGCCGCACGCGGATGGCCTTGATGACGGGGCAGTCGACCTGGTCGACAACGTAGGGCGGCTCCTGCCCGTGAAGCTGAGCGAACTCGAACCCGGCCGTCTCCACGGCCGCGTTGATCGTGTCCGCTCCGTCATTCACGAAGACGCCGACGGGGGTGGGGCCGTGGACCCACTGCAGGATGTCGCTCGCCAGGGACGGCGGGGCGTAGCGGGGACTCTCGTCGTGCTGAATGAAGCCGAGATAATCGGCCCCCGCGCCCGCCAGGTAGCGCGCGTCCTCCAGTTCGGTGATGCCGCAGACCTTGAGCTTGACTTCCATGGGTCGTCAATGTGTGGATGGTTGGAGGCATGGACGTGTGGAAGGGGGGAAGTCTCGGCGCCCCCTTATCTAACTCGCCCGGGCGATTTTCTTGCCCTCCGATCGAAGGTCGGACAACGCCGCGCCGGGGTGCTCGGCCCGCATGAAGTGTTCGCCGATGAGAACGCCGTTCACGCCCGCCTTCCGGAGCCGGACGAGCGTCTCGGGGTCGCTGAGGCCGCTTTCGGCGACGCGGCCCACGTGTTTGGGCGTCTGCTCGAAGATGCGGAGCGAGTTTTCGATGTCCACCTCAAAGGTGTGCAGGTCCCGGTTGTTCACCCCGAGGATGGCCACCTGGTCCCAGTCGAGTTTGTCGAGGTCGTCTTCCGTGTACACCTCGACGAGGCAGGAGAGGCCCAGTTCGGTGGCGGCGGCGTGCAGCTCCGACAACTGCCCCGGATCGAGTGCCGTCGCGATCAGGAGCACCGCGTCGGCGCCCATCGCCTTGGCCTCCACGAGCTGGTAGGGGTCGATGATGAAGTCCTTGCGGAGCAGCGGGGTGTCGGGCACGTGGGCCCGGATCCAGGCCATGTGCTCGATGGAGCCCTGAAAGTGCTGCGGCTCGGTGAGCACGCTGATGGCGGCGGCGCCGTGCTGCGCGTATTGCTGCGCAATCGAGGCCGGGTCGAAGCCTTCCCGGATCACCCCCTTCGACGGGGAGGCCTTCTTGATCTCCGCGATGAACGACAGCCCCCGCTCCTTGAGCGCCTCCGCGAGGGAGAGGGGCTCGCGATCCTCGTAGGCCGGCCGCTGCTTGAGCTCAGAGAGTGGCGTGTCGTCCTTCCGACGCTCCACGAGGTCGTGCGTGTCGGCAATGATGTCGTCGAGAATGCTCACGGCGTTGTGTAGGTGTGGATGGTTGGATGTATGAACGGGGGGAAGGCGGTGGGGCGTCCACACCTCCATACTTCCACCCCTTCATCCCGAATCGGATTAGGCCTTCTGCGAGACGTCGACGAGGGTTTTCAGCTTCTCCAGGGCGGCGCCGGAGTCGATGCTTTCCTCCGCGGCCTCGACACAGGCGTCGAGGTCCGCGAATTTGTCGCTCACGTGCAGGGCGTAGGCGGCGTTGAGCACCGCCACGTCGCGCCGGGGGCTCCGGTCGTCCCCGGACAGGATGTTGTGCAGGATGGTCGCGTTCTTCCGGGCGGTCCCCCCTTCGAGGAACGACACGGAGGCGCGCTCCATGTCGTGCTGCTCCGGCCCGACCTCGCGGCTGCGCGGGACGGGGTTTTTGTCCGCGGCGTCGTACTCGAAGAGCGTCGTGGCGGCCGAGACGCTCACCTCATCCATCCCGTCGTCCGAGTGAAGGGTGATGACGTGGTCGGCGTCGAGTTGGGCCAGGATGCGCGCCATGGTCTGGGCCGTGTCGATGTTGAATGCGCCCACAATCTGACGGGTCACGCCCGCCGGGTTGCAGAGCGGGCCCAGGATGTTGAAAAAGGTGCGGACGCCGAGCGACTTGCGCACGGGCATCACGTGGCGCATCGCCGGGTGGAAGAAAGGCGCAAACAGGAAGGCGATGCCCGCCTCGTGCAGGCAGCGCTCCACGCCCTCTTTCTCCAGGTCAATCTGCACCCCAAGCTCTTCAAGTACATCCGCCGAGCCCGACTGGGACGAGACCGACCGGTTGCCGTGCTTGGCCACGGTCACCCCGGCGCCCGCCGCGACGAGCGAGGCCGTGGTGGAGATGTTGAAGGTGCTGGCCCCGTCGCCCCCCGTGCCGCAGAGGTCTACGGCGTGCGGGTCGTCGGCGTCCACCGAGACGGCAAACTCGCGCATGGTCCTGGTGAAGCCGACCAGCTCGTCGAGCGTTTCCCCGCGCGTGCGGAGGCCCATGAGGAGTGCCGCGATGTGCTCGTCCCGCGCGGAGCCGTTCATCATGTCGGCCATGGCGGCCTCCGCGTCTCCGCGGGAGAGGGGATCGCCGTCGGCGATGGTTCGGAGATACTCGTCCACAGTCGAAGGGTCGTGCTTGGGTGGCGGGAAGTGTCGAGTTACGGGGCAGCAGTGCGGGCGGCGTGGTCGTTGACGATGCCCAGCCAGTTCTCAATCAGTTGGGGACCCGCTCGCGTCATCACGCTTTCCGGGTGGAACTGGATCCCGTACACCGGGTGCGTGCGGTGCCGCAGTGCCATGATCGTGTCGTTCTCTGCGGTCGAGGCGGTCACTTCGAGGGCGTCGTGGGGAAAGCTCTCGGGGTCGATGACGAGGGAGTGATAGCGGGTCGCATCGAACGACCGGTCGATGCCCTCGAAGAGAGGCGTGCCCTCGTGGTAGACGGGGCTCGTCTTGCCGTGCATCAGCTCCTCGGCCCGCGCGATGGCGCCGCCGAACACTTCGCCGATGGCCTGGTGGCCGAGGCAGACGCCGAGGATGGGCGTGGCGGCCCCGAATTCCTCAATTACGGGCTCCGTGAGGCCGGCGTCGGCGGGGTGGCCGGGGCCGGGCGAGATCAGAATGCCGTCCGGATCCATCTCCCGCACCTCCGCCACGGTCCGGTCGTCGTTCCGGATCACCTCCAGGTCGTCCGTGTGCTCGCCCACGAGGTGCACGAGGTTGTAGGTGAAGGAGTCGTAATTATCGATGAT
>JBDGQM010000186.1:0-7995 GCA_042219065.1 Salinibacter sp. | reverse complement strand
GCTCGCCCACGAGGTGCACGAGGTTGTAGGTGAAGGAGTCGTAATTATCGATGATTAAAATCATCGGTTTGGAGGGATGGAAGTGTGGAAGGTTGGATGTACGGATGGGTGGATGTGCGGATGGAGGGAAGAGTAGGATCAACTGCTTCCCGGGGTGTTCGGAGTCTCGTACAAATTTTCAGGCTCGCTCACCTCGCTTGAGGGACCGCACCATGAATCTGGGTTATTCATAATCTTGACCAAACCGCCGATTGTTTGCCGGTACAGGGTTTCAAGTTCAGAAGCCATATCCTCCTCAAGATACCCGTACTCCTGTGCAAACCCGATCCAGACGATCGTCTCGGCTGCTTCACTGCTGGCATCACTGAGCTTGCTCACGAAGTGATCCGGGTAGCGACGCTTGAACCATGCCTCTGCGATATTCGCGCAAACGGATCGTGAGGATCTTCGGATCTGGTCGGTCATCGCGTATTTTTCGGTGTCGGGCCATTCCGCAGAAATCTCCTGCAGAGTCTTCGCTGCTTGGAACGCATGCTGATAGATTCTGAGCTCCTTAAAGTCCGAGACCATACTGGGCTATCTGCGTTCTGGCAATACGCGCCCACTTCCACACCTCCACCCTTCCAACCCTCCAACCGTAAGCACGAGCATCAGCGAGTGCGAATCAATCCGGTCAATTCCCGCACCCGCTCCAGGATCGGGGCCATCTGTGCGCGGGCGGACGAAGCCCCCTCCCGCAGCACGTCGCGGACGTAGTCGGGGCGCTCTTCAAGCTCCTTCCGGCGGGCGCGGGCCTCCGCAAAGTGATCCTCAATGAGGCCGAGGAGGGCCTGCTTGGCGTGGCCGTAGCCGTAGCCGCCCGCCCGGTACTGCTCGGCGATCTCCTGCTGCGTCTCGTCGTCGGCAAAGAGCGTGATGAGGGCGAACACGTTGCACGTCTCGGGATCCTTGGGCGCGTCCAGGGGGGTCGAGTCCGTGACGATGCTCATGACCGTCTCCTCCAGCGTCTCGCCCTCGTCGAAGATGCCGATGGTGTTGTCGTAGCTCTTCGACATCTTGCGGCCGTCGGTGCCGGGGACCACGGCCACGTCGTCGAGAATGTGGGGCTCGGGGATCGGGAAGAGCGGGTCGTCGTCGGGGCAGAAGCGGTGGTTGAACCGCCGGGCGAGGTCGCGGGCCATCTCCAGGTTCTGCTTCTGATCGGCCCCCACCGGCACGAGCGAGCCCCCATACGCCAGAATGTCGGCGGCCTGGAGCACCGGATAGTTGAAGAGCCCGGCATTGGGGGAGAGGCCCGCCTCCACCTTCTCCTTGTAGGCCACGCCCTTTTCGAGGTGGCTCGTGGGGAGCAGGTTGAAGAAAATCCACATCAGTTCGGTGACGGCCGGCACGTCGCTCTGCACGAAGAGGGCCGCCTCGTCGGGGTCGAAGCCCAGCGCGAGGTAGTCCAGCGCCACGTCGAAGGTGTGCCGGCGGAGCTGCTCGGCGTCCTGCACCGACGTCATCGCGTGGTAGTTCACGATGAAGTAGAACGCCTCGTGCTCCTGGTGCAGGTCGATGTGCTGGCGAATCGCGCCGAAGTAGTTCCCGAGGTGCAGCCGCCCGGACGGTTGAATGCCGGACACCACGACGGGCTCGGCGGCGGTCGCCGGGGCCGACGAAGAGGTCGATTCTGTCGCTTCCATAGGCAAGACGGGTTGAGCAAGTGAAGGCGGAACGACCGAGAACGGTGGGGCTACGCCGCTGTGCCCTCAACACGCCGCTGGAGCGCGGAGAGGGCGTTCAGGCGGTCCTGGCTGTTGCTTTTGACCGCTTCGAGCACACCCCGCGTGCGCATCTGATGCTCGAGGTCCAGCTCATCGGCGAGGGCCTCGTTGAAATCGGTCTCCAGATCGTGCAGCTCCTCGAAGAGATCGGCGAGACTGCCCGTGAGCGCGAAGTCCTCGGGGGACAGGTCCGTCCCGTTGTAGGCCGTCCCGCCACAGCTGAAGACCGTCTCCGACAGCTTGCCCACGTCGGTCCGGGCGGTTTTCTGCAGTCGTTCGAGGACGTCCACGACCCGCTCGTCGTCACAGTGCCGGATGGCGGCCCCGTAGTGATGGTTGAGCCGAATGTGCTGTTCGATCAGGGGGTTGAGGCGCTCGACCGTCTCGGCCCGGCTCATCGTCTGGCCGGCCCAGCCGCGGTTCAGGAGGGCTTCCTTAATCGGGTTCGACATGGGGACTGGAGATCGTGAGGAAAAACTCGCAGTGTGATACCGTCGATGGGGAATGAGGTTTGGAGCGGGCCTGGACTGCTAGTCCCGCCCGGGTCGTAGCGGTCCAGTTACAAAAGCCCGTCGGCCGCCACGTGCATGGCCTGGCGGAGCGCGGCGGCCTTGTCGCGGGTTTCCTCGTATTCGCGGGCCGGGTCGCTGTCGGCCACGATGCCCGCGCCGGCCTGCACGTACGCGGTCTCGTCGGTCACGACCATCGTGCGAATGGCGATGCAGGTGTCGAGGGTGCCGGAGAAGTCGACGTAGCCGACGGCCCCGGCGTAGATGCCACGGCGGGAGGGCTCGAGCGAGTCGATAATCTCCATCGCCCGCACCTTGGGCGCCCCGCTCACGGTGCCGGCGGGGAAGCAGGCGGCCAGCACGTCCATCGGGCCCCGATCGTCGTCCAGGGTGCCGGTGACCGACGACACGATGTGCATGACGTGAGAATACCGCTCGATGTAGGCGTAGCGGTCCACCTCCACGGTCTCGTACTGACAGACCCGTCCGAGGTCGTTCCGGCCCAGGTCGACCAGCATGAGGTGCTCGGCCCGCTCCTTCGAATCGTTGAGCAGTTCGTCCGCGAGGGCCTCGTCTTCCGCCTCGTCCTCGCCCCGGGGCCGCGTGCCGGCAATGGGGAGCACCTCGGCCGTGCCGTCTTCGGCCCGAACCAGAACCTCCGGCGACGAGCCCACGAGGGCGACCTCGTCGAGGTCGAGGTAAAACAGGTAGGGCGACGGATTGACCTGCCGCAAGGCGCGGTACAGATTGAACCGGTCGCCCTGAAAGGACGTCGCAAACCGTTGGGACAGCACGACCTGAAAGATGTCGCCCTTCTGAATGTGCTCCTTGGCGGTCCGGACCGCGTCTTCGAAGACCGGCCGCTCGACGTTTGAGCTAAGGTCGTCCTGCGTCCACTCCACGCGAGAGGGAAGCTCCGGGGATTGCTTGAGGTCCGCCTCCAGGTCAGCGAGGCGCGTCTGCGCGTTATCGTAGGCGGCGCGGAGGTCCGTCTCCCGGTCGACAAACACGTTCGCCATCAGGACGATCTGGTGCCGCACGTGGTCGAAGGCGGCCACCGTATCGTAGAAGCACCACACGGCATCGGGCAATTCAAGGTCGTCGGGGGGCGGGTCGGGGAGATCCTCGATGAGCCGGACGGCGTCGTATCCCATGTAGCCGACGGCCCCGCCGCGGAGCCGGGGAAGGTCGGGAAGCTCGATCTCTTCGTACCGGTCCAGGTACGCGTCCAGGACCTCGAAGATGGTGCCGGTGGGACGGGCAAGGTCCGCCTCCGGAGAGGGCGTGCGCCGCTCCTCCACGTCCACGGTGGCGCCGAAGTCCCGGGCCGTCAGCACGCGGTACGGGTTGCGGCCCAGGAAGGAGTAGCGCGCCAGTTTTTCGCCGCCCTCCACGCTCTCGAACAGAAAGCTATAGGGGGTCTCTTCCTGAAGGGCGAGATACGCGGACACCGGGGTGAGGAGGTCGGCGCTGCGGCGGCTATGGACGGGCACCACGAGGCGGGACGCGCCGTCCGATCGCGCCGCGTCGACATGTGTGCGGAACTCGTCGTACGTCATGGGGGGAAGGGCAACCGGAGGAGAACAAACAAAAAACCCGCTACCAGCATGCCGGCAGCGGGTCCAGAGCCATTACAAGCGGAGGTGCAGTGCACATCATCAGGCACGCAGGGGGCTCTCGACCCGGGCAGAGGGCCGCCAGCGCCACCAGTCCTGTGATGTGATGCGGGTTGTGCGTCTCATAACACTACAGGGTATTGCTCAGGCGGCTCGGGTGCAACGAGCGGGATTTGAAATTCAGTTGGAGGCGCATGGGGGAGGGGGGAGAACTCGGGACGTTCGTCGTGCGGAACGGGGAGTCGGACGGCAGTTCGTGTGCCCGGCGAGCGGCAATGCAGCGATGAGAGGAACCTGTAGAGGATTCAGGTTTTGGGATGAAGCGGCGCTGACTCCTCGAACTTTGATTGGCCCGGCCGCACATGGCTTTGGTGCAGACCGTCCGTGAGCGGTTTCGACGCTACCACCCGCAGATCGAGGGCCTGCTCTTTGGGCTCTCGCTTCTCGGGGTGCTGACGGTCGTGCACCTGTTTATCCAGCAAAATCGTGGATTCGAGGATGGTTGTATCGGCTTCGCCACCCTTGACTCTGCGGCTCCCATCTTCAACTGTGCGGCGGTGACCACGGGGCCGGGAAGTGAGTTGCTCGGGGTGTCCAACATCGTGTGGGGTCTCGGGTTTTACCTTGCCGTTGCGACCGTCACGGTGATCGTGTTCTGGGTGACGCCCCAATTTCGGGAGTGGGCGCAAGGGACCCGCACGATTTTACTCGCCGGGGGGGTTCTGTACTCGGGATACCTCACCTACTTGCAAGTGAGAACGCTCGAGGCCATGTGTCTCCTCTGCTTTGCCTCGGCCCTCATCGCGACGCTTTTGTTTGGAGCCCAGATTGCTACGCTCGTATCTTCGTCTTCATCTGTTGAAACGCCCATGTCGTCTCGCCTTGTGAAACGCCAAATTGCCCTTTTCGTCTACCTCGTCGCGACCGCAGTCGTCCTCGTAGGGGTCGACGTTGTGTACTTCGACGGCTTCAGCCTATCGCAGGCCACGTCGGCTGTTGCTGCGTCGGCGGAGAGGCCGGACGGGAATACTCAGTGTACACTCGATTCCACGAGGGCGCCCGTAGGCGAGAAGGGGGCGTCCCTGGTCAACTTTCAGGACATTACCAAAGGCAGTGCCGAGTCGGGCGTGACGGTGGTCGAGTATTTCGATCCGAACTGTCCGCACTGCAAGGACTTCCACCAAACCATGAAAAAGCTGGTGGAGGCCCACAGTGACGACGTTCGATTCGTATACAAGCCGTTTGCCCTGGGCCGGTCGTCGTTGCCCGAGATACAGGCCTTGTACGTTGCGGCCCAGTCCGGCAAATTCAGCGAAATGCTGGACGCTCAGTACGAGCGCCAGGGACGGAGTGGCATCACCATGAGTGACCTTCGGTCGATTGCGTCCGAGATTGGCATGGATCCCGACGTGTTGAGCAATCGGGTCGAGCAGAATCAGTACCTGGATCAGGTGCTCCAGGTGGCCAAGCGGGGCAAAGAGATTGGGGTCACCAGCACCCCCACGGTTCTCGTGAATGGGCACTTCGTGCAGAGTCGCTCCCTCGAATGCATGAACACCTATATCAAACGGGCCCAGGCGGGCACCCTCGGCGGGACGGCCTCGAAGTGATTCTCTTCGGTTTCAGCGTGGTGACTGTGGATGGAGCCCGGTCGATTGCAGCTCTTTTACCGATTCGGTGTTGCGCTCGTCCTTGGGCTCTTTGTCGGACTCCAGCGGGAGTATGCGTATCGGGGTCGGGTTGACGAGGACGGGGAGCTGCTTGCGGGGGCCCGAACGTTTCCGCTTATTGCTCTTCTGGGCGCCGCCTCGGCCCTGGCGGCGGCAGAGCTGGACGATGCATGGCCCTTTGCAATTACCGTTATTGCAATAGGAATTCTCTTTGCCGTGGGCCACTTCTGGCAGGCCCGCGAACGAGAGATGGGGCTCACCACCGAAATGGCGGTCCTCGTCACGTTCTTTACTGGGGCGCTCTGCTACTGGGACTACCTTCGTCTGGGGGCGGCGCTCGGGGTGGGCACGGCCGTGTTGCTGTCTCTAAAGGTGCAGACGCACTCACTGGCCCGAAATTTGGACCGGGAGGACGTGTTTGCGACCCTCAAGTTTGCGGTCATTACGGTCATCGTGCTCCCCCTGCTTCCGCAGCAGGGCTACGGCCCGTCGCCGTTCGACGTGCTGGTGCCGTACAACGTGTGGCTGATGGTCGTCCTCATCTCCGGCATCAGCTTCCTCGGATATGTGCTGATCAAGGTGGTGGGGCCGCGCCGGGGCGTGGGGCTTACGGGCATCCTTGGGGGACTCGCATCGAGCACCGCGGTTACGCTGAGCGTTGCCGAACGGAGCCGAGACACGCGCGGACTGGACCGGCCGTTTGCGCTGGCCGTGATGCTTGCCTGGGGCATCATGTTTGTCCGGGTCATTGTGGAAGTGGCGGTTATTAATCCGCCGCTGCTCGCCACCGTCTGGATGCCCATTCTTGGGGTCTGTGTGGCGGGGCTGGCCTACTGCGGATATCTCTACGGGGTGCAGCCGTCGGACGCCCAGGAGGAGCCCCAGACCGTCCGCAATCCGTTTCGCCTCGTGCCGGCCATCACGTTCGGCGTACTCTACGCGGTTATTCTCGTTCTGTCGAACTGGGCGCAGGGCTACTTCGGGGACGCCGGGGTGTATCTGTCGAGCGTGGTGGCGGGGCTTGCGGACGTGGACGCCATCACGCTGTCGATGGCCCGGCTGCACGAAAGTGGTGACCTGGGCGCCCGAACGGCGACGCGGGCCATTGTCATTGCGGCGGCCGCGAATACCGTTCTGAAGGGGGGCATCGTCGCGCTAACCGGCACCCGAGGATTGCGCCGCGCCGTCGTGCCGGGCGTGCTCCTGATCGTGGGGGCCTCGGCAGGGGCGGTGCTGCTTATCTGAACTGGGAAATCGATGCCATGATCGACGCTGACCGATGCCGGACACACGTCCTTGTCTCGCCATACCACTCCCCGCCGGGGTCCTGATTGGGATCCTCGTCCTGGCCTGTGGGCCGCTGCAGCGGACGCTCGGCCAGCCGACGGGGGCGCCGCCGGACTCGAGTGAGGCGTGGCACGAAGACGCCTGGACCCCGATCCTGGAGCGGGACGGCCTGCAGATCAGCTACATCTACTACCCCGACGCCGACAATGAGCACGACGGGATCGTTCTCCGTCTCGTCAACGACTCGCAGGACACCCTCCGCTATGCCTTCACACTCATCTTCCGCGCGCCGGACGCGGAAAGAAAAGTCGCGGTTCAGGGGCGTCTCGGCCCTGGAGAAATGAAGACGGGCGACGCCGCCGGGCTGTTCTGGATGCCGTTTCGGGAGGCGGATCGGAGTATCGGGGAGATTGGCCTTCGGCGCCTCGAGATTGCTCCGGCACGGAGTAGACCGCCCGACGACTCCGGTCGGACCTGAGGCCCAGTTGGGGTGAATGCTTGTTGGAAACCGCAGCGGGGGGCGCCCGTGGGCAAAACCGTTTGCCCCTGGTGCCGTAATCTTGTGTGAGATACTGTGCTCCCAGACCCGGGGGCGTGTCGTTGTTCGTCGAACAAGCCACCGAGTTTCTGTGAGTACCCCCGATACCGCGCCGGACCCTGCCGTGTCTCCATCTCCCGCGGCCCGGGCAGACCCGAAGCGCCGAGAGGAGATTGAGAAGCGCCGCACCTTCGGCATTATCAGCCACCCGGATGCGGGCAAGACCACCCTGACCGAAAAGCTCCTGCTGAAGGGCGGGGCCATCCACGAGGCGGGCGAGATTAAGGCCCGCAAGGCCGACCGCTTCGCCATGAGCGACTGGATGACGATGGAGAAGGAGCGCGGGATCAGCGTGACGTCCTCGGTGATGAAGTTTCCCTACCGGGGCTACGAACTGAACCTGCTCGACACTCCGGGCCACCGCGACTTCTCGGAGGACACGTACCGCGTCCTCACGGCGGTCGACAGCGTCATCATGGTGCTCGACAATGCGAGCGGGGTGGAGGCGCAGACGGAAAAGCTGATGGAGGTGTGCCGGATGCAGGACACGCCCGTCATCACCTTCGTCAACAAGATGGATCGGCACGGCCTGCCGCCGCTCGACATCCT
>JBDGQM010000185.1:6377-7944 GCA_042219065.1 Salinibacter sp. | reverse complement strand
CATCGACCAGGCGCTGGTAGTCCGCCGCCGTCAGCTTCTGCTCGGCCCGGAGCCGATCCAGCGCGTCCCGCACGGCCGCCGTGTCCGTGGTGTCCGGCTCCGCGGCGGGCGCAAAGTCAATGTCCCGCACCATCGCCGTGTCCAAAAAGTCGGCCACGTACGAGGCCGCGTCCGGCGCGCCCGAGAAATCCATCGTCAGCTCGAAGGTGGCCCGCCCGCGATTCACCGTGAGCGCCACCCGCTTGCCCCCCAGCCCGAGCCACCGACGCTGCACCTCCACGCCCACCAGATCCGGGTACCGCACGGTCTGCGTGGACTGCAGGTCGTTGTTCTGAAAGACAAACCGGGTGGCCGTAAAGACCGCCCCGTCGCCCCCCGTGCCGCTGAGGGTGGCATCGTACAGCGCGAGCACCTCGTCCCGCGTCACGTCGCCCGCGTAGTCCGACAGCGCAGCATCGAGCCGATCGGCCGGAAGGTCCGGGACTGTAAACAGCCCCATCTGCGGGGCGTGCGGAAGCCGGTCGCGGAGCAGGTCCTCCATTTTGAGGATGTTGAAGGTGGAAAGTCAGAATGTTGAAAGGTGGTCGAACGACAATCAACCTCCACGAGGCCTCGCGAGATCCGTTGATCTACTCGCCGTCGTGCCACGGCCCCCGCCCTCCTCTCAAAGAACCAAGCACACAACTCTGCCTGCACCCCAATCTGTTCACCTTCAATTTTCCCATCTTCTCACCTTCCCACCTTCACCCTTCCCACCTTCAACCTAGAACTACGGTGCCGCCGCCATCGCAGACGCCCCGAAGAAGCTCGTCGTCGTTTCAAGAACCCCGCCAAAGAACACGCCCAGCACGACGAGCGCCACCGCGCACACCACGAGCGTCCCCACGGCAGCGGTGGTGGCCCGCGGAAAGGCCCCCGCCGTCACCGGACCCGTGGCGTCTACCTCGTCGGCAGACTGCATCCAGAAGACGTACACCACCCGCAGGTAGTAGTAGGCGCTCAGGGCGCTCATCAGCACCCCAATCACCACAAGCCAGGTCATCCCGGCATTCACGGCCGGAGCGAACACGAAGTACTTGCCCGCAAACCCGCCGAGCGGCGGAAAGCCGATCAGGCTGAACATGAAGATGCCCATCGTGCTGCCCAGCACAGGCCGCTCGTTCGCAATTCCGGCCAGCGAGGACAGCGTCTGCTCACGCCCCTCTTTGCCGTCCCACTCCAGCAGCGCCATCACCCCGAAGGCGCCGACGTTCATGACCGCGTACACGAGCAGGTAGAACAGCGCCCCGGCGTATCCGGCCTCAGTCCCCGCCGCGAGGCCGACCAGCACGTACCCGGCGTGGGCGATCGACGAGTACGCCAGGAGCCGCTTCACATTGGCCTGCGCCAGCGCCATCACGTTCCCGATGACCATCGTCAGCACCGCCACGGCCGCCATGACGAAGCGCCACTCCCCGCCCGGCACCGCGTGCACGAGCACCAGGATGAGGGCCCCGAAAGCAGCCGCCTTCGTGGCCGTCGACATGTAGCCGGTCAGCGGCGTGGGCGCGCCCTGATACACGTCCGG
>JBDGQM010000185.1:0-6277 GCA_042219065.1 Salinibacter sp. | reverse complement strand
ATGAACGCCACGTATCCTCCCGTCCGGAGGGTCTCGAAGAACACGGTCTCCTGCGGGGCCCCGAGTTGCGTAAGCTCCCACACGGTCCCCACCGCCAGCGCGGCCGCACCGAGCCATGGGATCGACGGATGGTCGTTGTGGAAGGCGTCGACGACCACCAGGACGAGCCCGACCCCCCCCACCACCATCATCGAAAACAGGGCCGGGAGGTCAGCCACGATGGTCGAAAACGCGCTGGACATTTCCATAGACAAAACACCATGCCTCGCTCAAAAAAACACTTATCTCGTCTGCAGAGGCCTCCAGGCGGACGCCCCCACGATCGCGCCTACGCAAGATCCTCAATCGCCGACGCGAGCTCGATGTCCAACTCCGTCACTTGTCCGCCCGCGTCGTGCGTCGTCAGGGCGATGGAGACGGTGTTATAGACGTTCTCCAGCTCGGGATGATGGTTCATCTCTTCCGCGTAGAACGACAGGCGGACGATGAAACTGATCGCTTCCCGAAAGTCGGAAAACTCGTAGGTCTTCTGAATCTTGTCGTCGGCGTGGCTCCACCCCTCAAGGTCGTCGAGGGCATCGTCGATGTCGGCGTCGGACAGGGGATCGCGTGAGGGCATAAGTCGAACGGATTGACTGGAAAAAGGAAAGCGAAGCGCAACAAGTGCGCAGTTACGGGGAAACCTGCGGAACGTCGAGCGAAACCTCCTCGGCCTCGGGCGGGGCCACCGGCACCTTGGACGGATCGTCGGCGGCGACCGAATCATCGGCGGCCTGCGCCTTCACGGCGGCTCGTTTCTCCTCCACCGTGTCCAGGAGAAACTTGGTCGTGGGGGCGGTCTGCCGGAGGAACGGGTTGGGGAAGAAGCCGAGGACGAACATGAGCACGATGAGTGGGGCCATAAGCACAAACTCACGGGCGTTCAGGTCCGGCATCTGCACATTGGCCTCGTGGGTCAGTTCGCCGAAGAAGGTGCGGTAGAGCATGTGCAGCAGGTACATGGCGGCGAGGATGACGCCGCTGGTGGCGAGGGCGACCAGGATCGGACTGTCGATGACCGTGCTCTTGAACGACCCAAGCAGGATCAGAAACTCGCCCACGAACCCGTTGAGCCCCGGCAGTCCCGCGGACGCGAGCACGCTGATCACCATGAAGGTCGTGAGCACCGGCACCGACGTGGCCAGCCCGCCGTAGTCGTCCATCATGCGGGTGTGGCGCCGCTCGTACAGCATTCCCACGAGCAAGAAAAGCGCCCCGGTGGAAATGCCGTGATTGATCATCTGAATGACGGCCCCCTGCATCGCCTCCGTCGTGAACGCGAACAGCCCCAGCACCACGAACCCGAGGTGGCTGATCGAGGAGTAGGCCACGAGGCTCTTGGCGTCATCCTGCACGCGCGCCACGAGGGCCCCGTAGATAATGCCGATGATGGCGACCGCGGCGAACAGGCCCGCGTAGCTCTGCGCGACGTTCGGAAAGAGCGGCAGGCAGAAGCGCAGCAGGCCGTACGTCCCCATCTTCAGCAGCACCCCGGCCAGGATTACCGAGCCGCCCGTCGGGGCCTGCACGTGCGCATCCGGCAGCCAGGTATGCAGCGGAAAGAGCGGCACCTTGATCGCAAACGAGAAGGCGAAGACGGCAAACAGCCAGCCCTGCGTGGCCAGGGGGACGTTGTATTCGAGCAGCGTGTACCAGTCCGTCGTGAACACGCCGTTGTTGACGGCCTCCCCGGCCGCGTAGCCCAGATACAGGATGCCGACGAGCATCAGCAGGGAGCCGACGAGCGTGTAGATCACGAACTTGACGGCCGCGTAGATGCGCTCCGTGCCGCCCCAGATCCCGATGATGAAGTACATCGGAATGAGGGTCAGCTCGAAGAAGATGTAGAAGAGAAAGAGGTCGAAGGACGCGAAGACGCCCGTGATCCCGGTCTGCAGCAACAGCAGAAGCGCGTAGTAGCCCTTGTGCTTCTCGCCGATGTAGGTCCACGACGAGAGCACGACGATCGGCCCGAGCAGGGTCGTCAGCAGCACGAGCAACAGGCTCAGGCCGTCGATGCCAACGATGTACTTCACATCGTAGTCTCCCGGCACCCATCCGGCCCAGACGTCGGTCAACTGCGGCGCCAGCGCAGTGCTCACCGCCGGGTCGTAGCCCACAAACAGCCCCAACGACACCACGAACGTGACCGTGGTCGTCACCAGGGCCGTCCACCGAATCGACGAGGCCCGACGCAGAAATAGCGTCAGCAAAGCCCCAACGGCCGGGAGAAAGATGACGAGCGATGTGAGGTAGGGAATGTCCATCTATGCAAACAGCACCTGATCGGCAGTGATGATCTCTACGTTGCGTATTGCGTGTTGCGTATTGCGTGTTATGTAACCCAAGTTGCGGGGTACAGGGGGATTGCCTCAATGACGGCAGACCGCGGACGGCGGACCACCGAGAAACGCTCCATTCCGCGGTCGGCGGTCCGGGGCCGAAGGTCATCCCGCGTGGCTGTCCGCCGTCTCCTCGAACATGGCATCATAGGTCGCAACTTGAGTTATGTATGTCTCAAGATCGGGAGAGCTACTACCCGATCCGCAATACGAAATACGTAATACGCAATACGAGCCCCAATCATGGCCGCCCTTCAGTGGAGGCCACCTACGCCCCGTGAAACGCAACTTCGCCCTCAGACCCCAAAAAGCATCAACCCAATCACCAGGACGGTCCCCAGGACAAGAGCCAGGGCATAATTCTGCACAATCCCCGTCTGCGTTCGTCGCAGCAGGCCGCTCGAATTCTGCGCCGCGTCCGCCACGCCGTTGACTGCCCCGTCCACGACCGTATCATCGAACGCCGCGAGGCCTTTGCGGGCGATCCCATCGATCAGGGTGTCGACGACCACCTCGTCGTAGAATTCGTCCCAGTAGTACGTGTCCGCCCACCGCTGATACAGCCCCCCGAGTTGCTGCTTCAGGGCCGCGTCGTACTCCAGGGCCCGCGCGCCATAGACGCGCCAGGCGTAGTACACCGTCCCGAGCGCAATGGCGGAGCTCAGCGCAATGAGCCCCCACTCCAGCGCCACCGGCACGTGCCCGTGCACCGACGCCTCGGCCACCGGCCCCCCGTACTTGTCCCCGAGATAGTGATGGATCCAGTTCCACTTTCCGCCCTTGATCACCGCGGGAAGCCCAATGAAGCCGCCGACGATCGAGAGCACGCCGAGGGTCCAGAGCGGCGCTGTCATCGTGGACGGCGACTCGTGCGGCTCCAGCTGGTCGGACAGTGGCCAGCGGGGGGTCCCTTCGAAGGTGAGCATATACGAGCGCATCATGTAGAACGCCGTGAGCACCGCCGTCAGGACGCCCACGACCCACACCGCAATCGCGTAGGTGGATCCATCGTACCCGTACTCGAAGGCCTTGAACAGAATCTCGTCCTTGGAGAAGAATCCGGCCGTCAGGGGAATCCCCGAGATGGCCAGGGTCGCCAGCAGATACGTCGTGCGGGTGGTGGGCATGTAGTCCCCGAGCCCGCCCATCGTGCGCATGTCCTGCGGATCGAAGTCGCTCGTGTCCTGCCCCATCTCGTCGAGGCCGTGCTCCACCTCCTCCATCCCGTGAATCACGCTCCCGGAGCCGAGAAAGAGGCAGGCCTTGAAGAAGGCGTGGGTCACAACGTGAAAGATGGAGACGAAAAAGGCCCCCACGCCGGCCGCCATGAACATGTAGCCGAGCTGAGAAACCGTCGAATAAGCCAGCACGCGCTTAATGTCGTTCTGCGCAATCGCGATCGTCGCGGCCATGAGAGCCGTCGCGGCCCCCACGACCGCGATGAGTGCCATGATCACCGGCGCCCCGAGCACCAGCGCCGAGAGGCGCGCCAGCAGATAGAGCCCGCTCGTCACCATGGTGGCGGCGTGGATGAGCGCCGAAACCGGCGTGGGCCCGGCCATCGCGTCCGGCAGCCACACGAAGAGCGGGATCTGCGCGCTCTTGCCCGTCGCCCCAATGAAGAACAAGAGGACGATCCAGTTGAGCGTGGCCTCCGGCAGGCCCGGGCCCTCGGTGAGCAGCACGTCGAAGCTGAGGGACCCCAGTTCCCGAAAGACCAGAAACATGGCCACGAGGAAGGCCAGGTCCCCAATCCGGTTCACGATAAACGCCTTGTTGGCGGCGGCGCTGTTGCCGAGGTCTGTGTACCAGAACCCGATGAGCAGGTACGAGCAAAGGCCGACCCCCTCCCAGCCCAGAAAGAGCACCGGCAGATTGTTCGCCAGCACCAGGTTCAGCATGGCGAAGATGAAGAGGTTCAGGTAGGCGAAAAACCGCCAGTATCCGGGATCCCCGTGCATGTAGCCGACCGAGTAGAGGTGAATCACCCCGCCCACCCCCGTCACCACGAGCGTCATGATCAGGGACAGCTCGTCGACCCGGTAGGCGAACGAGAGGTCCAGGTCCCCCGCCGCCATCCACGTAAAGTAGTCCGCAATGATCGGATCCCCCCCGAAGGTGACGAACAGATAGACCGTGAGCATGAACGGAATGGCTACCGCCGCCGTCCCGATGGTGCCCAGCAGCGGTTCTCGCGTCCGGAAGTGCCGGAGGAAAAGGGGCGCCACGCCCGTAAGCACCGCCCCGGCGAGCGGCAACAGAAGCACAAGACGAAGCAAGTCGGCAGAAGTCATCAGCGCGGCAAAGGTCCGTTGTCAAAAGAGGTGCGCGGTCGCAGCAAGACGGGCGCGCAGTAAGCAGCTAATGTTTGAAGAGATTGATCTCGGTGATGTCTACCGTGACCTTGCTCCGGAAAATGGCAATCACGATGGCAAGCCCAACCGCGGCCTCCGCCGCCGCCACCGCAATGGAAAAGAAGACGAGCATCTGACCGGTCGGGTCGCCCATCGACTGGCTGAAGGCCACTAGCGTGAGGTTCACGGCATTGAGCATGAGCTCCACCGACATCAGCACGACAATTGCGTTGCGCCGAAACAGAACCCCACAGGTCCCAATGGTGAAGAGGACGGCGCTGAGGGCAAGGTACCAGTTCAGGGCAACTTCCATGTCTTGATGAGTCGTTGTTTGTTGTCTGTTGGTTGTAAAAGTCTTTATCCCTGGACGCTCACTCGTTGTCGGCTTGGAGGCTCGATGATCAAACTCCAAATGCAAACAACCAACAGCTCACGACCGACAAACAACCAGAACTATTCAAATCGGCGCTGAGCGAGCAAAACGGCCCCCACCGTGGCGGCGAGCAGCAAAATGCCCGCAACCTCCAGATGGATGGCGTATCGGGTAAAGAGAATCTTCCCCAGCGTGGCAGCACTGCCGACCTCCGCCGCCGTCTCGCCGCCCACCGGCTCGACCCCAAGGTCAAACTCCAGCGCCACCACGTACAACAGCTGGCTGAGAAGCACGAGGCCCACCGTGAACCCGCCGACCGCCGTCCATTCGATTTCTTCGAGCTCCGGGAGGGCCGAGAGGTTGAGCAGCATGATGACGAACAAGAACAGCACCATGATGGCCCCGGCGTAGACGAGAATCTGAATAACCCCGATGAACGAGGCATTCAACGTCAGGTAGAGCCCAGCGATGCAAAACAAATTGAGCACCAACCATAGGGCACTCGCCACGGGGTTTCGGGTGATGAGCATGCCGAGCGCAGCGGCCACCGCCACCGTCGCAAATAGAAAAAACATGGAGGGTGCAGCCATAAACCCAAGCGGCGTCGCAGGAAAAGTCGGGAGGATGCGAAAATCGAGGTGTGGGCAAACTTGTGGCCGGTCAGTATCCCGGCCCCCAGGGCAATCGCATGAACGCAAACCGTCGCTCCAAACACCGACGGCGGTCGGTGCCCATACTTCCGGAAGGGGAAGCCTGCCCATTCGGTCGGATAGGTCCCAAATCAAGTTTGGGACGACAAACCGGAGTGCTTTTTTGTGTCTCCACTGCCAGAAAATAGATGTCTGAGCATCAGTCTGAATCTGTTGGCCATTGATGCGATTACCCTGTCCCGGCCCCAGTCGGCTTGATCGAGAACTCCGGTAGATTCTGGGGGCCCCGTCTCCCCTCATCATTTCGAATCGATTTAGGGCCTGTGGTCCAGTGGACTGTCAATCCTCATTCTTTGGGTACCGCAGCGAACTCAAAATCCCTTAGGCAGGTCGCTCCGAGCGAAGTCGAGGAGCCTCCCAGAAGCTGTCGGCCTCGACAGGAAGATTTCTCGACTCCGCTCGAAATGACGTGCTGAGTTTCCGGGATTTTGAGTTCGCTTAAACCCATACTGGTTGACG
>JBDGQM010000184.1:0-2490 GCA_042219065.1 Salinibacter sp. | reverse complement strand
TTACGACCCACTTCGTCGAGGAGGAATTCGACCCCTCCGCGCTGCAGGTGGAGGACCCCGAGCAGGACGCGCTGGCGGCCCTGGCGGCGACGCTCTACTACGCCCACGCCCAGGAGGACGAGGCGCCCACCATCACGGAAACGGCGGATGGACGAGACGGCCTCAGTCCGTGGCGCCATCGGCGGCGGCACACGTCGTAAAGACTTTCGAACCACTCAGCGCCAAAAATCCCTCTTTTGATCTCGGAATCGCAAGCGATTCTCCGGAATTGGGATGAGGTAAAGCATACCACCACACGGGGTGGCACTCGAATACCCTTTGCCCGTTGGGAGAACAGTGTGGCGAATTTCCTTTCGCCAGCGGAAGAAATTCCAGGTTCTGTTACCAATTGAGGGCCCCGCAATGCGAATCGACCATCTGCAGGTAAAAAACTTTCGCGGCTTTGCAGAGCGTGACTTTTCGCTCCATGAAAAGTTCAATGTCCTTATCGGAAAGAATGCCACTGGAAAAACTGCAGTCCTTGAGGCACTCAGGGTTGCTGTTGGAAGCTGGTTTCTAGGAATACAGGCCCGGTATGGAAAGGCCATCGCCGAAGACGACGTTCGCTTGAAGGCGTTCACACACGAGAGTGCGGGCGAACATACATTCGAA
Source organism: Salinibacter sp. (assembly GCA_042219065.1). GTDB lineage: Bacteria > Bacteroidota > Rhodothermia > Rhodothermales > Salinibacteraceae > Salinibacter. Next base: position 1,839 of record JBDGQM010000184.1, on the reverse strand, counting down.
AAACAGTATCCCGTAGAGGTAAAAGCAACAGGAACCCTGTCTGATGGCCCAACGGAGCGCTCCCTCACGTGGAGTCGTTCAATCAATACGGAAGGTGGGAATACGACGCAGAAAGATGCCCGATCTCTTACAAAAGTTGCTCAGGAAAAGGACAAGCAGGTTCGTGACGGAAAAGAGGTGACTCTCCCTGTACTTGCCTACTACGGAACCGACCGACTGCATCATCCGGAGCCCCGGCGTGACAACGGGAGCGAGAAAGAAGACCTTTCTCGCTTTGTCGGGTACCGCAAGTGCCTTGACGGGCGGATCAACATTAAGCATCTCGAAAGCTGGATGGAGCGACAGGAATGGATTGCGTTTCAGGAAAATAAGTCCTCACTGTTGGACCGACTGGTTCGAGAAGCCATCGCCAGCATGATTCCGAATGTCGAAACGGTCCGCTACAATCCCCGCCGGGCGTCCGTAATCGCTATCTACGAGGACGGCACCATTCTTCCGCTGAAGCACCTCAGTGATGGGTATCGGACGATGCTTGCCCTCGTAGGAGATCTTGCCAGCCGGATGGCCCGGCTCAATCCCCATCTTGGCGAGGAGACTCTTACGCAAACTCCGGGGGTCGTCCTTATCGACGAACTTGATCTGCACCTGCACCCTGCATGGCAGAGGCGTGTGATTGAGGACCTTGCAGATACATTCCGAAGGGTACAGTTTATTTCGACGACCCATTCCCCACAGATCATTAGCGAAGTCGAAACAGGGAAAACGCTCGTCCTTGAGCACGATACGTCGGAGGTTCACGTGAAAGAGGAGGAGTCCTATGGACTTGATTCGAACTGGGTGCTGCAGCACATCATGGAGGTATCTCCTCGCCCCCAGAAGATCGAGCGGCTGATCAACAAAGTGGAAAAGGCCCTCGCCCAAGAGGACTACGAAGAAGCGAAGAAGCACCTCAATAAGGCGCGCAGGGAAGCGAAACGTACCTCTGGCACCATGACTCGTCTGCAGGCAAAAATCGACACTCTAGAGATGGTCTCGGACGATGAGAAAAATTCACAAGCAGGGGAATGAACCCGATGCTCTCCAAGAACGCAGACTCGGGGACGCCCCATTCGGTTGGGGAGAGATCAATGATGACCCAGATTTGAAATCTAAAATCAAAGAAGCCCTGCTCGATGAACAGGGCGAGCTTTGTGCGTACACAGGCATTCGGATTGGGGGCGATGATGCTCACGTCGAGCATCTCAAACCCAGAGCCCACGATTGGGGAGAGAATACCGACGTCAGCTATCGAAATATGGTGGCCTGTCACACGGAAGAGGGGAGCACGTTCGGCGCGACGTACAAAGGAGACTGGCCGAGCCCGTCCGAGTGGAACGACTTCATTACTCCGCTGGATGAATGGTGCGAGGAGTGCTTTCAGTACGGGACCGACGGGTCCGTAAGTCCTTCTGGCAACAACCGAGCGGCGGAGCGGACGATCGAAAACCTCCGCCTCGATCATCCAGAGTTGGAAGACCTGCGAAGGGAAGCGATCACCGGAATGGTCGTCAGGTTCTCGCAAACAGATCCTCAATCCCAGCAGACTGCCATTCGGCGGAAAGTGGACCGGCTGAGGCGGAGAATGAAGCAGGAAGAACCGAATCAGCTTCCGGAGTTCGTGTTTGTCCTGGTTGACGCGCTGGAAACGCACGTCTCGTAGCGTTTGCTTCCAACATCCCGGCTGTTGGAAGACGTGCTCTGGATTTTCACTCTCTGGGGTGGGCTTGCTGGGGTTTGCTCCGTCGGCAGGCCCAGCGGCGGGAGGCCGGTCACGAGGTCCACCGGCGCCCCGCTCCCCGG
>JBDGQM010000183.1:16091-21790 GCA_042219065.1 Salinibacter sp. | reverse complement strand
CGGACGTGTCCAAGATGAACGCGATGATGGACGCGATCCGGTCCGTGTTTCAGCTGCGCACCTGCTCCCTCGACCTCAGCGAGGAAAAGATTGAGGCCGGCACGCACGAGGTGTGCCTCCAGCACCACATCGACAACTGCAAGGGGCCGTGCGAGGGTCTTCAGTCGGAGGAGGACTACATGGAGACGATCGAGCAGGTCAAAAAGCTGCTCAACGGCCAGACCCAGGCGCTCATCGACCTGCTCAAGGACGAGATGCAGCGGGAGTCCGACCGGCACAACTTTGAGGAGGCGGCCCGGCTGCGCGACCAGATTCAGGCCCTCAAGGACTACTCCCAGCAGCAGAAGATCGTCAGCCAGGACTTTGCGGACAGGGACGTGTTTGCCCTGCACGTAGACCGGGAAGACAGCATTGCGTGCGGCGTGCTCTTTCAGGTGCGGGAGGGCAAGATGATCGGCAAGCGCCACAAGTACATTCGTCACATCGAGGGGCGCGAGGACGAGGAACTGATTCTCTCATTCGTCGAGAACTACTACGCGGACGCCCACTTCGCCCCCGAGGAGGTGCTCCTCTCCCACGATCCGAACGACCACCCGGCCCAGGACACGCACGCCCTGGAAGAACTCCTCCGGCAGGAGCAGGGGCGGCAGGTGCCCATCAAGGTGCCCCAGCAGGGCGAAAAAAAGAGCCTCGTCAACATGGCCAAATCCAATGCGAAGCTCCTCGTGGGCGAGTGGAAGACGCAGCAGATGAAGCGGGAGCGCGACCGCATTCCCGAGTCCGTGAAGGCCCTGAAGGGCGAGCTGGGGATGGACGACCTGCCCCGGCGCATCGACGGGATGGACGTGTCGCACCACGGCGGGAAAGAGACCGTCGCGTCCTGCGTGGTCTTTACGGACGGGACGCCCCGGAAGAGTGACTACCGCACCTACAAGATCCGCTCGACCGAGGACGGCACGCCCGACGACTATCAGGCGATGCGGGAGGTGGTGGAGCGCCGCTACAGCCGGATGATCGACGAGGACGGCCCGTGGCCCGATCTCGTCGTCATTGACGGGGGGAAGGGACAGCTGAACGCCGCCGTGGAGGTGCTGCAAGAGCTGGAGCTGCTTGGCCGCTTTCAGGTGATCGGCCTCGCGAAGCGGCTGGAGGAAGTGTTCACCCCCGGCAACTCGGCCCCCATCCTCATCGGAAAAGACAGCCCGGCCCTCCAGCTCCTCCAGAAGGTGCGCAACGAGGCGCATCGCTTCGCAGTCACGTACCAGCGCAAGCGGCGCAAAAAGCAAACCCTCCAGTCCGAACTCCTCGACATCCACGGCATCGGACCCAAGACGGCGAAGAAGCTTCTGGGGGAGTTCGGCTCAGTCGCCAAAGTCAAGGACGCCGACCAGGGGGCCATGGCGTCCGTCGTCGGCCCCGCGAAGGCGGAAACGGTGTACCAGTACTTCCACGAAGAGCCCGACGCCGCCGAGACGGCGACCGCGGAGTAGCTCCCATTTTTGTCTCCGGCGCCGCTGGTTTCTCGCCGAGCACCTCGTTTTCCCTCCCCAAAGAAGCTTTTGGGGTTCAGCTTTTCCTGCAATAATGCGAATTAAGTGTTGAGGCAAACGTGGCCCTGTCGTCCCGAAAAATTCCAATCGAAGGCTTGTCATCCTGAGCTTGACTCAGGATCTCCTCGAATACAGCGGCGCCTTCCCCGAAGAGATCCCGCATCGGAGTGCGGGATGACGGGCTTGGGAATTTTTCGGGACGACATTCCGGGCTCTTGAGCGAGTTACCGGCAACTCTTAATCGGCATCAATAACAGAACCTTTTTGGGGCAATGTCCGCCCGCGCCATTGATAATTGGCGGGGACTCTGGTTTCTTCTGGAAGAGTTGGCCTTCCGATTTTCCGTTTCCGCTTCCCCGTGAACCTGTTCTCGTCATTTTCTGGCCTTTCTTCAGCCCCTAATCTCCCGGAGAGAACGTCCTCCTTCCTTCCACTCATCGGACTCTTGGTGGTGGTTTTGGGACTCGGGGCAGGCCTGCCCGGCTCGACCCAGGCCCAGACGCGCCCCGCTCCGACGGTTCAACCCCCAAATCCGGAGACCGCCAACCGGTACACCATCTCCGAGCCCCCCGGCTTCACCCGGGCGGTACAGAAGGGGACCCGAACCCGGACGGGCCGACCGGGTCCGGAGTACTGGCAGCAGTTCGCCCGCTACAGGATTGAGGCCCAACTCCACCCGGCCCGCCATCGACTCGTCGGCGAGGAAACCATCACGTACGTCAACCGCTCCCCCGACACCTTGCGGCGCGTGGCGGTGCATCTCCGTCAGAATCTCTACGCCCCGGACGTCGCCCGTCGGGAGTCTGTCCCTGTGACCGGCGGGGTATCGTTGCAGCGGGTGGCGGCAAACGGACAGTTGCTTCTCCGCTCGGCCCCGGACTCGGTGGCGGGGTATCACGTGGACGGCACGGTGGCCTGGCTCCGCCTTCCCACCCTTCTCCGCCCCCAGGACAGCGTTCACCTCTCCCTCGAATGGTCCCACGAGGTTCCTCCGGCCCCTGCCGACGGCAAGGAGGGCCGGGACAACGGCGTGTACTTCCTGGGATACTGGTACCCTCAGGTTGCCGTCTACGATGATGTGAGCGGATGGGTGGCAGAGCCGTACACCGGACAGGCCGAATTCTACATGGGACAGGCCGACTACGACGTGCATCTGACCGTCCCTCGACACTGGCTGGTCGGGGCCACAGGGACACTCCAGAATCCGGACGAGGTCCTTTCCGCCCGGTCCCGGCGCCGCCTCCGCCGCGCCCGTCGCACAGGGCAGGTGGTGCCCATCCTGGAGGCGGGCGAGCGGGGCACAGGGGCGGCGACAACGGCGGACGGGCCTACGGCAACCTGGCACTTCCGGGCCGAAAGCGTCCGGGACTTCGCGTGGGGGACGAGCGATCAGTACCTCTGGGACGCTACTAGCGCCCTGGTGCCGCCCCCGTCCAACCGGTTCTCAGGCGACGGGTCCGTCCGTCAACCTCCGTCGTCGGCCCGTGCGTCCTCCGACGCCGACACGGTCCTCATCCACAGCTTTTTCCGCCCCACCGAGGCCGCTGCAGCCTGGTCGGTTGGAGGGGCGCGGTACACCCGAAACGCCGTGGAGGCCCTGTCCCGTTATCTCCGTCCCTATCCCTACTCGTCCATGACCGCGATGGAGGGAGTGCTGCGGGGCGGCGGCATGGAGTACCCGATGGTCACCATCATGCAGCCGTGGGCCGACACCCTCAAGTTGGCCGGCGATCTCATGCACGAGGTCGGCCACATGTGGATTCCGATGGAGGTGGGGACCAACGAAAAGCGCTACGTATGGATGGACGAGGGCATGACCCAATTCAACACCGCACAGGGCATGCGGATGATCTACGGCCCCGGACCGCGACCCAGCGGGCGGGCGAACGATTCAGAACCGGGGCAACGCCGCCAGTACCTGGAGGTGGCCCGGGACGGTGCCGAGGTTCCGCTCATGCGCCACGGCGACCGCATCCCGTACGGCGTGTATTACGACCTCCCGTACGATAAAGGAGCGCAGGTCTTTGCGGCCCTCCGGGGGGTCCTTGGCAAACAGACGTTTCGGCGGGCGTATCGGACCTTCGTGGACCGGTGGTGGGGCAAGCACCCGCAGCCCTACGACTTCTTCAACACAGTGGCCGACGTGACGGGCCGCGATCTCTCCTGGTTCTGGCACACGTGGCTCTACACGACCGGGACGCTGGACCAGGCGATCACCTCGGTCGAGGCCCAAGAGGACTCGACGACCATCACGGTGACCAATCTCGGACAGGCGCCCATGCCGGCCCCCATTGTCGTCACCCGGAAGGACGGGACCACAGAACGACGACGGGTCTCCGTAGAAGCGTGGTTGAACGGACACTCCCGCCGCACAATTCAGGTCCCTCGAACGCCGCCCGTCGTGCGCGTCGAAATTGACCCGGAGGAGAAATATCCGGACGTGGACCGATCCAATCAGGTTTGGCGCCGGTAGGAAGACCTTCAAATCTCTCTCCGACGAGGCCTACCGGCTCGTGGGCGGCCGTTCACAGAAACGCTGAGCCATAAATGCCGAGAAGCAGTCTTCAGGTGGCTTCTTGAACGGAGTGGACCGCCTGTGCATTGTAGGACTCCGATCCCTCCGTCAGGCTTCTCACTCCCCATGTCTCCCCCCGATCCCGCCGCCCTGCTCAACCAGCTCATCGACACCCACTGGGACACCGCCGCGCGCCACGCCTGGCGGCAGTACAATCAGCGGGGACGTGGCGCCGTCGTCTTCACGGTCCGGCCGTCGGCCAACGACAACGAGCGGACGCCCCTCAAATACCTCACCTTCAATGACGAGTCGGCCGCGCAGGAGGGAAACTTTGCAAAGCTCCACGAACTCATTCAGTCCTACGACCCGGAAACGGAGGTCGTCGCGGCCGCCCAACTGCCGGACGAGCGCACGGTGTTCGAGGTGTACGCGGAGGCCCCCCGTCCCCCGGAGGCCTGATCGCGTTGACCGACGGCCCATGGCCGGCCGTCCCTCGTCGAAATCAGACGGGCCACGGCCCCAACTCGCAGCGTTGAAATGGGTGCTGCAATTCAGCCCTCTGCGGTGGGCACAGGGGTTTCGGTCGCGGACTGGATCGCCTCGGCAAGCTCGGCGTCGGCCTCGTGCCATCCGCCGTCCTCGTAGTACTCGAGAAACTCGCCGATCAGCTCCGACTTGTCGTCGTACTCGTCGGTCAGCGCCCGGAACCGTTGCGCCGCGCCCTCGGGCCGCGGGCCCCACGTGAAGCGTTCGCCTCCATCCTCGGAAAACGCCACGAGCTTGGGGATGCTCCGACTGCCGTCGGTGAGGTACTGGTCCATGATGTCGAGGTTGTCGTCCCGCAGCAGGATGCGGAGCGTGACGTCCTCGCTCAGCGCCGCCGCCTCGGCAAGGACGGGGAGCAGAAACGCAGAATCGCCACACCACGGCTCTGTGAGGACCATCCAGAGCTGGGGATCGTCAATCGATTCGACGGCCGAGCGGAGCTCCGCCGACGGGTCGTAGGCTTCGTGGACGTGCCCCTGACGCTTCCAGTTGTAGTTCAGGTAGTGCTTCATCTTCCGCTCGGATGGATCGGCCCCGTCCGGGAGGTCTTCCTTGGTCTGTTCCTTCCATCTGTCTCGGTACTCGTCGTACCGGAGGCCATCATGCGGGCGACCGTTGTCGAAAAAAGTGGGCATCGTGGGGATTCTTGTAGGAGAAATACGTCAGTGATCGAGCAGTGCGCAGGTCCGTACGTTGAAACCAGCGACCGTTACACACGTCTTCGTTGCCGTTCCGACGTCATCGGATCGGGCCGACGCGCGTTCATCGGATCGGGCCGACGCGCGTCCACGGTCCTCGCATGCAGCTTCCCCACTGGTGGGTCCGCTGGTAGATCCGGAACGCGGCTCGTGGCCGGAGGCCGACGGGAGCAGTCCCTGTTTCCGAGCGCCTGCTTACAGCCAGGTTCGGATCTTGGACGCCAGGTATCCTCCGGCGGCCAGTCCGGCGGCCGTGAGGATCGACTGTCGGAGGGCCGAGGATTCCTCGGCCTCGGACACAGCGTCCCGAACAGAAGCCGCCTGTTCTTCGACCACGTCCTGGGCGTCCTCCGTGAGCGTCTCTTTGATCTCTTTTGCCTCTTCGGACAC
>JBDGQM010000183.1:0-15991 GCA_042219065.1 Salinibacter sp. | reverse complement strand
CGTCCTGGGCGTCCTCCGTGAGCGTCTCTTTGATCTCTTTTGCCTCTTCGGACACCTCGTCGGTGGCGCGGCGGAGGCGTTCCTCGGCTTCGCTCCCCACCTCCTGGGCCTGCTCGGACGCACGACGGGCCAGGGTCTGTGCGCCTTCCCGGGCCGCCTCCCCCTGTTCCTGCACCCGTTCGGCCAGCCGGCGGCCCGTGTCCTCGGCCCGAGCGCGCACCTCTTCGCCGGACCGGGCCGCGCGATCCGACAGCTCCCGGCCGACATCGGACGCGATCTCGCGCGCCTCCTCGGCGAGCGTCTGGAGTCGACGTTGCGCCTGCTCCGAGAGCGTGGGCGGTCGGTCTCGGGTGGCCTCCGCAAGGCCGTATCCGGCGGCGGCCCCGAGCGCCGTCGACAGACAGACGGCCAGCATGGGATGCCGCTGGATCCAGCTTTCGGCCTGCTGCTTCGCCTGCTGGGCTCGGAGCCGCGTCACTTCGGCCCGAAGCTCGCCCACAAGTTCATGCAGGTCCTCCTGGGACTCAAGGTCCGGACCGTCTTCCGGGGGGCTATTCGACGGAGAGGACGAGGGAGAATCAAATTGAGACTCGTCGGTGCTCATTGGGAGTGGGGATCGTTGTGGAAAGGATGCAACAGTGCGGCCGGTCGAGGGGGAGGGCGTGTGTCCGTTCCGTTCCCCCTGCCCGCCGACCAATCAACTCTGGCGTTCAGTCTCGGAGGAGAGCGCCGACGAACACGCCGACCGCGAAGGCCCCAAGCATCGTCGCCTTCTGGTGTTGCTTGACCCAGAGTCGCGCCATGTCCACGGCGAAGGACTCGTCCGGGTCCTCCTGTCCAAACTTGGGGGCCTCCGTTCCCCAGGGCGGCGCCTCGGCCTCGTCGACGCCCGCCGCGTCATCGTCGGGAGACGGAGACGAAAATGGATCGGGAGACCCGGGATCAGGGGACTCAGGGTCGGGGGACTCGGGGTTGGGAGAAGCGTCGGCCATAACAGTTGGAAACGGTCTGACTACACAAAATCGTGCTCGGAGCGGCATAAAACAGGAGCGGCACGCGTTCGATGAGCGGGACGCCCGATCTCCGGGGCGGCGCCGATGGACGAACGAACCGCCCTCGCCTCGCGCCGTAGGAAATACAGATTCCGCACATTTGCCCTACTCATTCCTTGCCCGCGGCTGCTCGGACATGACTCTTTCATTCCCAAAAATGATCCCCCGGTGGGGCCGATTTCTTCTCTTTTGCGTGTTGATTGGCGGAATCGCGGTTCCCGTCCACGCACAGCGGGAGGCCCCGAGCGCATCGCAGGACTGGGGCGCGGCGGTGCAGTTGTACGAACAGCAGCTCTATCCGGATGCCGCCTCGGCGCTCGCGGCCTTCCGAGACGCGCACCCGATGCACGCTGCGGCGCCACAGTCGCTCTACCTGGAGGCACAGTCCGCCCTTGCCCAGGGGGACGACGCGAACACGCGCCGCCTGCTCGGCCGCCTTCAGCGCGAGTATCCGTTTCACCCGCGTGCCCAGGCGGCCAAGCTCCGGCTCGCCCAGTACTACGCGGACCGGGGCGCGCCCAAACGAGCAAAGACGCAGCTTCGGGCCATTATCAGCGATCCCTACAGTGACGAAGAGGGCGCGCAGGCCCTCTATCTGCTTGCCCGCACCGAGCGAGAGCAGGACAACCTGGACGCGGCCCTCGTCCACTTTGAACAGGTCCACAGACGGTACCCCAATGCCGACCTGGCCCCGGCCGCGCTCTATGCCCAGGGTGTAACCCACGTGCAGAAGGAACAGTACGACCGGGCCACCGCTGCCTTCGAGCAACTCGGCGATCGGTACCCGAATTCGGCTTTTGCCCAGAATCTCGGGACCATTCTGGGCGAAGTCTACTACCGGCTGGAGCGGTACCAGGCCGCCGCGGACGAACTCCGGCGGCGTCTCCCCGGCCTCACCGGCTCGGAGCGAACGCGGGCGCTGTTCGTGCTGGGAGAGACCTACAATCAGCTGGGGAAGCCCGAGGCGGCCCGCACCCAGTACCAGTCGATCCTCGACGAGGCGCCCAATGGCTCGTACGCCGCCCTGGCCCAGTACGGCCTCGCCTGGCAGTACTACAAGTCGGAGCAGTACGAGAGGGCCGCGGCGGCCTTCAAGAAGGCCCGATCGACCGACGCCCCCATCGCCACCGAGGCCACGTACTACGAAGCCGTGAACCGAGCCCTGCTCGGCGAGCACGAGCAGGCGCTTCAGCTGTACCGGCGCGTGCTCGACGCGGACAACGACCACCTCCAGGCGGCAGCCCGCTACGAGATCGGGCTTCTCCGCTACCAGCGCGAGCAGTACGAGGCCGCGGCGGAAGCCCTCCGCCCGCTCGTGCAAGGAGACGCCCCTGAAGGCCGGGCGGACGACGCGCGCTACTGGCTCGGCAACGCCTACCTGGCCACCGATCGGCTGGACCGGGCCTTAAAGGCGTACGCGCAGTCCGAGAAGCTGTCGGGAGCAGGGTCTGCGTCGGTGCAAATCGAGGCCCGCTTCCAGAAGGCCTGGACGCTCTACCAAAATGGCCGCTACGCCGAGGCGGGCTCGGACTTTCGCTCGCTGGCGAAGCAGCATCCGGACACGGACCGCGGCCAGGACGCTCTGTTCTGGGGCGCCGACGCGTTTTATCAGCAGGAACAGTACGACCGTGCCCGCGCCCTCCTTCAGCAATATCTCAACACGGCCCCGCAGGGCACGCGGCGGGCGCGGGGACAGTACGCGCTCGCCTGGACGCACTTCAAGGAGCGTCAGTTCGAGCGGGCGGCGCGCCAGTTTCGACAGTTCCTCTCCACCTATGAGGCGTCCTCGACGGCCGTCCCGTACCGCCAGGACGCCCAGCTCCGCCTCGCGGACTGTTATTTTGCCCTCAAGCGATACGAGGACGCCATCGCCGCGTATCAGAAGGTCGGCGGGGACGGCACGGAGTACGCCCTCTATCAGGGCGGACGGGCGCTCTACTTTGCCGACCGCCCCGACGCTGCTCTCGACCGGCTGAAGCGTCTCGTCGAGCGCTTTCCGGACAGCCCCTGGCGGCCCGATGCCCTGTACCGGATCGGAGACATCCACTTTCAGCAGCAGCGCTACGAAAAGGCCCGGGCCGCCTTCCGCAACCTGATCGACAAGTATCCCGACCATTCCCGAACCCCGCGGGCCCAGTACGCACTCGGCGACACCTACTACAACGCCGGGGAAATGAAAAGCGCAGTGACCGCGTACCGCACGGTGCTCGAGACCTATCCCGATAGCCCCTCCGCCAGCGAGGCGGCGTCGAGTCTGTTCTTTGCCCTCAACGCGGCGGGGCAGGCGGACCGGGCCGACGAACTGATCACGTCGATTGCGGAGAGCAATCCGGACGCCAACCTAGGCGATCGGCTCCGGTATCAGCGGGCCCGCGCCGCGTTCCAGCGGGGCGACTCGAAGCAAGCCCTCCGGCTGTTCCGCAGGTTCGTGCGCACCGCCTCCACGTCGTCGTTTCTTCCGGGGGCGTACTACCACCTCGGCCTCCTCAACGCGGATCTCGACCAGTACACCGAGGCGAAGAACTACCTCGGACAGTTGGTCGACCAGTACCCCGACAGTAAATACTTCGCCGAGGGTAGCCTCCGGCTTGGAGACATCCATCTCGACCAGGACGCCTACCCGAAGGCCCTGGAGGCCTACCGGGCCGCGGCGGAGAGCGACCAAGCCCCCGAGGCGTTGCGCGCTCAGGCCCGGTACGGACAGGCCAAGGCCCTCCTTCAACTCAAACGCACCGACGCGGCCGAGGCCCTGCTGTCAAAAATCATCGAGTCCGGGGTTGGCGGCCCCCTCCAGCAGGCCGCCCGGCTCGGGCTGGGCCGCGTTCGGGAGCAACAGGGACGGACGAGCGACGCGCAGGACCTCTATCGACGCGTCGTCAAATCGGCCGACAGCGAGACGGGGGCCGAAGCCCTCTACCGGCTCGGCCGCACCCTTCGTACGCAGGGAGACGCCCAAGCAGCAATCCGCGAGCTAGAGCGCATGCCGTCCCTCTTCGCCGGCTATCCGGAGTGGGAGGCCCGCGCCCTGCTCGAGCAGGCCCGCTCGTACCGCGCCCTCGACCAGACGGGGCAGGCCGTTCAGCTTTACGAGCAGGTCGAAAATCGCTATTCGGGCACCCCGTTCGCGGAGACGGCCCAGGAAGAGCGGCAGTCCCTGGAGACGACCTCGTAGTCCTCACGCCCTGCCCGCACCTCCCGCGCACCCAGTTCCCGGATTCCTTTTTCGAACCACGGCTTGGCTTTGATGCTCTCGTCCTCCCACACGCCTCCGCTGTTGGCCCTCGCCGTTCTCCTGGCTTCCGCCTCAACGGTGTACGGCCAGGATCCCGACACCACACAGCTCCCCGAAATCGCGCCGCGCGAGATTGAAATCCGGGGCGAGCGCCAGATTGACCTTCCGTCCCTGGAGCGGCAGCCGCTGACGGGGTTTTCGTCTCCGGCCCGCGTGCCCGCCGTGCCGGCCGATCGCACGCCCTACGTCGGCTCCTACCGGCAGACGCTGGACGACCTCCCCGAGAGCCTGCCCATCCCGGAAACGGTCTCCGAGCCGATGGAGCCCGTCGCCGATCCGGCACAGGGCTTTTTGGAGGGCGGCACGGGGCGCTACTTTTCCCGGTTCTTTGAGGGACGCGTCGGGGTGCCGCTGTCGGACAACGATCGGCTGTCCCTTCACGGCCAATACACTGGGATCGAGAATAATCCGGACGACGACGTGGCCGAGGCCCGGCTTCGGTACGAGCGCACGCCGGCGGGCCTGCGGATCGCCGCGGACGCTTACGGCAGCGCTCAACGCTATGCCCTCTTTGGACTCTCCCCGTCAAGCTCCAAACGAGAAGCCTTCACCGCTGGAGGCGCCTTCCGTCTCCGGACGACCGGCGATCGCCCGACCCAGGTCGAGATGCGGTACGACAACATGGAGTACACATCGCAGCGTGGTTCGGCGTTGGTGTTCTCCCAGCAGCAGTTTTCTCTGAACGGCTCGGGCACGCTCCCGCTCCCGCTCCGCCCTCACTTCGACGGTACCCTCCGGCGGTCCTGGTTTGGGGGCGATGCCCCGGACGATACGGCGTTTAGCCTCGACGTCGGGGGACAACTTACTGCGTACGAGACGGAATCTACGACGATCCGGGCGGGGGCGCGCGTCCTCGCCTACGAGACGCCCGCCCGTCGCACTGCGACTCCGGGGGGGACGGCGGACGCGACCTTTGTCGTTCCGTCCGTCCGGGTTGAGTGGGCAATTGCCGACCGCACACGTCTCCACGTTCACAATCGCCCTCGACTCGGCGACACGTCCCTCGATCGGCTCTACGCGACCAACCCGTACGCCCAGCACGCCCCGTCCCTCCAGCCCACCCTCGAAACAACCAACGCGGAGGCGGGACTCACCGTCAGTCTCGGCCCCGTGCGACTCGTGGCGGCCGCCGGATACCGGTACGCCCCCGCGTACCGATACTTCAGCTACGACGCGCGAAGTGGATTGTATGATGTCAGGTACAACTCTGCCCGGATCCTGCAGGGCCGGGGCCAGATTGCGCTGCAGGGCGTTGAGGGGGTGCAGGCGTCTCTGGGCCTGTCGGTGCGGGACGGCACGCTGACGTCGCCCGACACTGAGATCCCCAGTTTTGCCCCGATCACAGCCGACGCGATGCTGGCCGTTTCGTTCGCCGACGGCGATGGATTTCTGGAGGCGCAGACCCAGTTCCAGAGTCCCCGGGACGCCAGCGTTGCCAACGATCGCCTTGACTCGTACCTCACCCTGGATCTCGAAGGCACCTACGCCCTCGGGGATCAGGCCGCCATCGTGGCGCGGGCCGAGCATCTCTCCTCGGGCACGCTCACGCTTTGGAAAAATCATCCCCGCCCGCCCGCTCAGGTGTCGGTCGGCCTTCGTCTGAACTGGTAGACGACGCCGGCGCGACAGGCATGCCACGGATGGCTCCGCCGCGCAGCCGCACGGCCCCAGGAGTCATGCCCGGCCGTCCCGTTCGCCCAAGACGAGCGCGATCATCTGTTCACAACTCGAATTTACAAAGATCCCCGCGGATCACTATGTTTGGGAGCGCCATCTGACGATATCCCCATCCCGCAGCGCCCCCATCCAGATCGGCGGGCCGCCGGGGCAGTGGCCCGGAACGCCCATCCCTACTCTCGTTTACGCACCCACGCTGATCATGAGTTCTCCCACGGCCGAAGACGTCATCGACGCATTCGTTGACATCCTCCGCGAACAGCTGGAGGAGGGGGAAGCGGTGGAGGTGCCCGGCCTCGGAACATTTTCCGTGGAGCATCGCCCGAGCGAAGTGGAGGAGTCCGAGGGCGAGCGTCAACTGGTTCCCCCCCGAAACGTGGTGATCTTCGACCCGGAACAGGAGTAATTCGTTACGAGCCGACCTGCCTATGCCCGACCCCGAACCGATCACGCCCCTCCTTGCCGAGCGGCTCGACATCTCGCCCAACCGGACCCAGGCGCTTCTGCAAAGCATGCTGCAGGAACTGAAGGACCGGGCCGCGTCCGAAGGCGTTCATCTGTCGGACCTTGGCACCTTCCAGGAAGACGACGGGACCCTGGCGTTCATTCCCAGCCCGTCGCTGCGGCGACGCGTCAACCATCAGTTCGAGGGCCTCTCCCCCGAGGACCTTGCCGGTCCCCCCTCGGCCCGGCCCGAAGACGACGCGCCCCCGTCCCTGCGGGAATCTTCGGAGGAAGACGACGACACTTCCCCCGCCGAGCCTTCCCCCGCCGAGCCCCAGTCCCCCGACGACGAGCCGCTCCCCACCACCGACGACGAGGGGGCCCCGGCGCTCGATCCGATGGACGAGGACGGGGACGACGAGCCGACAGAAACTCCCGATCAGCCGGTCGGCCCTGAGCCCGACGACGCCCCCGCAAAACCGGCCACTCCCGGGCCCGGAGGGGTCCCCGGCGAGGCCGGGGAGTCAGCGGAGCCCTCCATCCCGACGCTGGACCCCATCGAGGACGAAGACGACGGCGACGAAGCAGACATGCCGCCCCCGGGCGACGGCGGTGCTCCCCCGGAGGGGGCGGACGAGGAAGCGCCGTCCGAAGAGGAGGACGAGGAAGCGCCGGTCGGCTCGTCCGTGTCGTACTCCCTGATCGGCAGTCTGCTGGCGCTCGTGGTCCTCGTGGGAATCGGGTGGCTCGTCTTCAGTGAGACGACCCTGTGGTCGTCGAACTCAGCGACCTACGAATCCTCCGACCAGCAGACGACGCAGTCGGCCGATCCCGAGGGCTCCAATCAGTCGCCCGACCAGGCCCCCGACGACGCGTCGGCCGACGGCCAGACGGAACGTCACGCGGGGATCCCGCCCGGAGATGATTCCGGCGACGCCGCCAATATGGAACCGGGCGCCTGGACCATCGTCGTTGCATCCCTCTCCTCCCGCCCCAACGCTGAGGAAACCGCTGCGAAGTACGAAGACCAGTTCAATAGCACAGAGGTGATGCCCACCACCACCGACAGTAGAACCCTGTACCGAGTAGCGGTGGGACGGTACGATTCGGAGGCGGCCGCCCAGCGCGCCCTCGATGCAAACGCGTCGATGTTGCCCTCCGGCGCGTGGCTCCACGAACTGCGTTAACGATTTCTCACACCGACTTTCTGCCCCTTCTTTGTGCTTTCTGCTCTCCTGACGGTCCCGACGCTCCTTCCCGAACAGGTGGACACCACCGCCGTCGATACCAGCCAGGCGGCCTCGGGCCAGGCCGCGTCGATGCTCGACATTCTGGTGCTGGGCGGCTGGGTGATGATTCCGCTGGTGCTGCTCTCCGTGCTCACCGTCTACCTTCTGATCGAGCGACTCATTACCATTCGGCAGGCGTCCTCGAACCCCGAGGTCATCACCGAACGGGTCCGCGAGTACGTGCGCAACGGCAATGTGCAGTCCGCCATCCAGTACTGCGACGACAAAGACGTCCCCATCACTCGCATCCTAAAGAAGGGACTCGAACGCCTCGGCCGTCCCATCTCCGAAATTCAGGACGCCGTGCAGGCCGCCGGTAAGCACGAGACGTTCGACCTGGAAAAACGGACGAACCTGCTGGCGAGCATCGCAGGCATCGCTCCCATGCTCGGCTTCTTCGGCACCGTGGTGGGGATGATCAAGGCCTTTCAGCAAATCCAGGACCTCCAGGGCAACGTGAATCCCTCCGTGCTAGCCGGAGGCATCTGGGAAGCCCTTATCACCACCGCGGCGGGCCTGCTGGTCGGCATTCTGGCGCTCTTCTCTTACAACTACCTGATGGGTCGCATCCGCCGCATCTCGAACGACATGGAGCGCTCCGCCACCGACTTCATCGACCTCCTGCAGGAACCGGTCTCCCCCGACCGCAAAGAAGAGCTGCCCTCCTAATACGGATGTCGGTATCGGCACGGAGAAGAGAGACCTGCTTTCGCGATCAGCACCGCAACGACACCTCGCCCCCGCCATGCCCCTCGACTTCTCTCCGTCCCGCGAGCCGATGACGACCTTCAGCCTCGCGGGCATGACGGACGTCGTCCTGCTGCTGCTCATCTTCTTTCTGCTCACGTCGAGCTTTATCCCCCAGATGGGGATTCAGGTCAACCTGCCGCAGGTCGACAGCGCATCGCCGGTGACCGAGCAGTCGATCACGGTGTCGCTCACCAAGGACGGGACCTATTACGTCGCCGACTCCCCAGTGCCGAAATCGCGCCTGGTCGATGAGCTTCGGTCGACCCGCACCGACCAGGAGTTCTTGATCATGCGCGCCGATCAGGAGGCCAGCATCGGCCAGTTTGCCGCGGTGGCCTCCGCCGCGCAGGCGCTGAACATGCGGGTCCTGGTGGCGACGGAGCGAGCGGGGCAGTCCCCCTGAGAAACAGAGGATCCTTGGACGAGTCTCCCAAAAAGCTGAGGCGGCATCATCCCTGCCACCAGTCCCGGTCGAGCGAGCGGTACTGAATGGCCTCGGACACATGCTCCGGCCGGATGGGCCCGGACTGCTCTAGGTCAGCGACCGTCCGCGCCACCTTCAGGATACGAGTGTAGCCGCGCGCACTCAGGCCGAGACGATCGGACGCCGTGCGCAGCAGGTTTTCGCCCGCCTCGTTCAGGTCGCAGTGCTCCTGGACGCGCTGGGCGTCCATCTGCGCGTTGGAGTAAATGTCCTCCGCTCCCCCGAAGCGTCGCGACTGCTGCTCGCGGGCCCGCACCACGCGCTTCCGCACCGTGGCGGACGACTCGCCGGTGCGGTCGGCGCTCATCTCGTCGAAGTCGACCGGCGCCACCTCCACGTGCAGGTCGATCCGGTCCATGAGCGGGCCGCTAATCTTGCCGAGGTAGCGCTGCACCTGCGCCGGGGTGCACACGCACTCCTGATTCGGGTCGTTGAGGTGGCCGCAGGGGCACGGGTTCATCGACGCGATGAGCATGAAGCGGGCCGGGTAAGTGACGGTCGTCTCGGCCCGGCTGATGGTGATGCGCCCCTCTTCCATCGGCTGGCGGAGGACCTCCAGCACGCGCCGCTGAAACTCGGGCAGTTCGTCGAGGAAGAGGACGCCGTTGTGGGCGAGGGAGATCTCGCCCGGCGTCGGGTGCGCGCCCCCGCCGCAAAGACCGGCGTCGGAGATCGTGTGGTGGGGCGCCCGGAACGGACGCCTGGCCAGGATGCCGTGCTCAGACTGCAAATCCCCACTGACGGAGTGGATCTTCGTGGTTTCGAGCGCCTCGTCGGTGGTGAGGGGCGGTAGGATGGTGGGCATGCGGCGGGCCAGCATGGTCTTGCCGGAGCCGGGCGGGCCGACCATCAGCGCGTTGTGCCCGCCGGCGGCCGCCACTTCGAGCGCCCGCTTCACATTTTCCTGCCCCCGCACGTCGCTCAGGTCGCGCCGGTACCGGCGCGCCTCGTCGAAGATGGCGTCGAGGTCATTCGTGTACGGCTCGGGCGCCTCGGCGCCGTGCGGGTCCTGCAAGATGTCGAACGCCTCGGTGACGGTCTCGACCGGAAACACCGTGAGCTCGTCCACCACGGCGGCCTCGGCGGCGTTTTCGGCGGGCACCAGCACGCCCTCGTAGCCCTCCTCCCGCGCCTTCAGGGCCATCGGCAGCACGCCGTTGACCGGGCGCACCGTGCCGTCGAGCGCCAGCTCGCCCGTGAGCCAGTACCGATCCAGCACGTCGCCGTTGACCGTGTCGCCGCTGGCCGCGACCCACCCGACCGCCATCGGCAGGTCGAAGGCCGCGCTCTCCTTCGGCACGTCGGCCGGGGCAAGATTGATGGTGATACGGCCCCACTCCACGGGAATGCCGTTGTTTTCGAGCGCGGCGCGCACGCGGTCGAAGCTCTCGCGCACCGCCGCCCGCGGGAGCCCTACGACGGAGAGTCCTCGCATGCCGGAGGCGACGTTCGTTTCGAGTTCGACGGGGATCGCCTCCACCCCGTGCGTGGTACTGCTCCAGACTTGACTCAGCATGAGACCCCCGGAATTGATTCACAGAACGGACCGCGTTGGTAGACACATCCGTCCCGGGTGTCATAACGTCGGGGGCATCCGGGGCCGATAGACGAGCCGAGGAATCCCTCTCTTGACGTGTGAACCGACCGGGGCGACTCAGCATCGACAACCCAGGTTCCCCGATCCGGGCGTCTTCTCGGGGCGGCCCTACCGCCCTGCGATTCGGCCCATGGCTCTGGCGTCCGGCACAGCACAGCGGCGCAGCCGCCCTCTCAGGCCGGGAGGGCGCGGTCCGGCTCGCCCTGCACAAACGCCTCGGCCCGGCGGACCATCTCCTTGCTGCCGATGAAGAGCGGGGTGCGCTGGTGCAACTTCTCCGGCGATTTCTCCAGAATCCGCGTGTGGCCGTCCGAGGCGGCCCCGCCGGCCTGCTCGGCGATAAAGCCCATCGGGTTCGCCTCGTACATGAGCCGGAGCTTGCCCTCCGGGCTCCCGTCGGTGGCCGGGTACATGTAGATGCCTCCCTTCAGCAGATTGCGGTGGAAGTCCGACACGAACGACCCGATGTAGCGGGTTTTCGCGGGGCGATTCGTCTCCGCATCCTGCTGCTGGAGCCAATCGAGGTACGAACGGAGTCCGTCCCCGAAGGAGTGGTAGTAGCCGCTATTGATCGAAAAGATACGCCCGCGCGACGGGGTCTTGAGATTGGGGTGCGACAGCAGAAACTCGCCGATGGAGGGGTCCAGCGTGAAGCCGTTCACGCCGTTGCCTGTGGTGTAGACGAGCGTCGTCGAGGGTCCGTAAACGACGTATCCGGCCGCCACCTGCTCGGTCCCGGGCTGGAGGGCGGCCTCGGGGGCGGGCTCTTCCTTGTCGTACTCGTCGGGGAGACGGTAGATGCTGAAGATGGTGCCCACCGAGACGTTCACGTCGATGTTCGACGAGCCGTCGAGGGGATCCAGCAGAACGATGTACTCGCCGTCCCCTTCCTCCGACAGGGTGCTCAGCGGGATGGCTTCTGCGTGCTCTTCGGACCCGATGAGGCAGCACTCGCCGCCGCGCCGCAACGCCTGCACGAACTCGCGGTGCGCGAGGGCGTCCATCTTTTGCTGAACCTCCCCCTGCACGTTGGTTTCGCCCGTGCTGCCGTACACGTCGATCAGCCCGGCGCGGCGCATGTCACGGTTGACAATCTTCGCCGCGAGGCTGATGTCGCGCAGCAGGCGCGAAAAGGCCCCGGTCGAGTGCGAAAACGCGTCCTGCCGTTCAAGAATGAACTGCTCGAGGGTCTTGAACTCGCCAAGCTCGCCGTCGGGAGAGCCGTCGCCGGAGTAGGACGAAGGGTGATTTTGTGCATTCATTGCGGTCCCGGGCTCATTTATTAGAAGAAGTGAGTGTGGTCTACCTGCAACATATAAGATTTTGGAACCGGTTCCAAGACCCAGCGCCTCAGGGCTGCAATTTTGGGGGATGCACGCCAACACCGGCCCAAAACAGACTCATGTCGAGTCGGACGTGCGATTCGAGATCGTCTCAAGACGGAGGCGATCGGCAATTCGTCGGGTGTTAGGGGCCTCGACCGCGTCGGTCGCCAGGTCCGCCCGCATCCGGTCCAGGTCTTGCGGCGTGTCCACGTCGTACCACTCCGGAAGGACGGTGACCTCGGCGTCCGTCTGTTCGGCCCGCGCCAGCGTGTCGGCGAAGACCTCGGCGTGACTGTAGCTCATGCCATCAAACAGCTGAGGATATACGGTGCTCATCCCGAGAAGATAAAAGCCGCCGTCCTCCGTGGGTCCTACGCAGAGCGACTGTGCCGCCTCCAGGCTCCGAACCGCCCGCCGGAGGAACGCGGACGGCAGGGTCGGGTGGTCGCTGCCCATCAGCACGGCCCGGTCGGCATCGTCTCGCAGGGTCTCCTGAAAGGCACGGTGCATGCGCGCGCCCAGCCCGTCCCCGTTCTGCTCGTGGACGCTCACCGCCGCCGGAAGGCCGTCGATTCCATCGTCGGGAAGCGGCGGGGCGAGATACAGGCGCACCTCGTCCACCTCCAACTGGACGACCTGACGGAGCGTATCGCGGAGGAAGGCCGTGTAGACCCGGGCGGCTTCTTCGGGGGTCAGCGCGGGGGTCAGCCGCGTTTTGACAGCGCCCGGCCGGGGGACTTTGGCGAAGACGAGCAGGGACGTGTCCATGGGAGGCTCGTGCTGCGAGGGGAGCAACAATCTCCAAAAGAGCCGAAAACGCTCAGCGCATGCGCTCCAGGGTGGTCCGGAGCGTCTCCAGGGCGTAGTCGATGTCCTCTTCGGTGGTCTTCGCTCCCAGGGAGAAGCGGACGGCAGCGGAGGCGGTGGGGCGATCGAGGCCGATCGCCGTGAGCACGTGGCTCGGCTCCAGCGCCCCGCTCGTGCAGGCCGATCCGGCGGAGACGAGCACCCCCTGCATGTCCAGGTTCAGGATCAGCATCTCCCCGTCCAGGGGCTCTTCGGTGGAGGGGTCCGGGGGAAAGGCCACGTTCACCACGTGGGGCGCGACGGATGTGTCCTCAATGGGGGTGTTGAGAACGTACGGACCCGGCACGGCGTCGTCGAGCCCATCGACGAGGCGCCGCTGAAGGCGGGAGAGACGGGCCGACCGCTCTTCCGCCTCTGCCGCCGCCCGCTCCAGGGCCTCGGCCAGCCCGATCGCGGCGGGCACGTTCTCGGTGCCGCCCCGCCGCTCGCGCTCCTGCGACCCGCCTTCGACGAGCGGCCCGAGGTCCACCCCGTTGCGCACGTAGAGCACGCCCACGCCCTTCGGCCCGTAGAACTTGTGGCCCGACATCGACAACAGATCGACGCCGAGATCGTCGACGTCCAGCGGGTGCAGGCCCGCCGCCTGGACGGCGTCGCAGTGCAGGAGCACGTCGCGATCGTGGCAGACCTCCGCCACCGCCGGGATGTCGGTCTGAACCCCAATTTCGTTGTTGGTGTGCATCAGCGACACGAGTGCCGTGCGGTCGTCCAGGGCCGCCTCGACCTGTGCGGGCGACACGGCGCCGTGGTCGTCCGGCGTGAGGATCTCGACGGGGTGGCCGTGCTCCGCGAGGCGTTCGGCGGGACGCAGCACGGCCTCGTGCTCGGCGGCGGAGGTGATCAGGCCTGCGGGGGCGCCGTTGGACGAGGCGTCCTGCAGCACGCCCTTGAGGGCCAGGTTGTCGGCCTCGGTGCCGCCGCTGGTGAACACAATCTCGCTCGGCTCTGCCCCAAGGCACGCGGCGACGCGTTCCCGGGCCTCCTCCATCGCGACCCGCGCCTGCCGCCCCAGCTGATGTACGGACGACGCGTTGCCGTACTCCTCCAGCAGATACGGTTTCATCACCTCAAAGACCTCAGGATTGAGGGGCGTGGTGGCGGCATGATCGAGGTAGACACGCTCCATAGAGCTGCGACGTGGAAAATATGCGTATGCACAATTCGAACCCCGGGCGATTTTTGCCTCAGGGGTTTTCCCTAACGTAGACGCGGGACCGCTGATTCGCCCTGATTCCGACTCGGCTCCAACGAATATTGGCGGGAGCTTCCACGAACAATCTCTTCTTCAGCCGCATTCAGTGCTCCGTCACTTTGACGGAGACCGGTTCCGTCGACCCCCCCTCATCTTCTACCCGTTCAGCGTTGCTCCATGGATAAACTCGTCGTTCGCGGCCCGTCCTCGCTAAAAGGCCCGCTCACCGTTAGCGGGTCGAAGAACACCGCGCTGCCCCTCATGGCCGCTACACTTCTCGCCCAGGGCCCCTCTACCATCACCAACGTGCCGGACCTCCGGGACGTGCGTACGTTCTCCAAGGTCATTCGGTACGGCGGGCCGTCCGTCACTTTCGACCCGGATGCGCACACCCTGTCGGTGGACGCCACCACCATCGACACGCCCGTGGCTCCCTACGAGATGGTCAAGAAGATGCGGGCCTCCTTCTACATGCTGGGGGCGCTGCTGGGGCGCTGCGGCCGCGCCAAAGTGTCGCTGCCCGGCGGCTGCGCGTGGGGGCCCCGCCCCGTGGACCTGCACATCGACGGCATGAAGGCCTTCGGGGCCGAGATTGAGCTCGACGAGGGCTACGTGCACGCCTCGACGCCGACGGGCGGACTCGAGGGCGGCACCTTCCGCCTCGAGCCGGTGAGCGTGGGCGCGACGATCAACCTCTTGCTGGCCGCCGTCACGGCCCGGGGTAGTTCCAAGATCGAAAACGCCGCGACGGAGCCGGACGTGGTGGCCTTTGGCTGGGCGCTGCAGGACATGGGCGCGCAGATTGACGGCCTTGGCACGCGCACCCTCGAAATTCAGGGCGTCGATCACCTCAACACCGGCACCTTCCGCAATACGCCGGACCGCATCGAACTGGGCACCTTTATGCTCATGGCCGCCACCGCGAGCGAGCCCGGAACGCCGGTTGACATCCACGAGGGCACCCACGAGCACCTGGGGCCGGTCTTCAAGGAGAAGCTGGCGGAGACGGGCGTCGACGTGTCGTACGGCGACGACACGGTGACCGTCACGCGTCCCGATGATCTCCGCCCCGTCTCGATCGAGACGGCCCCCTTCCCCGGGTTCGCGACCGATCTCCAGGCCCAGTGGACCGTTCTTCTCGGCTGTACCGACGGCACGGCCACCGTGACGGACACGATCTACGACGACCGCTTCAAGCACGTGCCGGAGCTGCAGCGTCTCGGCATGGAGATTGAAGTGGACGGCAACACGGCCACCGTGCACGGCGGCGCGCCGCTGAAGGGGGCGAAGGTGATGAGCACCGACCTCCGCGCCGGCGTCTCGCTCGTAATGGCGGGCATGATCGCCAAGGGCCGTACCGACGTGCTGCGCGTCTACCACCTCGACCGCGGCTACGAGAGCATCGAAGCCAAGCTCCAGGACGCGGGCATTGACATCCACCGCGAGGAGTACGACGAGTTCGCCGAGCCGGACCTGGAGACGGCGGAGTAACGCAGACGCACTCGTTCCGGCACCGGTCGATCGATGCTTCCGGGGCAAAGAAAAGCGCCGCTCCGCCCCGAGCACGCTCGGGACAGAGCGACGCGTCTGTTTGCAAAATGTACGGCCAGGAGACGGAGCAGAGCGAGCGCTCCACTCCCGCTCCCCTTCTCGCCCATTCCCAAACGGCCTACGTGCCGGCCGAGTAGTCCGTGGCGTAGTGCTCCTGGTCCTCAGAGAGGCCGTCGATCTCGATGCCCATCGTCTGCAGCTTGACGCGGGCGATCTCGTCGTCCATCTCCTGCGGGATGTCGTAGACCTTGTCCTCCAGCATCGCGTCGGACTCGTGGCGCTGGACGAGGTCGAGGTGGGCGCGGAACTGGTTGGCGAAGCTCATGTCCATCACCTCGCTCGGGTGGCCCTCCGCCGCGGCCAGGTTCACGAGGCGGCCGTCGCCGAGGACGTACACCCGCGTGCCGTTCTCCATGGTGTACTCGCGGTTGTTCTCGCGCACCTCGCGGGCGTCGGTCGAAAGCTCCGCGA